>JANRLS010000117.1:0-8168 GCA_033762315.1 Pirellulaceae bacterium
GTCGCAGTCGATGCACCTCGCCGCCTTCACCCGCAACATGCCCCTGGCGGCGAACAACGTCCCCATCAACACCATGCCGACGCCCGCTCAGTTGCTCCAGGATGGCATGTCGGATGGCACGCTGCACGGCCTCGACTCGACCCACACCTTCATCAGTTTCCGCAGTCGGCATCCGGGGGGAGCGCAGTTTGCCCTGTGCGACGGCAGCGTGCGGATGTTGCCACAAACCATCGACTATCGCCTCTATTGCAACCTCGGCACCCGCGCCGGCGGCGAGGCGGTCGCCGTTCCTTAGCCTTTGGGCCTCTTCGTGAAGACTCCCTTGCTCTCGCTGCTGGTCGCTGGTTGTCTCGCGGTCGTCCCCGGCTGCGGCGGCCCGCACGCCGCGAAAGTGTACGGCCTCGTCACGCTCGATGGCGAGCCATTGACCCGCGGCGGGGGGACAGTCACGTTCCATCCGGTCGAACAGGGAGCGCTCGCCTATGGCCAAATTGATGCCCAAGGACGCTACCAACTAAGTACCGGATCCGACGCTGGTCTTACGCCGGGGAAGTACGCCGCGACGGTGGTCGCCAACGAGCCGCTGCCGTTGCAGAATCCCAACGACGAGCCGCAGTTCCGCCCCCTGACGCCCGACAAATATCGGGGCACCGCGACTTCGGATCTGAAGGTCGAGGTCAAACCGGGGGACAACGACATCCCGCTGGCGCTGGTGTCGAAGTAATGTTGGTCCCCCCAGATTCCAATCGACGCGGCACGAGGCAAGCTCGGCGGATTGCGAGAATTCGAGCCGCCGAATAGTATGAAGGGAGTGGCTCGCTGCCTCTCTCGCGGGTCCTTCCTAGCGCTCGCGGCCGGAACCGCGGGTCCCTCCGCTCCTTGCCACGCGCGGGTTTCATGTCGGACGCCATCACCCCCGAACAACTCGGCCAGCGGATCATCGATGCCGGGCTGCTCGAAGCGCGTCAAATCGACGCGCTGCGGGCCGAACTCGGCACGCGCGACGTTGCGCTGGCCGACATGACCAGCCTGCTCCTGCGCAAAGACCTGCTCACGAACTTTCAGCTCGACCGGCTGCTGAAAGGAGAGAAGGGAGGCTATTTCTACGGCGATTACAAGGTGCTGTATCTGGTCGGCACCGGCACCTTCGCCCGGGTCTATCGCGCGGTGAACGCGAAAAACGGGCACATTGTCGCGGTCAAGTCGCTCCGCAAGCGGTTTCGCGAAGACAAAGCGATGACCGAGCAATTCGTGCGCGAGGGCAAAGTCGGTTTGAAGCTGCGGCATCCCAGCATTGTGCCGATCTACGAAGTGGAGCTGCTCCCCACGCCCTATCTGACGATGGAGTTTGTCGAGGGGCGGAATCTGCGCGAGTTCACCCGCGTCCGCAAGAAGCTCGAGCCGCTGGAGGCGATGCGAATCACGGTCGATATTCTTGCCGGCCTGGCCTACGCCTCGGAGCACGGCATGACGCACCGCGACCTGAAAATGTCGAACGTACTCGTCACCAGCCGCGGCAAGGGAAAGCTGGTCGATTTCGGCCTGGCGGGCCTGCAGCCGGCCGGCGCCAAGGAAGACGAATCGGGCAACCCGCGGACGATCGACTATGCCGGGCTGGAGCGGGCCAGCGGAGTGCGCAACAACGACCCCCGCAGCGATCTCTATTTCGTCGGCACCATTCTCTACAACATGCTCACCGGCGTTTCCCCCCTGGGAGACACCAAGGACCGGATGCAGCGGCTTTCGACCGCCCGTTATCAGAACATCAAGCCGATCACGTCGCTCGAGCCGAACTTGCCCCCCCGGCTGGCGAGCTTCGTCATGCGGTCGCTGGAGCTGAATGCCGACAAGCGGCACTCCACGGCGAAGGAAATGTACGACGACGCCAAGCGAATTCTCGTCAAAATGGAGGCGGGAGACTTTTCGGAGCCCGAACCGGCGGCCGCTTCGTCGGCAGCGCTGGGCGCCGGCGAGCAAGGGGTAGCCGCGAAGATTCCGTCCGATCAAGAAGGGGCTAACCGCACGGTGATGCTGATCGAATCGAAAATCGAGATGCAGGACCTGCTCCGCGAACGGCTCAAAAAGCACGGCTATCGCGTGCTGGTGTTCAGCGATCCGGTGCGGGCGATCAACCGCTTTGTGGATGGTGAGCCCAAGCCGGCCGACGGCGTGATCTTTTGCTGCCCGAACCTGGGGGAAGACGCCCTCACCGCCTTCAACGAATTCGGCGCCCGGGCGCACACCAAGGATATTCCCGCGGTGCTCTTCGTCGATAACAAGCAAACCGACTTGATTAGGGCGGCGCAGCTTTCCGACCATCGGGTCATTCTTTCGATGCCGATGCGGGTGCGCGAATTGCGTGAAATGCTGCTCAAGCTCTTGCGACCCGAAGCCAACAGCGGCGCGCCGGCGAGCGGGTAGTCAATCGGCGGTCTCGCTTGGCTCGGTCCGCAGAATCTTCTCCATTTTCTTCCCCTTTGCCAGTTCGTCGATCAACTTATCCAGATATCGAATATCCCGCATCAGCGGCTCTTCGATCTCTTCCACTCGGATGCCGCAGACGACCCCCTTGATCAAATGGCGGGCCGGGTTGAGCGCCCGGGCTTCGTGGAAGAAGGTTTCAAAGTCCACCTGCTTCTTGAGCTGCCGCTCCAAGTCCTTCTGCGTGTAGCCAGTCAGCCAGCAAATGATCGCATCGACCTCCGCCTTGGTCCGGCCTTTCTTTTCGGCCTTGGCAACGTAGTGCGGATAGACGCTCGCAAAGGGCATGGCGTAAACTCGATGTTTTTCGGGCATGCGTCCTCCCTTGCCGAATGATTGATTTTCTTGGCGGGTGGCGTGGATGTCTTGCAATCTGTCAGGGCCGATGCAGAGCGCGGTTATTCGACGGCCGGCCGCCGCCGACAAACGTCTAGAAATGAGAACACGTCTGTCACATCCTCTCGTGCCCTCTCGTCAAGTTCTACGCGAACCTCATGGCGCTCTGCCCATACCTCATAGATGCGCGTGACGCGTCCTGGATAGCGTTTGGACAGGATCACGACTTCATCGCCTTCGTGAAATGGTGCCCCGTTACGCCACTCAATCCACCGCAACACGATTCCGAGGAACATCCCGCCAGGAAACGCGCCGAGAACGGCACCCAAGCACGCCGCGACCGGGAACAGAACGATGGACCAGAATAGACTCCATCGCGAGACGGTAACCGTCGGCACGAGAATTGACTCCACCCAGACAACGGAAACCGCTGCACCCACCGCCATCAGGAACCATAGCGGTCGATTGTCGGTGAACAGTCTCTGGAAGAGGGTGGGCTGCATTTCCGTCGCATGACGATTGATTGTCTTGCACCGATGCGGGTCATTGTGGAACGTTTAGCAACTCCACGTCAAGCTGTAAGCCATTTGTCCGCAGAGGTTTAGGGCAATTCCATCGCAGGAGCTGACTACCGGCACTTCCCGCGCGCCAGCATGACCAAAGAGACGCTCTTGGCCCATGTACTGTCGCCAGACTCTTCTCGCTGGCGCGGCGACTGGCAATTGCCGATAAATGCTTGAACCGATCAAGCGGATTTGATACGATTGCCCTAGTCTGGCACGCTCCGCGCCGATTGCGCGCGTGCTGGGCGATTCCCGCCGGAACTTGATCCCACCAGAAGGAGTCTTGCCATGCTTTCCATCTTGGGCCGTGCCGAACGTTCGCATTGCGATGGCCAAACGCGGCGCGATTTTCTCAAGATCGGCGGCATGGTGATGGGGGGCTTGTCGCTGCCGCAACTGTTGGCGGCCGAGGCGCAGGCAGGGATCGGCAAGAGCCACAAGGCGATTATCAATGTCTTCCTGCCGGGCGGGCCGCCGCACCAGGATTTTTGGGACATCAAGGTTGATGCACCGGCTGAAATTCGGGGCGAGTTCCAGCCGATCAAGACGAATGTCGCCGGCATCGAGATCGGCGAGGTGTTTCCCAAGATTGCCGCGGTCGCCGATAAGTGCGTGTTCATCCGCTCGATGGTTGGCGCGGGGGGCGGGCACGATGCGTATCAATGCATGACCGGGCGGTCGCTCAACCCGGCGCCGGCAGGCGGTTGGCCGGCAGCAGGGGCCTGGGTGAGCAAGCTGAAGGGGCCAGTCAACAACACGATCCCGCCGCACCTGAGCCTGTGCTACAAGACCGACCACGCCCCGTGGGGTTACGACGGCAACGGCGGCTTCCTCGGCATTGCCCATGCCCCGTTCAAGCTGGTCGGCGGCCGCGACGAAACCAGCAAGACCGACAACATGGTCCTCAAGGGGATCACGCTCGATCAGCTTTCGGACCGCAAGAACCTGCTCGGCTCGCTCGACAAATTCCGCCGCGACATCGACACCAGCGGCAAAATGGCCGGCCTCGACAGCTTCACCCAGCAAGCCGTCGGCATCCTCACATCCTCGGCCCTGGCCGATGCGCTCGACACCAGCAAGGAAGACCCGGCCCTGATCGAGAAATACGGCAAGGGGGATCCCAAGTTCCGCGACGACGGCGCGCCGAAGTTGACCGAGAACTTCCTGATTGCCCGCCGCCTCGTCGAAGCCGGCGCGCGGGTCGTTTCGCTCAACTTCAGCCGCTGGGACCACCACGGGCAAAACTTTAAGGCGGTGCGGGACGACGGCCCGCTGCTCGACCGAGCAACCGCGGCCCTCATCAGCGATTTGCACGAGCGGGGGCTGGATAAAGACGTGTCGGTTGTCGTGTGGGGTGAGTTCGGCCGCACACCCAAGATCAACAACGGCGCGGGGCGCGACCACTGGCCGCAAGTTAGCTGTGCCTTGCTCGCGTGCGGCGGCATGCGAACCGGCCAGGTGATCGGCGCGACCAATCGCCTGGGCGAGCACGCCATCGAGCGGCCCGTCACCTTCCAGGAAGTATGGGCCACGCTGTATCACAACCTCGGCCTCAACATGCGAGCCATCCGCGAGTTCGATCTCCGCGGCCGGCCGCAGTATCTGGTCGATGAAGGGGTCCAGCCGTTGAAGGAAGTGATTTAGCCGTGGAGCAGGCGCGAGCGCCTGCCAAGTGCCGCAAGTGTTGATCGCCCGGGGTATAATGAAACCAGGCAATGCCTCCCTTGCTCCAGGTTGATCCCCGCAAACTTCGTTTGCCGGCTTCGCGTAGTAGCGGGGCCGATCCCTTCAAGCTGCAACGTCAGATCGCGAAATTTGGTCGTTCCATTGCGGGCATGCCAAACATCCTTGTTTACCGTGGCGAGGACGAGGAGTTGATGATCACGGATGGCGTTACGCGTGCCACACGGGTTGCCAAGTTGTTGCCGGGCGTCCTTGTTCAAGTCGAGGTTATCGGCGAGCTTGCCGGGAAGCTGAGTCATTTGCCAAGGGTGGAGGATCGCTTGCCATGATTGCCGCACAGCGCGACGAGCTTATGCAGGTACTCTCCGAGGTCTCCTCGCTTTGTCCCGGAATGCGCATGGGCCAGTTGATTGTCAATCTGGCCACCCTGGCGCGAGGTCCCGCGCAGGAGTCGGCCTGGGAAGTCGAAGACGACGAACTGTTGGCGGCTGCGAAGAAACAACGTGACTGGTTGACCCAAGGTCGTTCCTAAGTCGAATGCCATGATACATATCCATTCTTTTTTTCCCTCCCGTAGCTCAGTGGTCAGAGCGACCGTCTTATAAGCGGTAAGTCGCTGGTTCAATTCCAGTCGGGAGGATTCCCGACTGGTCACAAGAGATTCACTCATGCTCACCCTCCTCGGCCCTTCCACTTCTCGCCGCCACTGCGACGGCATTTCCCGCCGCGATTGCCTCCGGATCGGTGCGCTGGGTCTGGGCGGCCTATCGTTGCCAAACCTGCTGGCGCTGGAACAGGCTCAGGCGGCGACCGAGCCGGGCAAGGCAGGCAAACGGCACAAGTCGCTGATCATGATCTACCTGTGTGGCGGGCCGCCGCACCAGGATATGTACGACATCAAGGTCGATGCTCCGGTCGAGGTTCGCGGCGAGTTCGCTCCGATTCCCACCGCCGTGCCCGGCATCGAAATCGGCGAGCTGCTGCCGAACCTGGCCCGGATCATGGATAAGCTGGTGCCGATCCGGACGATCGTCGGCTGCCGCGATGAACACGCCGGCTACCAGTGCTACACGGGGCATCTCAGCAGCAATCCGCCGGCCGGTGGCTGGCCGCACATCGGCTCGGCATCGTCGCGCCTGCAGGGGCCGGTCGCGGCGGGCGTGCCGCCGTTTGTCAGCCTGGCCTACGTCACCCAGCACAAACCCTACAACGAGCCGAGCGCCGGCTTCCTCGGACTGGGGCACAACGCCTTCCGCCCGATGGGTGAGGGAAAGGACGACCTCGTGCTGCAAGGGATCACCGCCGACCGCCTGGGGGACCGCAAGGCCCTGCTCGCCTCGGTCGATCAGTTCCGCCGTCAGTGGGACGGCTCGCGCACCATGGACGGCATGGACACCTTCACCCAGCGGGCGATGGGCATCCTCACCTCGTCCGAGTTCTTTGGCGCTCTCGACGTCTCGAAGGAAAGCCAGGCCACGCGCGACCGCTATGGCTATTACGACCCCAAGCGGGCGATGGGGGACGGCGCTCCGCGTGTGCCGCAGAATCTGCTGCTGGCCCGGCGGCTTGTTGAGGCGGGGGTGCGGGTCGTCACCATCAACTACAGCTTCTGGGATTGGCACGGCGGCAACTTCAAAAACGCCAAGAGCGAGCTGCCGATCTTCGATAAGGCGGTTTCGGCTTTGGTGGAAGACCTGCACGAGCGGGGCTTGGCCGACGACACCACCGTCGTCGCCTGGGGGGAGTTCGGTCGCACGCCGAAAATCAACAAAGATGCCGGCCGCGACCACTGGCCCGGCGTGAGCTGCGCCCTGCTCGCCGGCGGCGGCATGAAGACCGGCCAGGTCATCGGCCAGACCGACCGCCTCGGCGGCGAGCCGGCCGAACGGCCCGTCACCTTCGAGGAAGTCCACGCCACGCTCTATCGCAATCTCGGCATCAACCTGGCCACCGCCCCGCGCCTGTTCGATTTCCGCGGCCGGCCGCAGTATCTGGTCGATCCGGCCGTCAGGCCAATCAAGGAATTGATCTAGGTCCAGCCCATGCCGAAGCTCATTGTCCGCACGCCGCACACGCTCGAACCGGCGGCCGCGTTTGCCCGCGTCGAGACGGCGCTGGCCAAAACCGTGACCGATTTTCAGGGGAGCGACCTGGTGCTGAACAAGACCGACACGGCCGCCGATTTCACGTTCAAAAGCATGGCCTTCACCATCAAGGGACGGGCCGAGGCGTTGCCGACCGAAGTGGTGGTCGAGGTCGATTTGCCCTTCGCCGCCCTGATGTTCAAAGACAAAGCGGAGCGGGCGATCGCCAAGAATGTTTCGCGAGCACTGGCCGGGGGCTAGGTGCCGCGGTCTATGAACGCCAGGAAATCATGGCCCGCCCTCCCGATCTGGTGTAAGTTCAAGTCATGCGCGGAAGCTGCCTTGTTTCGTTGTGCCTTGGACTAGCGCTCCCGCTGTGCGACCTATCGGCCTCTGAACCCGACAGCGCGGGCCTAGCACTGTTTCGCGACAAGATCGAGCCGGTCTTGCAAAAGCACTGCTACCAGTGTCATTCGGCCGCGGCGGACGAGCTGGCGGCGGGCCTCGCGCTCGATTCGCGGGCCGGCCCGCTGCATGGGGGCGATTCCGGCCCAGCGATTGTGCCCGGCAAGCCGGAAGAAAGCCTGCTGCTGCTGGCGATTCGTCATGCCGATGGCTACGCCATGCCTCCGGAGAAGCCCAAGTTGCCGGAGGCGGTAATCGCCGACTTTGTGAAGTGGGTCAACCTCGGCGCACCTGATCCGCGGACGAGCGCTCCGCCTCCCGGCGGCATCGATTTGGCCACGGCCCGCAAGCATTGGTCGTTTCAACCGGTGCGAGCCGTGCCGCCTCCGGCCGTCCGCGACTCGGCGTGGCCCCGCACCCCGATCGACTCCTTCGTTCTGGCGGCGCTTGAGGCTCGCGGCTGGAAGCCATCCCCCCCGGCCGAGCGCGGAGCGTGGCTGCGGCGGGTTACTTTTGACCTGACCGGTTTGCCGCCGTCGCCTGAAGAGGTCGCTGCCTTCACGGGCGACAACTCCCCCGATGCCCCCGAGCGCCTCGTTGATCGGCTGCTGGCCAG
>JANRLS010000118.1:0-6622 GCA_033762315.1 Pirellulaceae bacterium
CTCGGCATTCCGGTCGTGCCCGGTTCGGACGGCGCCGTGAAATCGGAAACCGAGGCGATGAAGGTCGCCAAGGGTATGGGCTTTCCGGTGCTCATCAAGGCGACAGCCGGCGGCGGCGGCAAGGGAATGCGCGTCGCCGGCAACGACCTGGCCCTCAAAACGGCCCTGCAACAGGCCCGCACCGAGGCCCAAGCCGCCTTCGGCAATGCCGGCGTCTATTTGGAGCGCTATATCGAGCGGCCTCGGCACGTCGAAGTGCAAATGATCGCCGATCACCACGGCCACGTCTGCCACCTTTACGAGCGCGAATGCAGCACCCAGCGCCGCCACCAGAAGCTGATCGAGGAAAGCCCCGCCGCCCGCTTGCCCGCCGCCACGCGCCAGGCCATGTGCGACGCCGCCGTCCGCATGATTCGCGAAGCGGGCTATACCAACGCCGGCACGGTCGAGTTCATCGTCGATCAAAACGACAACTTCTATTTCATCGAGGTCAACGCGAGAATCCAGGTCGAGCACTGCGTGACCGAAATGGTCACCGGCATCGACCTCATTAAAACGCAAATTCGCGTCGCCGCTGGCGAGCCGCTGCCGTTCACCCAGGCCGACGTGGTCCCCCGCGGCGCCGCCATCGAATGCCGCATCAATGCCGAGGATCCGGCCCACAACTTCCGCCCCTGCCCCGGCCTGATCAAGCAACTGTTCGTTCCCGGCGGGCCGGGCGTCCGCTGGGATTCGCACGCCCACGCCGGCTACACCGTGCCCCCCTACTACGATTCGATGATCGGCAAGCTGATCGTGCACCGTCCCACGCGCGAAGAAGCCATCGCCTGCATGCAGCGGGCCCTTTCCGAGCTGCGCGTCGAAGGCATTCAAACCACCGCCCCCTTCCACCAGCGCGTTCTCAGCCACAAAACCTTCGCCGAAGGGCTCGTGGACACCAAATTCGTCGAGCGCGAGTTGCTGGCGGATGGTGCGTAGTGGGGCAGGTTTCCTAACCTGCCTTTCCTCACCCCTCGTCCTCGAGAAACTCCCGCAAACGGCACTCCAGCCATTTCCGGCGGCGCGCGGCGGTTTGGCATTCCCACACCACCAGCAATTTCCAGCCGAGGCGGCGCAGTTCAAGGCGTTGCCGGCGGTCTCGCCGCCGATTCTTGTCGAGCTTGGCCACCCAATAGGCGCGCTTAGTGGCCGGGATTCTGCACCGTCCGCACCCGTGCATATGCCAAAAGCAGCCGTTGACGATGATGATCTTCCTTCGTCGCGGAAAGACCAAGTCTGGCGCTCCCGGCAGGCCCTTAACAGGCAGTCGATAACGAAAGCCGCTTCGATGCACGATTCGCCGGACGATCAATTCCGGTGTAGTGTCCTTGGACTTGACGGCCGCCATGATGCGCGAGCGTTCAGCGCGGGAAAACGTGTCGGCCATAACGGGAGTTGCTTCCAATTTGGGAGCAATTTTCATCTGTCGTAGAATTTCCGGCAATCACGGCATTCGGAGCAACCGCAATGAACAACGACAAATGGCCCGAATTGGAAGATGACTATCGGAAGTGGACTGGAGGATTCCCGCCAGACTCACCGCACGAAATTACCGTGTACATCGACTACGCCAATCCGTTTGAAGGGCGCGAGGACGACGTGCGAGACTACCTCACTGATTGGCTTGAACTTGGGGATGAGGATTTGAACTCGCGATTTCTTAGGGGTTGGCTCCAAAGCTAAGCGGCTTTCCTGCGGACTCGCTAGTCGGCGTCGGGGTCCGGTTGTCGATTGGTGAAGTCGTGATAGTACCTCGAAAGTCGCTCGAAATGCGCCTCAAGTGCGGCTCGAAGATGCTCAGCGTCCTTTACCATCAAGATATAGTCCATCAGTTGGTTGAACTGAGCAATCTGCCGCGGAAGCCTATGCTCCGGACGAAGCCGACTACCGATCTCTTCAGTCGGGAGTATTTGGACTTTCTGACACTGTGGTTCCGAAAACGGCAGCCTGCCTGGGTTTGCAGGGATACTGCCGTTCATGAGTTTGCTTTTGCGATTGAAGCGATGGTAGAGGAACTGTTCCAAATGGTCGATCTGCGATTTCCCCTCAAGGGGCCATGCCCAGACGTACGCCACCTCCCAAACATCGAGCATGCGATTCGCAATGACGTCGCTTCGCGCGCTCGTTAAATGCCGCAGAACCCGCGCTCGAATACCATCTGTGGATTGACCGACATAAATTGGCACCTCGTTCAGGTCGCAAAGGACATAGACGCCAGTTTCACCTGGCAACTGGCGGAGTTGCTTCTTACGATGCGCTTGGAGCGGGGTCATGAACCGACAAACTCCAAGAGTTGGGACGGGGCCGCGCCCAGTGCCACGGCAAGTTTGCAGATGTTTTCGAGACTGATATTCCGCTCGCCGCGCTCGACGCTTCCCACATAGCTACGGTCAAGACCTGCCTTGTCGGCTAGTTGCTCCTGGGATAGCCCCGCCCGCGTCCTAAGCTCTCGAAGGCGGCCGCCAAACAGCTTCTGGACGCTTCGCCGTTTCATCCAAATAGTGTTGGCAGCTAACGACTATAGGTCCACGGACTTTACGCACAGTCCTTTTGAGAAATGCCGTGCGCGCAAACGAGTGTATGAATTCCGGCTACTTTCCCAGAATTTCAGCCATGCGATTCTTTGCGATCCACTCAATTGCAGGTACGCATACGGCATCGCCGAATCCGAAAAGTGCCTTATTCAACGGCACCTCGATTCGGTAGTCGTCCGGCACTCCCTGAAGTCGGGCACACTCGCGCGCTGTCAGAAGCCGCACTTGGTACTTTCCCCGCCCTGCCTTGAACAGTATCTGGCGGCCGCTGCCCCCTCGCGGTGTTCGTAAACATCCCGCGATTCCGTCCGTCCGTAACTCCGCCATGCTCCTTCCGTTTCGAACCCGTCGAAAAGCGGTTGCATACGACACTTTTGGAGCCTCGATCCGCTGCTTAGCTTGCGCAGCATGTCGCTTACTTAGCTGGTTCATGAAGTATTCCGCGCGCTCCTCGTTCCACCAATGAGGGTCATCTGCCGGCAGCTTTTCGATGATGTCAGCCAGTTTCGAATTCGCCATCGGCAACGGTGGAAGCGGTCGGATGTTCCACCGAATGTGACTCGTGGAATTGATGAACTTGAAAAGGGCGTCGGGCCGAACGTGGCATTCAGTTGCGATTGTCTGGCGCGGCTCGCCATTATCGAGCTGGGCCACAACGAACAATCGGGCGCGGCTTTGGGGAACCCAGTGGACCGCATTGAGGATGAAGGCGTCCACGTTGTACCCCCGCTCGTTGAGCGCCACTAGGGCTTTTTCAAAGTCGCTTCCGCTGTTTCGCATCAAAAAGCCGACGACGTTTTCAAGCAGGATCATCGGGGGCTTGCGCGAACCGAGTTGGCCAAGTAAGTCAATCAGACCCCAATAAGCCGACGACTCCTTGCCGCTGAGCCCCTCCCATCGGCCTGCGATGGAGAGGTCGTTGCAGGGAAATGACGCGGTGAATAGCTCGCAATCGGGAATGTCACTCGCCTTTAGGTCGTGAATGTCGCCTACAACCAAGTGGTCATCTTTCGGCCAGTTGTGGCGGTACATCTCGGCTTTGTCGGGATCGATATCGTTGGCAAAGACTACGTCCCATCCTTGGCGTTCGAGCGCAAGGCGGACGAGGCCGATTCCGGAAAAAAATTCCACGGCGCGCGGCCTTTTCGGGACTGCCTTCTCCTTGGTTACAGAGAGAACATATCGTCGCTCCTCGATTCGCTGCAGAGTTACAAATGATCCTTCGGTGATGCCGTGATGCGTATAGAACTTGCCGATGGATCGCCGGTCACGGAGAAAGTAACGCGGTCTTCCCGTTTTGGCATCGCGCGGAATGTCGGTTTGGATCGTTTGGCCCAGTCCATCGAGCATGATTTCAACGCCGCGCGGGCCGCTCCGACGCGCGGGTCCAACGGCGTCCGAGGGAAAAAAGTCTAAATGACCCCGGACATAGAGATGGTTTTGCCGCAGGTTTCCGGCTGTCACCTTCAAAATTCGCTTGCGGTCCACCGCTGCCTCGAACTGGTTTGGGATTCCATTCAGTTCGCTGTCATCCTAATGAACAAGCGATTGGATAGCCACGCCCTCCCCTCATTCCCCAAAAAACGGGAATAGCTTCTTCAGCTCGTCCGGCGTGGGTTGCCGGCCGTATTCGCATATCTCGAAGGCTTCGGCATATTTCACGGCGTTGCCGCGGTCTTCGCCGTACCACTGGGTCAGGGAGGCGCGGAAGCGGCGGGCTTCGTTCTCTTGGCGCTGAACCCACTTCTCGCGGAGCCAGGCCCGGCGGCCGGCTTCGTCGCTGGCGGGGGGGATGCCGCGAACGTAGGCCTCGCTGCCGCTGGCGCCTCCTTCGTAGGTTTGCGAGGCCAGTTCGTGCAGGGCGTCGAGCTTCTGGTCGAACACGTCGTCCAGGCTGACGGCAATGTCGGCCTGAAACGGATACGGCTTTTTGAAACCGTCGCTGGAAAAGAGGAACACCGGGTTCTTCGTCAGGTGCGGAATGTCGGGGCAGATGAACGGCACCGTGACCATGAAGGCGGCATCCTGCACGAGGACGCCGACGTAGCGATGGTCGGGGTGATAGTCCCAGGGGCGGTGCGAAATGACGATGTCCGCCTTCCACTCGCGAATGATGCGAGTGATGAGGCGGCGATTTTCGAGCGAGGGGACAAGCTCGCCGTCGTGAATGTCGAGCACCTGCGAGGTCACCCCCAACTTTTTCGCGCAGGCTGCCGCTTCGGCCGTGCGCCGCTGGGCGAGCGGTCCGCCCGCCATTTGCCAGTGGCCGATGTCGCCGTTGGTGACCGAAACCAGCTTGACGTGATGCCCCAGCCTGGCCCACTTGGCCGCCGTGCCTCCCGCTTTGTATTCGGCATCGTCGGGATGCGCGCCAAAGACCACGATTCGCAGCTTGCCTTGGTCGGCCGAGCGGGCCATTGCCGGCCAGCCAACCGCGGTAGTCACGAAGATCACCAGAACCATAAGCGCGCGCGGCATACCCAAAACTCCAGAAAGTGCGGGAGAAATTGAAAGGCGAGCTAGTAGCGCGGCGGAGACTGCGCGGGGGTCGAAGCGGCGCGGACGATGGCCACGATAATCGCCACGAATGCCCCCACCGCGCCAATGCCGATCGCCAAGACGGCGATCAGAATCATCACGATCGCGGGGACCGCCTCCGCCGCTTTTTCGACCACCTGACTCGGCGCTACTCCCGCACCTGCGGCTCCGCCACCGACCGCCGGATTGATCCGCGTCTTGTTGCCGAACCGGTCCACCTCGAATTCCCAAGTGATGCCACAATGCGGGCAGACGCTCCCTTCGCCTTGGGCGCGGGTCAGGCTCCCCTTGCACTTGAGGCACTCGCCGACGATCTCGGTCTGGCGGCGCTCCTCGGCTCGTTGCATGGCTTGCTGGCGGGCCTCTTCCTGCCGCTGCTCATATTCGGCCGCCGCTTGGCGTTGCCGCTCCAGCTCTTCCTGGCGGCGCTGTTCGTAGGCGGCCTGGGCCTGGGCGGCTTGCTCGGCGGCCCGCTGGCGGGCTTCTTCCTGCATCCGCCGCATTTCCTCGAACGCATTGTTCACCGGTGGGGGCGTAAAGACTGGCGGCGGCGGCGGTGGCGCGGGAGCCACGGGTGGGTCGCCGGCAAGCGGTCCGGGGTCGCTTCCCGGAACGTGCGAGGTCGGAGACGGCGGCGGAATCAGCGCCTCTTGGCCGCGCGAGGTGAGCAACTCCCGAACATGCTCCTGATCGGGCGGGCTGAGCGAATAGAACGGAATCGAAATCGTTTTGCCGGCCCGCGACAGAACGACATTCCCCCCAAAGATGCGCACAAACTTGGCGGTGGTTTGCTGACCTGCGGCATCGGTCCAGACCCGGTTCACAATCGGCACCGGATTCTTGCCGATGGGGGTGGGGGCGGGCTTGGGCTCGACCGGTTCGGTCGGTTTGCTGCCGGCGGGTTCAAACGGATTGGCCGGCGGAGCGGGCTGGGCCGGCATTGGCTCGGTAGGGGCGGGAGGTTTCGGCGCGGGCTCGAACGGATTGACCGGCGCGGGTGCCGGCTCGTCCGCCACTTCCTTGCCGGCGGCCAGATCGCGCACCACTTGCTGATCTTTTTCCGAGAGGCTGGCGAGCTTGACCGTGACCAGCTTTCCCGCGCGGAGCAACGTCACCTCGCCATCGAGTTCCTTGACGAACTCGGCCTGCATCGTGCGGCCCGCCTGGTCGGTCCAGGTGCGCTCTTTTGCCGCCGCGCTGCCCGCCGCCAATACCGCGAGCAACGCCACTGCCAGTCGCCATTTTCCGTGCATAAATCCCTCGGCCAGGGTATCGCGGCGGTGCTTTGCCCCTTCACTACCCCCCAATCTAGCCGCCGCCGGCCGCACGGTCAAACTGAGCGCCGCGCCCTCACCTGCGCGCTCGCGCCTACCTCGTTTAACGGCAAGCCGCAGGCGTCGGTGTCCGCCCGCTCGCGCGAAGTTGAGAATTGCCGGGAGCCAACTTGCTCCGGGTGAAGTGGTGCGGCTGGGGGGCAGGCGTCCCGCCTGCCGAGTCACTGTGGGGCGGGC
>JANRLS010000119.1:0-54465 GCA_033762315.1 Pirellulaceae bacterium
CGCCGCGACATCAGCGACAGGTTGCGGATGTATTTCAGGCACTGCCGCAACAGGTGCGGCGTGATCTTGCGGGCCCGCTGCTTGAGGTCGGCCTTATACGCCTCGCGAGCCGTGATGAGCAGTTCCTTGACGCCGTCGAGCGAAAGGTTCTCGTCATCCTCCAGTTCCGCTCGCGCCCGCTCGTAAAGCCCTGTGATGAACGGCAATTCGCCCAGAAGGAATAGCAGCGTTCGCGGATCGGCCTGATAAAGGGTCGTTTCTCCGGCGTCGTCGTGGTCGGCGGTGGGGGGCGTTTGTTCGACATACGCCTCGCGAATCCAGGGCCAATCGAGCACCGAGCAGACGAGCAAAATCGACTTGTAGCGCTGTTCCAGCTCGCGCAGCTTGGCCCCCATGTGCAGGATGCGGTCGCGGACTTGCTGCTGGGCTGGGCGGGCGATGGCGGGCAGGACCGCCGTCGCAAACCGCTCCAGAGACACCCGCTTGAGGGCATAGGGATCGGGCAGGACGGCCGAGTTCGGCTTGAAGAGGGTCGTTTCCAGGTCGATAAAGGCCCGCGGAATGTGCTCCGACATCGCCGCCCGCAAGGCCGCGATCACCGGCTGGCAGGGATCAATCGGCACGTAGCTCCGCGGCGGCTCCTCGATGTCGTCCGCTTCGTCGTCCCCGTGTCGCTCTTCTTCCGCATTCCAGTCGAGGCCCGTGCCCCAGGTAACGCGTGGAATTTGCACCACCAGCCCGGCTGCCGGCAGCAGTTCGATTCCCCGCTCGACATCCGCCTGAAAGCTCGCCGGCAGCGGCACCGCCAGGCAGTCGAATTTTTGCTCCAGCATCACCCTGCGCACCGCCAGCGCGAACTCGCCGCTGCCATGAATGACCGGCAGGCAAGTGATGCGGGGAGAGATTTGAAGTACTTCGCTCACGATTGCCCATCCTCGACTGCGAGACCGGGAACGCGAGTGAACTCCGAGATGTTGTGAGTAACCACGGTCAGGTCATTGGCAAGCGCTATGGGGGCGATCTGCAAATCAAACGGCCCGATGATCGACCCCGTGGACTCCAACGTGCGACGAAGTTGGCCAAAATTCCTGACCGCACGGTCGTCGAATTGCAACGAGATCAGAGTTTCCAGTAGCTCATCGATAACGGCAACATTGCCGGCCTGATCGGAGCTGCAATGGGCGCCGTAATAGAGTTCGCTGACGACGATAGAACAGAGGCGAACGCGACGACGACGAGCCTTCTCAATCCTCGCTACAAGCCGCGAATTCGACCGCCGGAGGTACTCGATGCAAGTATTTGTATCGAGCAGATAACCGTTCACAGCGTCGCTCGTATTGGATATGCGCCCTGGGGTGCGCGCTGCAGTTCACCGATCCATTTGCCTGCCGTCCCTTCGAAGAATCCCTCGGGCCAATCGGGGTCATCTACCGCCTGAATCGGCTCGACTTGGACAAGCACTCGGTAACTTTGCCCTGCGGCATCAACGGGAATGGCGACACGCACCACGCGGTCTTCGCCGGCAGTTTCACAAAATTCGTGCGTTGTCATAGGGGGCCCCTCAGCTGTTTATTGTACTTCATCCGAAGTTGCCGGGCATCGCTGCCGTCGCTCCTCAGAAGTTATTGTTCATGGTATTACTCATCTTCTTCATCCTCCTCCCGATCCGGATGCAGCGGGTCATCGGGATCGAAGAAAAAGTCGCCCAAGCCGAGCGGCACGTTGCTCTCGCCAAGCGTCCGGCTTTTGCGCTGGGCGGCGGCTTCGATGTCGAGGGCGTCGCTGCCGAGGCATTTTTCCAAGGCCTCTCGCCAGGCTTTGTCCTTGCCAAGCGGGTGGGTGCTATCTTGCGCCAGTCGCTTGATGGCGTAGCGCAACAGGTTGATCCCGTCGCGGGGGGAGAAATCGAGCTTCAGTTCGTGCGCGTGCTGCAAAAAATCGACCGTCATCGCCAGCATCTCCGGCTCGGCGAAGGGAAGGTGATATTGCAAGATCGCCATTTCGTCGCGCCGGCCGGGAAAGCCCAGCTGCAGCGTTGGCTGGAGGCGGCTCAAGATGTAGTCGGGAATTTCGTAGGTCGATTCGTCCTGGTTCATCGTCACGGCGCAGCGAAAATCGGGATGGGCCGAAATGCTGATGCCGGCGACGATCGACTCGACGTACCGCCGATGATCGAACAGCGGGGCGAGGCTGGCCCACGACTTTTCGTTCATCCGGTTCCCTTCGTCCAGAATGCAAACGCCCCCGCGAATCATCGCCGTCACCAAGGCCGAGGCGTGATAGGCGATCTTGCCGCTTTCGGAGAGCACCGGCGTGACGAGCAAGTCCTCGGGCCGCGTATCGGCAGTGCACTGATAGATATAAAGCTCGCGCTGCAGTGTTTTCGCCCCCGCCATCGCCAGGGCCGTTTTGCCGATCCCCGGCGTGCCGACAAGCCGCGGCGTCAGCGGCAGATCGCGGTCGTTCACCACCAGCCAGCAGGCCAGCAGTTGCCGCAGAATTTCCCCCTGGCCGATCCACTGCGCCTCGTCGTTGTGCGGTTGGCCGAGGTGCAAATGAACGCCATCGATTTCGACATGTCGCTGCATGGCTGCTCGCATTCGTGGGGCAGGGGTCTCGCCTGCCGAAAACGTCAAGGCAGGCGAGACGCCTGCCCCACTCACACTTTCCACGCTCATCGTAATGCTCCGCTATAGCCGCGCTAAGCCGGATAACCGGCCCCCGCGCGGCGGCCCAAACCCGCCGCAAGTGCTGGTCCCGCCGCCACTGGCCTGCCCAGCGCACCACCGCGACCTAGATTTCGGCAGCCTGGATTGTCGGCTCGATGGTTCAGGCCGTCACCTTTGCCGGACGATGCCATGTCTCTCCTGCGTATTCCACCCGTTCCTTCGCTTCGCCTCGACCTGCCGCGCCTCTTGGACCTGGCGGTGATCGTCGCCGTGCTGCTGGCGGCCGGGGTGGCCCTGTCGCTGAACGTGGCCGATCCCGACCTGTGGGGGCATGTCACCTACGGTCGCGATGCCCTCGCCGGCGGTCTGCCGCGGACGACGACCTATTCCTATGTCGCCGAAGGCTATCCCTGGTTCAATCACGAAATCATCGCCGAATATGCCCTGGCCCTGGGTGCCGATCATCTCGGCGGACCGGGCCTGTTGATCGTCAAATGCCTGGCCGGGCTGGCCGTGGCGGGGGCGATTCTATGGCGGGCGCTTCGCCAAGGAAGCAGCCTGATCGCCGCCTGCGCGACGACGCTGCTCGTGGCGGTGTGCTTGGGTTGCCACTGGAGCCTGCGGCCGCAACTCTTTTCCTACACGGGGTTTGCGATCTTACTCGCGATCCTCTCGGCAGCCTTTGAGGGCTGGGAAGGGCGCTGGCAGTTGCCCCTGAATTGGCTCCGCCGCCTGCGTGGCCAAGAGTCGCAAATCGAGCAGCCGCTGGAATACTCGCCGGCCCGGCTCAAGCTGCTGTGGCTGGTGCCGGTGCTGATGATGGTCTGGACGAACGCCCACGGTGGCTTTTTGGCCGGGCTGTGCGTGCTGTTCGCTTATTTGGGGCTCCGGGGCCTCGAAGCGATTGCCCACAAGGGACGGGCGGCCGATGGCCTCATCGTCCGCTTTGCCCTGATGGCGACCATCGCCGTGCTGGCGACGTTTATCAACCCCTATAGCTATCAGTTCCATGTCTGGCTGTTTCACGACCTGAGCGTGCCGCGGCCGGAAATTGTCGAATGGCGGCCGCCGGTCTGGTCCGATCCGCAAAACTATCCGTTCATCGCCATTCTCGCGCTGTGGCTCGCATGTCTCGTCGCCAGCCGCAAATCGCGCGACCTGACGCAGCACGTGATTTTCGCCCTGCTCATTTGGCAGGCCTGCGAGCACGTGCGGCACATCGCGTTTGTCGCCATCGCCTTCGGCTGGTGGATGGCCCCGCACGTCGATTCGGTTTTGCGACGCCTGGGGATTGGCGCACACCAACCCGACGCGCAACACAAGCCCGCGGCGCAAGCAAGGGATGCCGGTGCCTTGGACAAAACCCTCGCTGGCGCGTCGGGCTTGTGGCACGACTCCTTCTCCCGCTCCCTTTCTCCCCTCATGCAGCGCGTCTTCGCCGTGCTCTTGCTGGCGGCGATCACCATTTGCGCGGGTCAACTGACGATTCGCCTGGCGACCCTCAAAGTCGAACGCGATAAGTTCCCGGTCGCCGCCTTCGACTACATCGCCCGCGAAAGGCTGACCGGCAAAGCGGTGGTCACCTTCAACTGGGCGCAATATGCCCTGGCCGCCTTCGGCACGCGCACTTCGGACGACAGCGGCCTGTTGGTGCAAATCGATGGCCGCTGCCGGACGAGCTACTCGCAAGAGATGCTCGACATGCACTTCGACTTCATCATCGGCGATGTCGGCCCCGACCAGCGCTATCGGGGGCCCGGCAGCGGGCCGTTCGATCCGCTCCGGTCGCTGAACTATCAGCGGCCAAACCTCGTGCTGCTCGCCCGCGGCCAAGAGCCGAGCGTTGAGGCGATGCGGCAGGCGGGCGATCAGTGGGTGCTGCTCTATCAAGACGAACTGGCTCAACTGTGGGGGCGGGCCTCGAAATACGACGATCCCGCGAGCGTCTATTACATCCCCCCGGCTCGCCGCATCATTGGCGACGCGAAGCAAACCGGCTACGCGATCTGGCCCGCCCTGCCGCAATATCAGCCCGAAACTCCCCGCGAACTGGCGAGCAACCGATGAACCGCCCCACCTTGGAAATGCTCCCCGAACTGGCTGCGCAGCCCGCCGATGCCAAGACGCTTGACCGCGTCAGCTACTCGCTCGATCAATTGGAGCGGCTGGCCAGTCTGCTCGCGGTCGAAGATCGCTATGAGCCGGCGTATCGCGACTATGTCCTGCCGCGAGGCTTCAAGCTGTCGATTGTCATTCCGGTTTATAACGAGCGGGCGACCATCGGACGTTTGCTCAGCCATGTCGTGGCGGTGCCGGTGCCCAAGGAGATTGTGATCGTCGATGACGCCAGCACCGACGGCACGCGCGAGGTGCTGGAGCAATACGAATGCGCCAGGGACGTTCACATCATCAGCAAGCCGCACAACGAAGGGAAAGGAGCCGCCCTGCGAACCGGCTTTCGCCGCGTGACCGGCGACGTGGTCGTCGTCCAAGATGCCGACCTCGAATACGACCCGCGCGACATCGTCGCTCTCATCAAGCCGATCGTCCTCGGTTCGGCCGACGTGGTTTATGGCTCCCGGTTTCTGGGCGAAACGCCGCAAGACAAGTCGTTCGTTCATCGCCTGGGGAACGGTCTGTTGACCGCTGCCTCGAACCTGACGACCGGCCTCGCCCTGACCGACATGGAGACTTGCTACAAGGCGTTCCGCCGCGAGGTGCTGCAGCGCCTCGACCTGAAGCAAGACCGCTTCGGCTTCGAGCCCGAAGTGACCGCCAAGATCGCCCGCCAGCACGTCCGCGTGACCGAAGTGCCGATCCGCTATGTCGCCCGCAGCTTTGCCGAGGGGAAGAAAATCGGCGTCAAGGACCTCTTCAACGCCCTCTGGTGCATCGCCCGCTACGGCCTGGCGGATTAGGGCCAATGGTTCGGGTCTCGCGGTGACGCTGGCTCGTTTAACGGGGAGCCGAAGGCGACCGTGTTAATAGCGATCAAGAACGCCATCGCCTGCGGCTTGCGGTTAAACAACGCAGACGCCGCTGGCTTGCCGTTAAACGAGGAAAGCCCACCATAACTTGACGCCCGCGCCTTTACCGCAGCACATCCGCAAAGGCCGCTTGCAACTGCTTCAGCCCTTTCTCGCCGGCGAGGCCATCGACGACGACGTTCACCCGCACTTCGCTGGTGTTGATCATTTCGAGGTTGATGCCGGCTTCGGAGAGGGCCTTGAACATGCGAATGGCAACGCCAGTGTGCGTCCGCAGGCCGACGCCGCTGACCGACAACTTGGCGATGATCGGGCTGCTCGTCACCGCTTGGCAGCCGAGCGACTGAGCAATCTTCTTCGCCACTTCGACGCTCTTTGTGAGCTGATTCTGCGGTACCGTGAAGCTCAGCGTGGCCGAGCCGGCAATGGCCGGATGGCTCTGCACGATCATATCGACAAAAATTCCGGCCGCGGCGACATCCTCAAACACCTTGGCCGCGATGCCGGGTTTATCGGGCACTCCGCTGATGGTGACGCGGGCCTGCGAAGGATCGAGGGCGATGTCGTCGATCGTCAGCTCCTCCATGTTGATTCCTTGCAGTCGGGCGACGACGGCGGCGGCGTCCGAGGCGGCCGTGCGGCCAGTCCACGGCGGAATCGGCTGGGCCGGCGGCTGGTCGAGTCCAAAAGCCCCATGCACGATCCGCAGCGCCTGCTGCGATTGGTCGCGGCTCACCAGAACCGAGATTTTGATCTCGCTCGTGGTAATCATCTGGATGTTGATTCCCGCCTCGGCCAGCGAGCGGAACATTTTCTGGGCGACCCCCGTTTGCCGGGCCATTCCCAGGCCGACCACCGAGACTTTGGCCACGCTGTCGTCGCTGGTGATGCTCCCCAAACCAAAGCCGGCGACCGCCTCGCGCACCGCTTCCAGGGCTGCGGCCAGCTCGTTCTTGGGCACGGTGAACGAGATATCGGCCCGGCCCGATTCGCCGATGTTCTGCACGATCATATCGACCGAGATGTTCTTCGCCGCCACGCGCGAGAATATCTCGAGGCTCGTCCCCGGCCGGTCGGGTATGCCGGCCACGCTAATCAGGGCTTCGTCCTTGGTGATCGCCGCGCCGCTCACCGGCAGGTCGGGCCGCTCCGGCTCAGCGACGATCATGGTGCCGGGCACATCGGTGAAGCTGCTGCGGACGTGAATCGGCACGTCGAACTTCTTGCCGAACTCGATGCTGCGGCTGTGCATGACGCCGGCTCCCAGGCTGGCCAGCTCCAGCATTTCGTCATAGCTGATGCGGCTGGTGCGGCGGGCTTCGGGCACCACGCGGGGGTCGGTGGTATAGACGCCATCGACATCGGTATAAATCTCGCAGGCATCGGCCCGCAGCACGGCCGCCAGGGCGACCGCCGTGGTGTCGCTGCCACCGCGGCCAAGGGTGGTGATGTTGAATTCGTCGTCGATCCCCTGGAAGCCCGCCGCGATGACGATGTTTCCCTCGTCGAGCGATTTCCGCAGGCGAGCGGTTTCGATGCTTTTGATGCGCGCCTTGCGGAACGTGGCGTCGGTCTTCACGCCGATCTGGGCCCCGGTGAGGCTGACCGCTTTGTTCCCCAGCGAATGAATCGCAATCGCCATCAGGGCCACGCTCACCTGCTCGCCAGTCGAAAGGAGCATGTCCATCTCGCGAGCCGGGGGCTTATCCGTGATCTGGGCGGCCAGGTCGAGGAGGTCGTCGGTTGTATCCCCCATCGCGCTAACCACCATGACCACCTGGTTCCCCTCTTGCTGCGCGCGGATCGCCCGCCGGGCGGCGCGCAGGATTTTCTCGGGATTCGCGACGCTCGATCCGCCAAACTTTTGCACGATCAGGGGCATGGCTGCCTGAAACCTTCCAACAAGTTGCCTGGAAACAATCGCTGCCGGTCGATCGCCGGCAGGATTCTAATTTCGCCGTGACATGGCGAATCGTCCAGTCCGGGTGGGTGGGCGAGGGTTTCCTGCGCCAGCGCGCAAGCCGATCGACTTGCCACTGGGCCGTGGTTCCTCGGGCTTAACTCTTGACGCCCCAATGACTTGCGCGGTGCGGAGTGCTGCGCGGCCGGACCTCAGGCAGGCCCGGCCCGAAACGATAGCGAGCTTCCAAGATCGTCACGGGGCTCAGATTCGCATCCCCATGAGCCACATGGTGGCATTCACGATCACGATCACCGCCAGGAAGCTAAGGGCAAAGAAAGCGCCAATCTTGAGAAGATCGACAGCGAGCGAGGGATCGGGTTCTTCAGTCGGACGGGTGGCCATGCAATCGACTCCAGCATCAGGGTGCGCCCGAAGTCGCCTTGTGCCAACCAAACTCAGGCACCAGGCGCTGGGCAGAAACAGAAACCAGCGGCAGCGGCCGGGCTTCTAGACCTGCCAACGAACATGCTGGAGCTGCAGCGACAGAGTGCAGGCGGCGGGCGGAGAGGCCAGCGAACAGCACAGCCCGCCAGCCGCCTTGGCTGGTGGCGGGCAAGAGAGGCCATAATGCGAAAGGCTGGGAGAGTTGGCACCCAGCTGCTTCTCGACGAATTCGCGAGGGTCCCAGGCCGCAGACTTGGCCGGAACCGGGCCCGGCGAAAGCTGCTCAACCAGGCTGGTCTGAGAACTGTTGCCAGTGGGCAACGCTCTCCAGGCCGCTCGAACGGGAAGCGCGACAACGCAAGCTATCAGCAATAAAGCCACCGACCAGAATCGCACGGCAAGCGCTCCTGAATGTCGGTGTTAGCATAGGTCGGCGGACGGACGATGTCGAGTGGCGACTGGGCAGAACCCTGGCGGCGGCACTCTGGGGCGGAGCTAAGGCTTGGGGGGTGACCCCAGCGGGAAGTATTCAATCTGGCTGAGGCCCGCAAGTTCAGCGGCGCTGGTCCAGGCCTTTTCCGACGCCTCGATATGCTCGCGAGCCACCTCCGACATGTTTCTTTGCGCTTGCAGCACGCGGTTGACGTCGAACTGCCCCTTGGCAAAACCATCCTGAACCAGCGACAACGCCCGCTGGGCATTGGGCAGAATTGGATCCTGGATACGGGCAGCCACTTGCTTCGCGGCGCGGTAGCGGGCGAATTTTTCCGCGGTTTGTCGAATCAATTCATTCCGCACCACCTCCATGTCGGCGGTGGCATAGCCGACGCGGGCGTTGGCCCGGCGGATGTTGCCTTGATTCAAATCCCAGACCGGAATGTCAAACACAATCGACAGCCAAAACTGTGCCGTGCCAGAAGAGGTGCCGGATTGGAAGGCAGGACCGAACCGCAGGTTGGGATAGGCATCCGCCTCTTCTTTGCGGAGCAGCACCTGGCTGCGAATCAACTCGGCGCGCATCCGTTCCATGAACGAACTATCGTTGGATACGAAGTAGGTGACGCGGGCCTCGTCCAGTTCGGGTGGACTCTGAAAAAGGCTGCCATCAATCTCGCGGATTTCCAGTTGCGGAATTCCCACCACGGCGGATAATTGGCGATACTCGCCCGCCAGCAGCGACCGCGCCTGATCCAGTTCCGCCAAGGCCAGTTGGTATTCGCTCTCCAGAAGTAGCACGTCGGTCAGGTTCCCTTCACCAGCCTGCTGTAGCTGCTTGGCCACATCGCGGCTGCGGCCGGATACCCCGGCGATGTATTGCGCCAAAAGCACCCGCTGCTTGGCGGCCAGAGCGTCAATGTATTGCATTCTCACCTGGGTCAGCATTTGGGCCCGGTCAATGTTGTAACCCGCCCGCTCGCTGCGAACCGATTGGTCGGCGGCGGCCTTGAGGATGCGGATTTTACCTTTCGTCACCAAATCTTGCTGAAAACCGAAGTTGACGAAGGCATCTTTACCGGCCCAGATCTCAGGGTTATTCGTCTCGAACCGAGGGTTCGGATACAAGGCCGCCTGCACTCGCTCGCCCATGGCCGCTTCGATTTCGGACTCCGAGCGGTAAAGCAGCGGGTTCTCTTGATTGGCCAGCGCCGACAGATCGCTCAGCGTGAAGAATCCGATCGGTTCGGCCGACTCGGCGGGATCGGTCGGCGGCGCGGGCTGAGTCGGCTGGGCCGGCGGCAACCGCTGCGGCACGGCATCGGACGGCGCGGGGGGGGGCGGCGCGGGGGGCTGGTGAGCTACGAAAGTGGCCCGGCTTTCCGGACGCGCGGCCGGAGTCGGCACCTGCGGCTGCCCCTGGGTTGGCATTGGCCCGAACCGCCGCGACGACGGTCCTGGCGGCAAACCCTGCGCGAGGGCCAGCGCGGGGCACAGGCCCGCCAGCGCCAAGCCGAGCAACGTGGTGAGTTGGGAATGTGACATGTCTCGGTTCCTTCCGTCGATCCCGTCCTGTTAGCCAGCGATTCGCGACGCCTAAGCTGAGAATCCTAGAACTTGTACTCGCCCCGCAGCAGGATGCCGTTCAAATACAACTCGGCCTGCGAGTCGCTGGTGTTCGCCCACGAGAACCATTCCTCATAGCGATAGGCCAGCAGGAACCTGGTGTCGCGATAGGGCCAGTGCGGCGCCCACGCCAGGCCGATCTCCAGATCGACGGTCGGCACGCCGATGCCATCGCTCTTGAAACCGCCGGTGGCCGAGTCGGCCAGAGTGGTGCGCGAGAAACGCTGCGACAATAGCCCAAAAATGCCGGAGCCCTCCGCCCGCATGTGCAAAAAGAGCGGCCAATCGGTGCGTAGTTGCTGGTTCATGTCCCAGCCGAAGTGGACGCCGGCGCCTTGAAACGTATTGGTCACCGACTCGGTCATCAGGTCGCCGCTGCCAATCGATTCATAGAAGAACGTCGCGACCCGAGCGCCAAAGTACATGCGGTATTCCAGCGGCGGCAGCAGAAACCCTTTGTGCAGCGGCTTGCCCAGCCCCAAACGGCCTGGCGCGAGCACCAGCGGCATGAAGAGCGGCAACCCCTCGGAGTTGAACTCCAGGATGTTCAGGTCCACGTCGAGCACGTGAATCTGATATTCGCTGCTGAGCGTCCCCTGGCCGCTGCTATCGTAGCCGCCGCCCAGCGCTTCGCTGCCGGACGAGCCGAGATAGCGATAACCCGCGCGAATGTCTCCCAGACCATGTTCATATCGATAACCAAGCTCCAGCTTGGGCATGATGCTGCGGTCGAGGTCCGACGCTCCCAGCGTCACTGGCGTGGCAAACGTCGGCTGCAAATAGGTTCCGGAATTGAAGCTCGGTGAAATCTGGGGAAAATAGAGCGTCGCCTCGGCATTGATGAACCAGCCCAGGCGAACGTAAGGCAGCTCGAGCAAATCGCCCCAGTTTTCGACGTCCGCATCGTGGCCGTACCAGTACTCCTCTGCGTTATACGGATAAGCCGGCCGCCAGCGCGGACCCAGCGATTCCGGATCGAGGTAGCTCCCCGGAGTATCGAAAGCCCCTGGGCTTTGGGCCGGATAGGAATGGTCGGGAGTGCCGGGAACAAGGGGCATTCCTGGCGGGCTGGGGGCCGGAAAGAGCAGTGCCGACTCCGCCAGCGGGTCGCCGGTTGGCCCGACGGTGGGCAAGTCTTCGACGACAGGGGGCCGAATCGGCGGGTCGTCGTCGTCATACCCGGCCATCAACACTTTGCTCCAATTGGGCGGACTCACCGCGCCGGTGCCAGGCCAGCCGGACGGCGTCGCGGCAGGTTCGGCGGCCAAAGCCGTCTCACCCAGCGCGAATGCCACCAGCAGGCCCAGGGCGGCGCCGCAGCATCGAAGAGGGACCATACTCATCATTCCGTATGTTGCGTTTCTGCCACAAGAGCCGAGCGTACTCAAAAGGGCGGGTATGCCGAACGTAGGGCTCGCCGTGGTGGTATCGAGCCAGCAACTGTGTGATTTTTAGCTGTTGGTCTCAAACGAGCGGTCGTGCGATTTGCGGGGTTTATGACGGCTGGGAAGAGTCTCACCTCGCAACATCCCCCAAACCAGCTCTTTCAGGGGGTTTTTGCGAGGACAGCCGACGACAATCCCAAAATTCTCACGCGTAACTCTTGCTGGTGAGCTTAAGCGAAGCTAGAAAATTAAGGTGTGCGAATCGCGGCCGTCGAAGTTACCGATATCGCTGTAATCCTTGCGACTACCCTAGGCTCACTCATGAACTCGCGAGTTGCCTCGATCATTTCGTGGGTGGCAATTGCCATTGCCGCCAGCGATTTGGCCGCCAGCACGAGCCTGTTTCAAGATTGGGGCCAGACCGAACGCCAGGTTTCGAGCGCGGACTTTGCCGGCGAAGGGAGCATCCTGCGGCCCAGTCGGTTCGTTTCGGACAGTGACGAACGGGTCAGCACTGACCGCATGCTCGGCGGTTGCGATAGCCAAACCTGTGTCGCGGCATTCGCGCTGCAGGTACTGGCTTTTCATCGCGAAGGCCAACAGCCAACTGGCGTTGCCAGCGCTGCCGATTATTTCTTTTTCCTGCGATTGCAGGTTTAGAGCATTGGCGCTAGGTCTCTCGCTTCGAGCGCCATCGTGCGCGATTTGCAGCGGGCGACTATCGCGAAATGCAGCGTAGCCTTTCTCTCCGGGCTGCGACGGCTTGACCGCCAAGCCGCTGCTGGAAGTTCCACAACAAAGTCATGTCGGTCCCCGCGCTCGCCTGGCGAGCGACGCGCGGATTGCGAGTCGATCCCCCCAAGTTCCCGGTTCAGGAAGATCCCCATGTCCCAAAATCTTATGAAAAAGCTGCTCGCTGGTGCGGCTGCGATTGGTGCCATCGTGCTCGCAGCCGTCGGTTACGTGATGTTCGGTTCGACGGCCAATCAGCCGGCCGCGCGTCCTCATGAGCACCTGATCAAGTTGGCGGCGAATCACCCGTCGGCGGTTGAGCTGGCCAGCCGTGATGCCGCCGCCCAATTGGGCATTGAATCCGTGAAGATCGCACCTGGCCCGCGGCCGCAAGCCTTGCGGCTACCGGGCACCTTGCGGATCGATCCGAGCCGATTGCTGCATGTCCACTCGCGATTCGGCGGCGAGGTCGTTGCCCTGGGCGAGGTGGGCGAGAACGGAACGAAGCGTTCCTTGCGCTACGGCGACGCTGTGAAGAAGGGGCAGTTGCTGGCCGTCATCTGGAGCAAGGACGTGGGGGAGAAAAAGAGCGAGCTGGTGGATGCTCTGTCGCGGCTTGATCTTAATCAACAACTCTTGTCGCGGCTGGAAAGCCTGCAAACCGGCGTGGTGGCCGAACGCGTGGTGGTCGAAGCCCGCCGCGAGGTCGAGGCTGGCCTGATTGCTGTCGCCAAGGCCGAGCGTACTCTTCGCTCGTGGCGGATCACCGACGAGGAAATCGAAGCGGTTCGCCAGGAAGTACCGGCCATTCGCTCGAAGCAGACCAACACCGCTCGTGAATCCGACCGGAAGTGGGCCGAAATCGAAGTCCGGGCCGCCATCGACGGCATGATCATCGAAAAGAACTTCAACGTCGGCGACATTGTCGAGCCGGCCGACGACCTGTTCAAGATCGCCGACTTGAGCCGCCTGCAGGTGCTGGCCAGCGTTTATGAAGAGGATTTGTGGGCCGTCCGTTCGCTGCCGCCCGATGCCCGGAAATGGGCGATCGACCTGAAGTCGGATCCCTCCGACAAGAAGATTGAAGGTTCGTTTGACCTGATCGGCAGCGTGATTGACCCCGCCCAGCGCACGGGCGTGCTGATCGGCTGGATCGACAACCCGAACTTCACGCTCGCCGTGGGGCAGTTCATCACCGTCACGATCGACCTGCCGGCCGATGCTCAAACGGTCGCGATTCCCGAATCGGCACTGATCGAAGAGGGGGACAATTCCTACATTTTCGTCCGCGCCGCAGGAAACGTGTTGGTGCGCCAGCGAGTGGACGTTGCCCGGCGCTTGAACGGCCAGGTGCTGATCCGCATTCTGGATGGTGCGGGCAAGCCAAATGCGGAAGAGTTATCGGCATTGATCGGACGGGAGGTCGTCGTGACGGGCGTGGTGGGCCTGGGGGGCGAGTTCGCGAATCTGCAAGCCGCGGCCCCCAGTACTCGGTAATCAATCACGGCGGAGCGCCGCTGCCCGGGCGGCCGCGCTTCGCGCGCTCCTACTTTTGGCACTCGGAAGTTGGCATCCCATGGTTCATCGTCTTGTTAAGTGGTCGCTGGATAATCCGTTGATTGTCCTGCTCATGACTCTCGCGCTGCTGGGCGCGGGGGGCTACGCCTTCTCGCAGGTCAACATTGAGGCCTATCCCGATCCCGCGCCGGCGATCGTTGAAATCATCGCCAAGTATCCCGGCGCATCGGCGGAAGAGGTGGAGCGGCAGGTCACGATTCCACTGGAAGTCGCCCTGGCGGGGATGCCGGGCCTGAAATACACGCGCAGCAAGTCGCTGTTCGGGTTGTCGCACGTCCGCAACCAGTTCGAATACGGCGTGGACTATTACAAGGCTCGCCAGGAAGTCATCAATCGACTGCAGTTTGTCGATGAATTGCCCTCCGGCGTCGAGCCGCAGATTTCGCCCACCAGTCCTACCGGCGAGATCATGCGCTACACGCTGAAGGGCCCCCGCGACGAGCAGGGTAAGGACATCTACACGCTTAACGATCTGAAGACCCAGCAAGACTGGGTCCTCTTGCGGCAATTGCGCCGCGTTCCCCGGATCATCGATACCGTCAGCAGCGGCGGCACCGTCAAACGCTATGAAGTGCGGCCCGATCCGGAACGGTTGCTCCGCTACGGCATCACGCTCAAACAACTCGAAACGACGATTCACGATAGCAACGCGAACGTCGGCGGCGATTATCTCGTGCATGGTGAGAACCTGCTCAACGTGCGCAGCATTGGTCTGATTGGCAACGGCGCCGATCCGACCCGCTCGTCGGTCATCATCAGCACCAAGAGCCCGGAGGTGGCCGCCAAGCACCTGCGACAAGAAGAACGGAGCCGCATTCGGGCCATTCGCGAAACGGTGATTGCCTCGGTCAACAACGTGCCGATTCGCGTCGAGGATGTGATCGAAGGAGGGCCGCTGCGATACGAGTCGGAACTCGGCGAAGAAGGGGTGGTGGTCACCTACCAGCCCCGCATGGGCCGCATCAGCATCAGTTATCCCGAACGCGAAGCCGGCGGCGCCGACCATGGCGGCCACGGCGGCGGCGCCAAGGAGATTCTGGATGCCAACGGGCAGCGCGTCTGGATCGACGAAAAGGAACGCGTGCAGGGGATCGTGCTGCTCCGCAAGGGGGAGGCCTCGCTCCCGGCCCTGGAGCAAGTCAAGCAACTTGTGAAGACCGTCAACGACGGCAAAGGAGATCTGCTCCCCGGCATCACGATCGAGCCCTACTATGACCGCACGGAATTGATCGGCGTGACCACGCATACCGTCGGCGAGAATCTGGTCGTCGGCCTCATTCTTGTGACCGTCATTCTCCTCGTGTTCCTCTCCAATCTTCGCTGCGCCATCATCGTGGCGATCAACGTTCCCCTGGCCCTGTTGGTCGCGTTCGGCATGCTCTATTTGCGGGGTCGGTCGGCCAACCTGCTGTCAATTGGCGCCGTCGATTTCGGCATCATTTTGCTGAGCGCCGTCATCATCGTCGAAAACGTCTTTCGGCATCTGAGCGAGCGAATCAACGAGGGCCTGCCCCTCAAGAACCGGATTCTGAGCGCCTGCGGCGAGGTGGAAAGGGGACTGTTCTTTACCACCGCCGTGATGGTTTGTGCGTTCATTCCGCTATTCACGATGCGGGGCCCGGAAGGGCAGATTTTCGGTCCCATGGCCGATACCTACGCGTTCTCGCTCGGCGGGGCCCTCATCCTTTCGCTGACGGTCGTCCCTGTGCTCTGCCTGATCATGTTTCAGCGGTTCACGCCCAAGCCAGACAATTTCTTCGTCCGTTTCCTGCAACGCAGCTATTTGAAGCGCTTGGAATGGTGTCTCGACAACCGCGTCGCGACGTTGAGCTTCATGGGGGTGCTGGTGGTTATCACCGCCATCCTGTTACCGCGGCTGGGGCGCGAATTCATGCCCGAACTGGAAGAGGGCAATCTCTACGTCCGTGGCACGTTCCCGATCAACGTGGCCCCCGCCGCCGCGGCGACCAAGTCGGACAAGGCCCGCGAGATCATGCGGAAGTATCCGGAAGTGCGCGTGGTGGTGTCCCAAAACGGCCGCCCCGACGACGGCACCGATCCGACCGGTTTCTACAACCTGGAATTCTTCCTCACGCTCAAGATGCCCAGCGAATGGCCCGCCGTGAAGGATCGCACGGGCTGGCAAACCGTGTTCGGCTCGAAGCGCCCGCGCACCAAGCCCGAGTTGATCGCCGAGATGGACGCGGAGCTTTCGCAGCACATTATCGGCGCCAACTGGAACTTCTCGCAGAACATTCGCGACAACGTGATGGAATCGCTGTCGGGCGTGAAGGGGGACAATTCCGTCAAAATCTTTGGCCCGGACCTGAACGAACTGGAAAAAGTCGCTGATCAGTTGCAGCAAAGGCTGCGACAAATTCCGGGCATCACCAGCGTGGGCGTGTTCCGCGTGCAAGGTCAGCCGAACCTGGAGCTGCCGATCGATCCCAACAAGTGCAACTATTGGGCGGTCAGCGTGGAAGACGTGAATGCCGTCATTCAGACCGCGGTCGGCGGCAAGCCCTGCACGCGGATGATCGAAGGGGAGAAGCGTTTTGACATCGCCCTCCGCTTTCCCGAGCATTTGCGGAGCAGCGAAGCTTCGATCCTGGAAATCCCCGTCGATGTCTATAACAACCGGGTGACGGGGCCGCCGTCGGGCCGCGCCAGCGACCGCCTGGCCGCCACCGGGACCGATGCCGAAACCCCGTCGCTGGTGGGAACATCGCTCGCGCCGGAGTTCAACACCTTCGCCGCCGCCCCCCGGCGGCGGTTGGGCGATTTCGTGACCCCCCTGGATGCCGACGGAAATTTCAACGAAGACGGCAAGTTCGTCCGTTCGGGCGCCTCGACGATCTACCGCGAGCAGGGCAACCGGATGATTGCGGTCAAGTTCAGCGTCCGCGGCCGCGACCTGGCCGGTGCCGTCGCCGAGGCCCAGAACAAGACGCAAGACCTGTTCCAGGCCCCCTACAGCGCCTCGTGGAGCGGTGAATTTGACCAGATGCGCGAAGCCGAAAGGCGACTGATGCTAATCGTTCCCCTGTCGATGGTGTTGGTGTTCGTCCTCATCTACCTGGCCTTCGGCTCGATCTACGACACGCTGGCGGTCGCCGCCAACGTTGGGGCTTTGTCGATGGGGGGCCTGTGGGCACTCCTGCTGACGGGCACCAATTTCAGCATTTCGGCCGCAGTCGGATTTATCTCGATCTTCGGCGTGGCAATCATGGATGGCCTGCTATTGATCGCGTATTTCAATCGCCTCCGCGCCCACGGCTTGCCGCTGCGGGAGGCGATCATGCACGGTGCCGAGCAGCGTGTCCGCCCGATGATGATGTCGGCCCTGATCGCGATCCTCGGCCTGTTGCCGGCTGCCGTCTCGACCAAGATCGGCGCTCAAACCCAGCAGCCGCTGGCGATCGTCGTCGTCGGCGGGATGCTGGTGACGCTGCTCCTCAATCGCTACCTGATGCCGGTGCTTTACAGCTTGTATGGCCATCGCGATCCTCCCAAGGGAGCCGCGAGCATGGCGCACTAGCAGCCAGTCCTACGGTTTTGTAATGAAAGCGGATTGCGAGCAGCTTGAACAATCTAGCAAATGCGACTATAAATTTGATAACATCTCGATCCACGCCTGTTGAATCGGACACGGCCGGCTGACCCTACATGAATCGCTGTACTTTCCAATTGCTGCTGATCGGGATGTTCGCCTGGGCCACCTTGTGCCCGCGCGTGCAGCCGGACGACGCTGGCGAGGCCAAGCTCGAAATCGGGGCCGCCAATCACCACGGATGCAGTTTTGGGCTGGCCGACCGGCAGAATCGCTGGTCGAGTTCCCGCCAGCGGCACCCTAGCGATTCGCCCACCGACGCCGGCTTCCTGGTGACTCTGGCCACCTGGGAATTCCCCGTCGCGACGCGGCGCACTGCCCAATCGACATTGGCCTTGCCGAGCGTGGAATGCCTGTCGGCGGGCGACTTCTTCTTCCTGCTGCGCCTGCAAATCTAAGCGCGCCAGCGAGGTTTCCTTCCTCTTCCTGTGAACGTCCGCGGAGAAGCCGCGCGTCCGCAGCCGGAAACCTCAAGCCGATTTTCTGCCCCTGGGGCGTGAGATCGGTTCCTCCGCAACGGCAAGTTAATCGCCTCTCCCTGTCCGTTCATGCGCGCCGCGGCTTGTGGCGACACGGCACATCCGTGTGGCCCTTCGCAGGCAGTGCTGACGGCAGTCCGCGCGGCAAGCGCGCGAGAGAGCAATGTCGCGGTTCCTACGTCAAACTAATTCCGTCACAGCGAGTAAATCATGAGTTTCCGGCCTGAAGTTCGCAAAGTTCTGGTCATTGTCTCGTCGGTGGCCCTCTTGGCCGCCATGATCGGCGGGGGCTGGGCGCTCAACCGCCGCGCCGCCAGCGCGGCGAGCGCGGCCCCGCCAGTCGCTCGCGAAACGTTAGTGGAACTTTCACCCGACACCCCGGCTGCCATTCGCCTGGCCAGCAGCGAAGCCGTGGCCCGGCTCGGGGTCACGCTCGCTCCGGTGCGCGACGCGGCGGCTGCCGAGCCCCTGCAACTGGCCGGCACGTTGTCGCTCGATCCGAGCCGAATGCTGCACGTCCATTCGCGGTTCACTGGAGAAATCGTTTCGCTCGGGCAGATCGAAGAGAACGGCCAGAAACGGGCCCTGCGCTATGGCGACCGGGTCAAAAAGGGACAGGTGCTGGCGGTCATCTGGAGCAAGGAAGTTGGCGAAAAGAAAAGCGAACTGGTCGATGCCCTCTCGGGGTTGCATCTGAGCGAAAGCCTGCTCAAGCGGCTGGAAAGCCTGCAGGCCGGCGTGGTCGCCGAGCGGACGATTGTCGAGGCCCGCCGCGAGGTCGAAGCCGACTTGATCGCGGTGGCCCGCGCCGAGCGCACACTCCGCTCGTGGCGAATCACGGATGCCGAGATCGACGCTATTCGCGCCGAACTCGCGACGATCCGCTCCAGCCAGCCCGCTGTCGATCCAGCGCGCCAGAGGCTGTCTACCGACCGCGACGTGACCGCCAACTGGGCCAACATTGAGGTTCGCGCGGCAATCGACGGAGCGATCGTCGAAAAGAACTACAACGTCGGCGACATCGTCGAGCCGGACGACGACCTGTTCAAGATTGCCGATCTGAGTCGGCTGCAAGTGCTGGCCAACGTCTATGAAGAGGACCTGTGGGAGGTTCGGCGCCTCGCGCCCGAAATGCGGCACTGGCGCGTCCAGCTCAAATCCGATCCGGCCCAGCGTGGAATCGACGGAAAGTTCGAGCTGATCAGCAGCGTGATCGATCCAGCCCAGCGTACGGGAGTGCTGATGGGTTGGATCGACAACTCGGACGGGCGTCTGGCGATTGGCCAGTTCGTCACCGCGACGATCCAGCTCGTGCCGAATCCGGCGGTCGTGGTGGTGCCCGCGACGGCGGTCATTGAAGAGGGGGACTCGACGACGGTGTTCGTCGAAACCGATTCGGCCCTGCGGGAGTTTGCTCGCCGCGAGGTGGTCGTCGTGCGCCGCTCGGCAAGCCTGGTCTTCATCGACAGCTCCGCCAAAGGGGGCAATCCGCTGCGAGCCGGCGAACGCGTGGTCGTCTCCGGCGCACTGGGAGTTGGGGGCGAACTTTCCAACTTGCTGGCCGCCCGCCAGCCCTCGGAATCGAAGTAGCTCAAGCGGGGCGGACCGAATCGCTATGACCCGCCAGGGTCCCGTCAATCCATTTCATGTTTTTCTCGCAGGTAAGTCATGGTCAGTCGTCTTGTTCGTTGGGCCCTCGATAATCCGCTGCTGGTGATCATCGGCGCTTGCGCCCTGGTCGTTGCCGGCGGCTACGCATTCTGGCACGTCAACGTCGAAGCCTATCCCGACCCGGCGCCGGCGATCGTGGAAATCATCGCCAAGTATCCGGGCGCCTCGGCGGAAGAAGTCGAGCGGCAGGTCACGATTCCGCTGGAGGTGGCGCTGGCCGGCATTCCGGGGCTCAAATACACGCGCAGCAAGTCGCTATTTGGCCTGGCCCACGTGCGCAACCAGTTTGAGTATGGCGTGGATTTTCAGAAGGCCCGGCAAGAGGTCATCAACCGCTTGCAATTCGTCGATAACCTGCCGCGCGGCGTTGAGCCGCAAATTTCGCCGACGAGCCCAACCGGCGAGATTCTGCGATATACGCTGCGCGGCCCGAAGGACGAAAAAGGGAACGAAGTCTATTCGCTCAACGACCTGAAGACCATGCAAGACTGGGTGCTGCTGCGGCAGTTTCGCCGGATTCCGCGGATCATCGACACCGTCAGCAGCGGCGGCACGGTGAAGCGTTACGAGGTTCGTCCCGATCCCGATCGCCTGCTGCGGTATGGCATCAGCCTGAAGCAGTTGGAGGCGACGATTCGCGACAGCAACGCGAACATCGGCGGCGACTACCTGGTGCAGGGCGACAACCTGCTCAACGTCCGCAGCGTGGGCCTGATTGGCAACGGCATCGATCCGATGCGCTCGCCGGCGGTGCTCAGCACGAAGAATCCCGCGGTCGCCGCCCAGTACCTTCGCGACGAGGAGCGGGCGCGAGTCAAGGCGATACGCGAAACCGTCATCACCTCGGTCAACAACGTGCCGGTGCGGGTGGAGGACGTGATCGAAGGGGGGCCGCTGCAATACTCGGCGGAACTGGGCGAACGCGGGGTCGTAGCGACTCACCAGCCGCGAATGGGGCGAATCAGCATCAGCTACCCCGCAGATGCCGATTTTTCGGGTCAGCACGGCCACCCGTCCGGCGACGCCGACGCGCACCAGGAATGGATCGACGAGCTGGAGCGAGTGCAGGGCATCGTGTTGCTCCGCAAGGGAGATGCCTCGCTGCCGGCCCTCAAAGACGTGAAGGAGGAAATCGCCCGCCAGAACAGCGGCGAAGGAGAACTGCTACCCGGCGTGAAGATCGAACCCTATTACGACCGGGAAGAGTTGATCCACGTCACCACGCACACCGTCCACGAGAATTTGCTGGTGGGGATGGTGCTGGTGACGCTCATTCTGCTCATGTTCCTGACGAACGTGCGCTGCGCCCTGATCGTGGCGATCAACGTGCCACTGGCTTTGCTCGTCGCCTTCTCGATGCTCTACCTGCGGGGCCGCTCGGCGAACCTGCTGTCGATCGGAGCAGTCGATTTCGGCATTATCGTCGATAGCTCCGTGATCATTGTGGAGAACATTTATCGGCACCTGACGTCGGGCCAGCACTCCGACGAATCGCTCAAGGACCGGATTTACCGCGCCTGCCACGAGGTCGAGCGGGGGCTGTTCTTCACGACGGCGATCATGGTTTGCGCCTTCCTGCCGCTCTTCACGATGCGCGGCCCGGAAGGCCAGATCTTTGGCCCGATGGCCGATACCTATGCCTTCGCCCTGGGGGGCGCGCTGATCCTGGCCCTGACGCTGGCGCCGGTTCTGTGCCTCTTGTTCTTTCGCAATCTCAAGCCGGTGCCCGACAATTTCCTCGTCCGCTGGCTGAAGAGCAGCTACCTGCGGCGTTTGCGGTGGTGCCTGGAGAATCGCTCGCTGACGTTGGCCTTCATGACCGGCCTCTTGGTGCTGACGGCGATCATGCTGCCGCGTCTGGGTCGCGAGTTCATGCCGGAGCTGGAAGAAGGGAACCTCTACGTGCGCGGCACGTTCCCGATCAATGTTGCGCCGCACGCGGCCGCCGACCGCTCGAACGCCGCCCGGGCGATCATGCGAGAGTTTCCCGAAATCCGCGTGGTGGTATCGCAAAACGGCCGGCCGGACGACGGGACCGATCCGACCGGCTTTTACAATCTGGAGTTCTTTTTGCCGCTCAAGCCGCCGTCACAGTGGCCGGCGGTGAAAGACCGCACCGGCTGGCAAAAGGTGTTTGGGGCCAAGCGCCCGCGGACCAAGGCCGAGCTGATCAACGAAATGGACGCCGCGCTATCGCAGAACATCATCGGCGCGAACTGGAACTTTTCGCAGAACATCCGCGACAACGTAATGGAATCGCTGTCCGGCGTGAAAGGGGACAACTCCGTCAAGATTTTCGGGCCGGACCTTGCCGAGCTGGAGCGGCTGGCCAATCAATTGGCATCCCGCCTGACGGCGGTCAACGGGATTACGAATGTCGGCGTTTTTCGGGTTCGTGGGCAGCCAAACCTGGAACTGACGGTCGATGCGGACAAGTGCAACTACTGGGGAGTCAGCGTCGAGGACGTCAACGCGATTGTGCATACAGCTGTCGGCGGCAACAGCATCACGGAAATGATCGAGGGCGAAAAGCGCTACGACGTCGCCCTGCGCTATCCGGAGCAGCTCCGCAACAGCGAAGAGGCGATTTTGAATATTCCGGTCGAGGTCTATAACAACCGCGTGGCCAGCAGCGATCCCGGTGGAGTGCGCGAGGGGCTTTCTCCCGCCGGCGCGGCGGCCGCGTCGCTCTCGCCGACCGGCACAACGTTTGGCACGTCGCTCAACACGGCGGTTGCCATGCCGCGACGCCGCTTGCAGGACCTGGTTTCGCCGCTCAACGCGGAAGGGAAGATCGACCCCGACGGCAAGTTCATCCAGCCCGGCGCTTCGACGATCTATCGCGAGCAGGGCAAACGGATGATCGCCGTCAAGTTCAGCGTTCGCGGCCGCGACCTGGCCGGCGCGGTGGCCGAGGCCCAGAATCAAACCGCCGACTTGTTTCGCAAGCCCTATTCGGCGACCTGGAGCGGCGAATTCGACCAGATGCGCGAAGCCGAGCAGCGGCTGATGATTGTCGTTCCACTGGCGATGTTGCTGGTGTTCTTGCTGGTGTATCTGGCGTTTCGATCGCTGCTCGACACGCTGGCGGTTTTCGCCAACGTCGTGGCGCTGTCGATGGGGGGCATTTGGGCGCTCATGCTGTGCCAGATGAACTTCAGCATCTCGGCCGCCGTTGGCTTCATTTCGATCTTTGGCGTCGCGATCATGGACGGCTTGCTCACGATCGCTTACTTCAATCAGCTCCGCGGCGAGGGACTGCCGCTGAATGATGCGATTCTCCAAGGTGCCGAAAAGCGCGTCCGACCGATGATGATGACTGCCCTGACGGCAATTCTGGGTCTGTTGCCGGCTGCCGTTTCCACCAAGATCGGCGCTCAGACTCAGCAGCCGCTGGCCGTGGTCGTTGTGGGCGGAATGCTGATGACCCTGCTGCTGAACCGGTATTTGATGCCGGTGCTGTACAGCTTGTATGGCCACCGCGATCCGCCGAAGGGTGCCGCGAACATGGCTCACTAGGGCCGCGGACTACAGTTCGATTTCAGCGCTGTCCGCGGACCAGGCCGCCGCGCGCTCATACTGCTTTTCCCCTTTGCTCAGGAAGGCGATGAGTCTCGCGGTAATGGTGTCAGTGTACTGGTGCGCGTCGAGAGGGACCGCCCGCGAATATGGCCGGAGTTGGTCGGGCTGGCCCCAACCGTCCGACTCGGCCCACAAAAGCTTTCCCTCGGGAGTCAAGAAGACGACTGCGCAAGGTCCCGCGAGGACTTCGTTTTCCTTCGCACCCTTTCCCGGCCGATAACCGAAACGAACCGACAACTGGCTATCGGAGACGCGCTCTACGATCAAGTTGGGAGTGTCGCCGCTATAGAACGAATCGATGCCGTTTTCGCAGAGGTCGGCGATTTCGATAAGCGCTTCGACGCCTTGCTGCCGCGCGAGCATGTCTTTTACCGTTTTGCGGCGGAATTGCTCGCCTTGGATTGCGAATAGGTCCCGGGCCATATGCTGCTCCACTAGTTGACGGCTTCCAAGCCAGATCGGAAGAGGTCGCCGACCCCGAGCCGCGAACGAACGTTCGCCAAACGCCGGGGGCGAGATTCTCCAACCTATCATGGGGGGATCGCCGCTGGCAATGATCGCCATTCGAACCTGGCCAAAACCCCGGCGCGCAAAAAAGCGGCCGTGCTTGTGCGGGACAAGCACGGCCGCGGAGGTTGGTCAGTCTATCCGGGCGGTCCGGCAAACTAGAACGTGGCAATCAGATCGAAAGCCACGACCTGCTGGTTATCCTTCGTGCCGTCGTCGAAGGGTTGATCGCCGTTGGCGTTCGCGTCGCCGTCATAGAAGTCGGCCACGAAGGCGGCCCGGCCGTACACGTTCGGGGTGAAGAAGTACTTCGGTCCGAACATGAAGCGGTAGAAGCTGCCGTCGAACCCGCCACGGGCATAACCGCGGGCGTTCGGGCTGCCGAAGCTCGGCAACACCTGACCGACGCGGAAGCCGCCGTCATCCCGGAACCATTCGCCGTTGACGCCCCACTGCAGGCGGCAGGTCATGTTCCAGTAGAGGTAGCTGTTGATGCCGTACCAGCTCGCCACCGAACCGGCGGTGACGGCGTCTTCCTGGCGGCCAAAGTCGCTTTGCAGCACACCCATCACATCGTCCGAGAACTTGCGGGTATAGACCAAGGTCTGGAAGTAGCGGTTGGTGTAGCCAAAGCCATTGTTCGCCAGGTTAACCTGCGAGAAGTTCGGTTCCGGTCCAAACACGCCGACGTAGGCGAACGAACGGCATTCGTCGATCGTCCAGGTGCCGGTGAGCAGGCCGCCCGCGTGCGGGTTGCCGGTGTTGTCGGTGTTGTCCCAGCCGTGCGTGATCCCGTAGCCAAAAGAGAAGCTGTCGCTCACCTTTTGCGTCGCCAGGATACCGGTTTGGGTGAAGGGCTCTCCGTATTGGTAGGTGTAAGGCAGGATCGGGAAGTAGTTGTTCGCCGTGCCAATCGTGTAGTAACCAACGGGCGACACAAAGCGGCCAACCTTGACGGTCAGGTTGTTGTAGGCGACTTCACCGTACATGGCGGGAACAGCCAGCCCATAGAACTGGTTGTTGCCGAAGTTGGTCTCAAACCCACCCGACGTGTTCCAGCGGTAGCTGGAGCCGTAGAGGGTATCGATTCGCCAACCCACATCCCATCCGCAGCCTTCCGTGTTGGCCGCGCGGCCAGCGTAGAAATAGAACTCGTTGAACTGAGCTTCGTTGGCCCGGTCGTTCCAGGTCATCGGCCCGTTGAACCGTTCGTTCGGCTGGTAGGGATTCCAGACGTAACCTGCCGCGAGCCAGCCGCCCATCACGCCGCCCCGCTCCTTGAAGCAGCAGAAGCGATCAACCAGGCTGCACTTCTCGCCCAAGCATTCAAGCGAACAACCGCAGGGCCAGCGGCTGAGCCAGTCGAGCATCGGGCTGCAGCAGCAGTCGCAGCTGTCGCCGCATCCGCCATCGCAAGCGGCCATGCCGCAGGTCGGGTCCATCCCGCAAGCGGGAGCCGCCGCGCAAGTCGGAGCGGCCGCCGCGCACGCCGGAGCGGCGCAAGCCGGACCTGCCGCGATGTTCGCGTCGGAATAGTAATACGAAGCCGGGGCCGCAGGAACCGAGACGTCGCTCACCGCGAACGTCTGGGCCCGAGCGGCTGCCGGGCAAAGCGCCGCCAAGGCGAGCGCGAGACTAAAACGTGTTGTGGCTTTCACAGCCAACCTCCTTGTCCAAGGCGTGGCCTGCGGGGGCAGGCATGGATGAATCGAATGGCCGGTTCACCGACCATCCGGACTGACTTGTGGCGCAGGAAGCGAGATGCTGCTGTTCGGTCTGGCCGCCTACACCGACCGCGTCACGAGTCCGTTCCCGCAAACGTCCGTGTGTTCTATCGATTCGCTGCTGGCAGCATCGTAAGGTTTTGCGCCTCTAGCGTTACAGCTTACGCAATCGGAACTCACCGGGACGGGAACCCTCGATTGTCTCCATCCTTAGTGGGGAATTCGCGTGCTAGCGGCACCGAACCGCGGGGTTCTCGGTGTCGTTTGCCTGCTATCTTGCGGAGCAAACCGAGGCGAATCCCGAGCCATCGACGGGCCACCCCTGACCTTCTGAGCTTCACTCCAACCCAGCTGGGTTCTGAGTGCCTAACCCAGCCACCCGTACGCCTCGGTCTGGTTTCCATGCCAGCTCGGCATCATTGCCCAAAAATCGTCGCTAACTCCCATCAGAGTAACCACTTGCGCTTGGTTTCCACGATTCTCACCTCCGTGGAAACCTGCGCTCGCCACTGGCACCTTTTCTTCGGCTTTCACCTCCCCCAGATTACTCGCCACAACCTTTTGTCTGACAACGCTTTGCGACAATTCTTTGGCACTCTTCGTGGCCCCCTCTTCTGGGCCACAATCGGCTCTTTGGTTACCACCAGGGCCACACACGGGGGTTTCTGGAAACCTGGTAGAAAAACCACCTAAAAGAGTTGTTTGCTCAGCGGAATGCACCACGCGCGACCCCGATCGAAACGCGAGATGGATTTCGCGGCGCTCAACCACCCTACGAAAAGCCCCGTGCATCCACATTGCAACGGAACGTGCGTACACATTCGCAAAAGAACTTGCGCGCGTCAAGAAAGTAGCGCGCGGATTTTCGGAGACAAGAGCACTTACGTCGCCGCCAATTTGCGCAGCCCCTTGCCACACGCCAACTTGCGCCGCCGCGCCTCGCCGTAAGTCGCACAAAAATATTCGCGCGCCGTGACTAGTCTGGTCACGATTTGGTCATTGGTCATTGGTCATTGGTCATTGGTGGCTGGTCCACTACCGCGGCGGGGCACCGGGAGGGACCGGCTGGCCGGGGTTCAGGCCGCGGCTTAAGAGGTCGAAGGCGGCGTCGATCGAGCGATCGACGAGGCCGACGGGCTGGCCAACCATGTCGCTCGCCAAGGCCCCGGTTTGAGCCGGCGGCTGCGGCGGCATGGGGTGGCTCGTGAGCTGGAAGACCACCGATTTGCTCGTCTGCGACCAAAGATTCAGCGTCACCGTCTTTTTCAGGGGATCGGCAATCAGCTCGCAATGGTTGGTCTGGGCGGCCGCCCCCTCGTTTTCCCACACGATCCGCCCGTCGCGCTTATCGAGGCACAGCACCGACGTGATCCACTTATTGCTCCCCCCCTGTTTGTTGCTGTTGCGAATGAAGAAGAGCAGCGGTGTTTCCGTCGGCTGGTCTTGCGGCAGGAAATGCCACGCCACGAACGCCGGCACCTGCCACCGCATCTTGCCGGTGCGCCGATCGAACGCATACACCCGCCCATGCACCCGCGTTTGCTGGCTGCCGGCGGTGGTGATGGGCTGAATCGTCATTCCGGGCGGCGATTCGGTCGTTTCCTGGCTGGCGATCAGGGTGTATTGCTCTTGCGAACGCTGTACGCCGATCCAACTCAGCGACCGCTCGGCCTCCAGCGGCACGGCGAACCGCGTTTGCCCGCTCGCCAGCGAAACGACCGAAAACTGCCCGCTCGGCTCCAAAATCGCCACCTCTTCCCCATCGACAAGCGTCCCTCGGCTGCCGAGGGGAACCTGCTTGGTCCACAGGTCTTTCTGTGCCCAAGCGTCGTACAAGCGGACCTTCACGATCGAGCCGGTTTGCTCCCAAGCGAGGACATTCCGCCCGCTGCTGGCCCAGCGGCGGTCCGCCTTTTCGATTTTGCGGCGGCCGACGAGCGCTCCATCGACCGCCGACAGCACGAGCGCGTCGTCGGTGTTCGGATCGGCCACGAACAGCAATTCGTGGTCGCCAAACACCTCGGCTCCGGCGGGAATTTTCGAGCGTTCCCACAGCGTTTGCCCGTTCACCGGATCGACGCAGACTAGCTGGCCCCCTTTTTGGAAGGCGACGCCAATCGACTGCACCGGCCCGGTATAGAAATTGAGCCGGCCGGTCGGATCGTAGGTAATCAGCCGGCTGCCGACGAGCGGGTTCGTGGTTTGCCGTTGCTGCGGATACATGCTCCGCTGGCTGGCGGGATCGAGGTCAATCGCATCGAGCCGCCACGCCAGGGCATCATTGCCGGCGCGGTCGGCCCGCAAGGCATCGATGGCAACGACTTCGCCGCCGAGGCTGACCACCACGAGGTGGCCGTTCGCCTTGGCGGAGAGCAGGTTATAGGGAATCGAGAAATAGCGGCGATACGAGCCATCGCTGTTTTTCAGATTCCCCGCGCCCAGCTGCCGGCCGAGATCGTCGCGAACAACGATCTGATACTGATTCGGATCGAACGCCGCCCGCAAGCCGCGGAGCGCCGCCCCCTGAAACTGCGTCATCTGAATGCCATACATCAGCCGCTGGGCCGAGACGATGCGTCCCTGCGTTTCGGAATCGCCGGGCGCGACATCGACCCGCCCCGCCGGCCAGAGCGAACCGGCGAGCAGCGCTTGCAGCGGGGCACTCGCCGCCGATTTCGCCGTCAATTGCGCTCCGGTCAATCCGTCGCGACAAACGACATCGCCATAGCCGATTTTCAATTGGCCGTAGTACCGGGCGGCCAGGTCCAACCGCTTGGCTTTCTCATAGAGCACGGCGAGTGCCGCCCGACTGCCGCCGGCAAGCACCTTATCGCTCGATTCCAGCAAATCGCCGAGCAATAGTTCCGCTTCGAGCAGTTGATCGCTGGCGATCAGTTTATCGGCCAGGGCGAGCCGGGCCCGGTCGGCCAGCGGATGAAAGCCATAGAGGTTGATGAACTCGCGCAGCCCGCCTGGGCCACCGGTCGCCACGGTTCGGTCGAGCCGGGTTTGCACGAGCGCCGCCAGTTGCTCGCGCGTCGGCTCGTCGGCCGTGCGATAGAGGGCGCTAATTTGCCCTTGCAGCCAACGGTCGCGCCGGACGCCGAGATCGCGCTCGGTCGTTTCGAGCGCGTCCGCCCCGGAACCGGCCGCGGAGCCGCCGCTATCCTGCCGGTCGGCCAGGGCGACGAGGGCCGCGAGCGCTTCGCCCGTTTTGCCCGCCTTGGCGAGGCCAAGCGCGCGGAAGCGCAGAATCTCGCGCTGTTGAGCCGGATCGGTCACCAGCTGATCGAGTTCCTCGGCCAAGGCGAAGTTGGCGGCGAAATCGTCGCGCAACAGCGACAGCATCACCTTCACCAGCAGCGACTTGGCGCTGGTGTTTTCGGGGTTCTTGCTCACCGCCCGCCGCAACAGATCGAGCGATTCGGCCTTCTTCCCCTCTTGCAGCAGGATTTGCCCCTTGAGGGCGAGGGCCTCGGCATCGTTGGGGTTTTCCTTCAGCACCAGTTCGATGCGCTGCACAAGCGGCTCGCTGAGATAGAAAGCGGCCATTTGCTGCGGGCTTTGCGAAACGAGTTGATCCTGGTAGCAGACGACATTTCCCAAGTCGATTTCGGTCTTGGCGGTCGCCACGATCTTGCCGTCGGCCAGGTCGATCTTCAGCAGCTTTTGGCCCGTGACCGGGAGAAAATAGAACTTATCGCTGGCAAAGCCCCGGCCGGTCGGAGTTTCGCCGGAGAGGTTCGTCGGCCCGCTCCAGGCGGGGGTGCCGTCGCTCAGCTTGATCGCCTTCACTGCCGATTTGCCGACGAGGATGATGTTTCCCTGATGCACGCAGGCGACGTAGAGCATGTCGTCGCGGGCCTGCGCCGGCCAGCGGACTTTGCCGGTCAGCAGATCGAGGCAATGCAAATACTGCGACTCGACCGGGGTGACGATCACCGCCCCGTCGGCGATGGTCGCCGTGCCATCGACCCACGAACCTTGGTTGGGAGTCACGGTGCGCGAGCTGGTAAAGCCGTTGATGGTCCGCTGACCGGCATCCCACCGCTCGTATTGATAGCCCCAGCGGAGCGAGCGGGTCGCCAGATCGACCGCCACGATCGCGCCGGCCGAAGTGGGGCAAACCAGCACGCCGTCGGCATACGAAGGGGAAGCGCCGGCGAGGCGCCGGACGCGGTCGAAGACGATCTGATGAGCGTCTTCGGAGATCATCGCCAGTTGTTGCTTCCATTCGAGGTCGCCGCTGCCAGCACCGAGGCAAACGAGGCGAATCTCGGAATTCAGCTCGGCGAGGGCATAGAGCTGGTCTCCCAAGGGAAGGGGCGGGCCGAGGAAAAACGCTCCGGAAAGGGCTGGGTTATCCCCCGTGTTGCCGCCGACCGCCCACACCTGGTAGCCCTGCTTCTTGAGGTCCAGAGCGACGAGCATGTTGCTCGGCTTCGACCAAGAGTTGTTCAGCACGGGGCGCCCGCCGGGACCGATCACCACTCGCGGAACGCCGACGTTCCCCGCCATCGAGGCGTAGCCCAGTTCGTCGATGACATAGGCTTGCCGGCCGTCGCTGCTGATTTGGCCAAAGGCGTGGTCTTCCCAAACGCGCTGCCGCAGTTCTTGCTCGCGGAGGTTGGCGGTGGCCGTTTTGGGGGCGTTGTTGCGGCTGGCCTGCGCGGCGGGGTTTTCGTCGAACGGCGGAAAGACCCACTGCACCTTGCCGGTTTTCAGGCTCGCCCCAATCAGCTTGCTCGAATCGGGATGGCGAAAGATGACGCTATCTTGCACCACCAACGGCTGCAGCGAGCAGAGAGCGGCCTCGTTGCGGTCGCGCAAAACGCGGGCCAGCGCCTTTACGCGGCCAGCATCGGCGGGGTCGTTGATCGTTGGCGAATACCAGCGGAAATTGACCAGCGGCAATCCGCCGACGGAGGTCGCGGTGCGGCTTTCGTTGCCGCGGAACATGACCCACTGCGTGGCGGCGAGGGTGAGCGGTGTCCGGCCGCCGCCGACGATTTCCTCCAACCAGGCGAGCGCCTTGTCATCGGCATCAAAGAGCGGCCGGTCCCCATCGAGCAGGCGAATCTTCGCCGCCGGCTGCCGCTTTTTCAGGGAGACGAGCACGTCGGTTGCCTTTTGCGGCATCCGGGCATGAACCCAGCAGGTGGCGAGCAAAACCGAAAGCTCCGGGTCGTACAGGGCGGCCGCCGAGGGGGAATCGGCGATCCGCTTGAGGACCAGGGCCGCGGCGAGGGGGCGGCCTTGATCGAGCTGATACCGCCCGAGCAGGAGCGTCGCTTCGTAGCCCGCTCTGGTGTGGAAATAGCGGCGGGCGACATCGGTCACTTGCTGCAAATCGCCGCTATCGAGCGCGGCATCGAGGCCGGCCTTGGCCTCGGCACCGAACTGCAATTCGTACATCTGCCGCCCCTTGGCGGGCATCGAGCCGAGAATTTCGAGGGCCTGTGTTTTCAGGCTGACTTGCGCGTCTCCTTGGCCCGGCGTGCCGAGGAAATAGTCGTCGCTCGTGGGGCTGTTGATGATTTGCCCGAGTTCGGCAACGGCGTCGCTATAGCGCTCTTCGTCGAGGGCGGCCTGGGCGCGGGTCAGATTCTGCCGCAACTCGCGCGGAGCGGCCGGAAAGATATTGCTGATCTGGCCTCCCGGCGTCGGATTCGCGGGATTGATCGCCTGGCCGAAACAAGCTGCCGCGAAGCACCAACTTGCCAGTCCCAGGCAGCAGCGCAGGGAGGTCCGGAAGCGAAACGACATGAGCGTCCCTTTCGTGCGCGGCGCGGGCCGCGGCCTGGACCCTGGCGAGCGGGGCCGAAATCGCCCTAACTCGTTGTCCAAAAATATCTTACAAAACGGCGCGGGGGGGAGCAACGCGCGGGCTGGAGCGGGGAGAAGGATGTCAAAATTGGTTGGCTGGCGTTGTGCGTCAGCAAAACCCAGAAAAAATGCCGCTGGGTTTCGCTCGCGCGAAACACCAGACACCCGACCGAAAAACCCTCAAAAACGGCCCGAAAACCAATCTTTTTCCCGTTCGCCGCGGCAATTTGGTCAAAATTTGCCGATTTTGTCGAGTTTTTCGCCCCTGCCGGTTGCATTTCGCCGGGAAAACTATCTAATTTCCCGCCAATCCGCGATGCGGACGGACGTTTCAATCTCTCTTCCTAGTCTCGCTTTTACCCGCAAGGAGGGTGGCACACGATGGCCAAGAAAGCTCCCAGTCCGAAGGCGGCCGGCAAGTCGGAGGTGTTTGCGAACATCGCGACGGCAACGGGCCTGTCCAAGAAAGAAGTTGGCGCGGTGTTCGATGCCCTGACCGCTGAAATCGGCAAGGCACTCGGCAAGAAGGGTTCCGGGGTCTTCCAGATTCCGGGCCTCGCCAAGATCATCCTGGTGAAGAAGCCGGCCCAGCCCGCCAAAAAGGGCGTGCCGAACCCCTTTAAGCCCGGCGAACTGATGGACGTGGCCGCCAAGCCGGCGAAGAACGTCGTCAAGGTCCGCCCGCTGAAGAACCTGAAGGGAATGGTCTAGGTTCGGGAATTGCAGATTGCAAAATGAGAGTTGGCAGTTTGCAATCCGTTCGACTCTCCAGTCGTCCCGACGTAGAATTGAGCTAGCTCGGCTTCCGAAAGTCACTTTCGGGAGCCGGGCTTTTTCCTCGCCGCCTCACTCTCCAAGCCACGCGCCGCGCTATTGGGCTTACGGCGCTTCGGATGAACCGGTCGAAACTCCGGCGGCAAATCACTTACGAAGCCGCCCGTCTCATGTATCTCCGCGAAGAGTCGGAGTATTTTCGGGCCAAGCAAAAGGCCGCCCATCGCCTGTGCCAGGGCTGGGTCAAGCCAGCCGATCTGCCCAGCAACGCCGAAATCCGCGATGAAATTCAAACCTTCGCCCGGCTGCACGAGGGAGACGCCCGCGCGAATAACCTCCGCGACATGCGCCTCGAAGCGCTGCGGCTGATGCGGCTCCTCGCCCGCTTTCGGCCGCGGCTGATCGGCAGCGTGATGACCGGCCACATCCGGGCTGGCAGCGACATCGACCTGCACCTCTTTTCCGACAGCCTCGACTCGATCACCCTCGTGCTCGACGAGCAGGGGCTGGTGTACGACGTCGAGCGGAAGCGGGTCCGCAAGCACGACGAAGAGCGGGTCTTCACCCACATTCACGTGCAAGACCGCTTTCCCTTCGAGTTGACTATCTACACGGCCGACCAGGCGCACTATGTCTTCAAAAGCTCGATCACCGGCAAGGCGATCGAGCGGGCCAGCATCGCCCAGCTCGAGCAATTGCTGGGGGCCGAGTATCCCGATCTCGACCTCGAAGCGGCCTTGGCCAGCGTGGCCGAGCAGGTCGATCGGTTTCAGGTCTTCCAGTCGCTTCTGCTGCCGCTCGAAAACGTGAAACAAAGTCCGCAGTGGCATCCCGAGGGGGATGCCCTCTATCACAGCCTGCAAGTGTTCGACCACGCCCGCAACGCGCTCCCGTATGACGAGGAATTCCTGCTCGCCGCCTTGCTGCACGATGTCGGCAAGGCGATCGATCCACACGACCATGTGAACGCGGGGCTAGAGGCACTGGCCGGCTTTCTGACCGAGCGAACCGCCTGGCTGATCGCCCATCACATGGACGGGCAAGGAGCGCTCGACCGGACGCTCGGTGCGCGGGCCCTCCGCCGGCTGAAGGAATCGCCCGATTACGAAGAGCTGCTCACGCTGGCCCGCTGCGACCGGGCGGGCCGCCAGCCCGGTGCTGTCGCACCGGAGTTGGACGAAGCACTCGATTATCTACGCGAGCTGGCGCGGACGTTTGGGGGATGAGTCGCCTATGCCCCGCGGAGTGGGCGCGGGCGGCGCTCGACGAGGCTGGCACCATCGACGGCGACGAACACCACCTCGGCTTCGGTTACTTGCAGCACTTGCCCGCCGCGCTCGGCCTCGACGGCGACATGCACGGCGATCGACGTACGGCCGAGGCGAATGACGCGGGTCCACAAGCTGACGACATCCCCCACCAGCACCGGCTCATGGAATTCGACTTTGTTCATCGCGACCGTCACCAGCGTCGGCTCCGGCCAGCCAGCTTTGCGGATTTCGTGCCGGGCACCAATCGCCCCCGCCTGGTCGAGATAGCTCAGCAGCACGCCGCCGAAGATCGTTCCCATGTGGTTCGTGTCGCGGGGCATCATGGCCGCTTTGAGGGCGAGATACGGTTCGGTCGGCAGCGTGTGCATGATGTTGCCCTGATCCAGCGGCGGCGCAAAAAAAGCCCCCGGCACGAATGCCGAGGGCCTATTGTTTCAGCAATCCAAGTTTTGGCAATTGCGGGCCGACGCTACTTCGAGTCGCCGGCGGCCACGGCCTCTTGGGCGGCGGCTTGGGCGTGGTTGGTCACATCCCCCTTGAAGTCGAGCCGGCGGGGCTTGTCTTCGTCGTCCTTGATGGCATCGACGACGATCGTGTCTTTCCCCTGGAACTCCCCTTTCAGGATTTCCTCGGCCAGCGGGTCTTCGATGTAGTTCTCGACCGCCCGGCGGAGTGGGCGAGCGCCGAAATCGACATTCGACCCCTTCTTGATGATGAATTCCTTGGCCGAGTCGGTGAGCACCAGCTTGTAGCCCCGCTCCAAAAGCCGCTCGCGGACCTTCTTGAGCTCCAGGTCGATCACTTGCTTCAGGTCTTCGGGGCGCAGGTGGCGGAAGACGATCACGTCGTCCAGGCGGTTGATGAACTCCGGCCGGAAGACCCGCTCGATCGACTCCATCACCCGCTCTTTCATCCCCTCGTAGGAGTCGTCGGAGTTGCTGGCCGTCTCGAAGCCGAACTTCGATTCGTTCTTGATGGCGTGCGCGCCGGCATTCGTCGTCATGATGAGAATCGCGTTGCGGAAATCGACGCGGCGGCCGAAGCTGTCGGTCAGCCGCCCTTCTTCCATCACCTGCAGCAGCGTGTTGAACACGTCCGGGTGGGCCTTTTCGATTTCATCGAGCAGCACCACGGCATAGGGGCGGCGGCGAATCTTCTCGGTGAGCTGGCCACCCTCTTCGTAGCCGACGTAGCCCGGCGGAGCGCCGATCAAGCGGCTGACGTTGTGCTTCTCCATGTATTCGCTCATGTCGATCTGCACGAGGGCATCGGCATCGCCGAACATGAACTCGGCCAATGCCTTGGCGAGCAAGGTTTTGCCGACGCCCGTCGGCCCGGCAAAGAGGAAGCAGCCCGTGGGACGGCGCGGGTCTTTGAGACCACTGCGGGTGCGGCGCACCGCCTTGGCGACCGCCTTGACCGCCTGGTCCTGGCTGATGACCTTCCTGTGCAGCTCGTCCTCCATCTTCATGAGGCGCATGGAGTCTTCGGTGCTCATGCGGGTGAGGGGAATGCCGGTCATCTTGCTGACGACCTCGGCAATCACCTCTTCATCAACGACGCCATCGGTCTCGCGCGACTTATCGCGCCATTCCTTGGTGATGTTTTCCTTTTTCTTCTTGAGCTTATCGGCCTGATCGCGCAAGCCGGCCGCCTTCTCAAAGTCTTGGTTGGCGACTGCCTCTTCCTTCTCCTTGTTGAGCCGTTCGACCTCGTCGTCGATTTCCTTCAAATCCGGCGGCCGAGTCATGGCCCGCAGGCGGACACGAGCGCCGGCTTCGTCGATGACGTCGATCGCCTTATCGGGGAGGCAGCGGGCGGTGATGTAGCGCTCCGAAAGATCGACGGCGGCGGCGAGGGCGTCGTCGGTAATTTGCACGCGATGATGCTCTTCGTACTTCTCGCGCAGCCCCTTGAGAATTTCGACCGTTTCGTCCTTGCTGGTCGGATCGACGATGATCTCCTGAAAGCGGCGGGCGAGGGCGCTGTCTTTCTCGATGTACTTGCGGTACTCGTCGAGCGTGGTCGCCCCGATGCACTGGATTTCACCGCGGGCCAGGGCGGGCTTGAGAACGTTGGCCGCGTCGATGGCCCCTTCGGCACCGCCGGCACCGACGAGGGTGTGCAGCTCGTCGATGAAGAGGATCGTGTTGCGGGCGCGGCGCACTTCGTTCATCACCGCCTTGATCCGCTCTTCAAACTGGCCGCGATACTTCGTGCCGGCGACCATCATGGCGAGGTCGAGGACGACGATCCGCTTCTCGGCCAGAATCTCCGGCACGTTGCCGCTGATGACCCGCTGGGCAAAGCCTTCGACGATGGCCGTCTTGCCGACGCCCGCTTCGCCAAGGAGCACGGGGTTGTTCTTCTGGCGGCGGCAGAGGATTTGAATGGCCCGTTCGATTTCGCGCTCGCGGCCGATGACCGGATCGAGCTTGTTTTGCCGGGCCAGCTCGGTCAGGTCGCGGCCAAAGCTGTCGAGAGCGGGAGTCTTGCTCTTGCTGCCGCGGCCGGAGCTGGTTTGCCCTTCGGACGAGCTGCCGCTGACGCCGACCCCTTCGCGGCCGCCGCGGCCCCCTTCTTCGCTTCCTTCCAGGCCGTGGCCGAGCAGATTGAGCACTTCCTCGCGCACTTCCTCCAGCTTGAGGCCCAGGTTCATCAGCACTTGCGCCGCCACGCCTTCTTGTTCGCGCAACAGGCCGAGCAGGATGTGCTCGGTGCCGACGTAGTTGTGATTCAGGTTGCGGGCCTCTTCCATCGAGTACTCGATGACCTTCTTGGCCCGCGGAGTTTGCGGCAGCTTGCCCATCGTGACCATTTCAGGGCCGCTTTGGACGAGCTTCTCGACCTCCAGGCGAATCTTGCGAAGATCGACATCGAGATTCTTGAGCACGTTGGCAGCGACGCCGGAGCCCTCTTTCACCAGGCCGAGCAGGATGTGCTCGGTGCCGATGTATTCGTGGTTGAAGCGCTGCGCCTCTTGGTTGGCGAGCTGCATCACCTTGCGGGCACGGTCGGTAAAGCGTTCGTACATGGTCGGTTCCTCGGTTGGCCGGAGATTCAGGCCGGCGGGCGTCGGTCGTTAGCGTCCTACAGGGAAAACCTCGAAGTCGTTCGCGGCAATCGGAAGGGGTGACACTAGGAAAGCAAAGCGGAGGGAAACGCGGTGGTCGGGCAAGGGCATTGTTAGGGGAGGGAGCGGATTCGCCAAGTGGTTGATAGCAGAGGGAGCGATTGGGGATTTCGGAATTCAGATCGCGGATCTCAGATTTTGGGAATCAGGCGGCACGGGAATGCGTGGCAGTGGGGGGCTCGATTGTCGTGGGCTCAGGCTGTTCCAATTCGGTCAGTTGGGCGAGTTCGGTTTCGATTTCGAGCCACCATTTCGTCCGGGCGGGGGTTTGTTTCAGCTCGAGCAGACCTTGTTTCGCGGGCTCGATTCGCTTCGTCCGCCGCCAAACCGACGACAAGAGCAACCTGGCTTCGGCATCGGCGGGCTGGCGGGCGAGCAGGCGGGAGAGCAGCGTTTCGGCTTCGATCCAGTGTCCTTTCAGGTATTCGGTTTGAGCTTCGCGAAACCAGGCGTCGAGCCGCGGATCGGGCTCGGCACTGGGCTGGGGGCGGGAGAGCTCGCGCACCCCGGCGCGCAGACCGACGATCCAAAACCCTAGCACCAAAACCCAGGCCACCACGGGGGTGGCCAGCGGCGGCAGCTCGCGCGAGAGCCATTGCGGCCAGACGAATGTGCTGATCAGGGCGAAATTCACACTGGCCGCGAACGCGACCGCCACGACCAGCCCCGACCACTGGCCGCGCAGCCAGAGCGGGGCAAGCCCCGGCCACAGGCTGGTAATCCAGATCAGGCGGCGCATGGCGGGCGGACTCCGGCTTCCGTGCCGACGAGCGAGAAAAACGCCGCGAAATTCTACCCCCCGAAATCTGGTTCAGCAAGGCAAGTTTAAGACTGGTCAAGAGTTACGAAAACTATAGCGATTGAGTGGAGATTTCGGCGGCGAAGTTGCCGCTACAATGCACAACACCCGCAAGGCTGCCAAAACGGCGTGCCGCCGGCAGCCGGGAGCAAATTGGTTGCAACCCCCGTGCCAGTGGGTGGGGCGAGGATTTTCGGATAGAAATTTGCCTATGGACGAACGGGACCAACTGGCGACGTATCGCATCCTCGATGCCAACTTCAATCGGGCGACCGAGGGGTTGCGGGTGGTCGAGGAGTATTGCCGATTTGCCTTGGACGACCGGCATTTGACGGAGGTTTGCAAATCGCTGCGGCACGATCTCGTAGCGGCCATGCGGGCCTTGCCGGCAACCCAGTTGCATGCGGCTCGCGAGACACAAGTCGATGTAGGGAAAGAGATTACAACGAGTTCCGAGGCTCAGCGAGGCGCTCTCGCCCAGGTTGCCACCGCCAGCTGCAAACGGGTGGAACAAGCGCTCCGCGCCCTGGAGGAATATGCCAAGCTCGTTTCGGCCGGGCTGGCCAGCCAACTCGAGCAGCTCCGCTACCGATCCTATACGCTAGCGAAAGCCTGCACGATCGCCCGCGACAGCCAGCAGCGACTGGCCGGGGCCCGGCTCTATGTGCTGATCGACGGCGGATTGTCGGAATGTGCGTTCGTCGAGCGTGTCACCGAATTGATGGCGGCAGGGGTCGATGTCCTGCAACTTCGCGACAAGCAGCTCGACGACCGGACGCTGCTAGCACGGGGGCGGCTCTTGCGGCGGGTGTTGAACGAGACCCGGTCAGAGTGGGAGAGTGGGAGAGGGGGAGAGGGGGAGAATCATGAGCCGACTCGTCCCCCTCTCTCCCCCTCTCCCTCTCTCCCCCTCTTTGTTTTCAACGACCGCCCCGATCTCGCCCTGCTCGCTCGCGCGGATGGCGTTCACGTCGGCCAGGAGGAACTGTCGGTCCGCGATGTCCGGCAGATCGTGGGGCCGGAAATGCTAGTCGGTGTTTCGACCCACAGCATCGAGCAGGCGCGGCAGGCGGTGCTCGATGGGGCAAATTACCTGGGCTGCGGGCCAACCTTCCCCTCCGATACCAAAGAGTTCGAGCACTTTCCCGGCGTTGATTTTCTCCGCCAAGTTGCCGGTGAAATCAGCTTGCCCGCCTTCGCAATTGGCGGAATAACCCGGCAAAACCTGCCGGATGTGCTCGCCACAGGGTTTACGCGGGTAGCGGTGAGTGGCGCGATTGCGGGGGCGGAGGACATCCCCGCAGCGGCAATGGAGTTTAACCAGTTGCTCCGGATGAATTTTCCTTCCTGCCGCGTATTTCTCGGCGGCGCTGGCGAATCTTCGGCAACTGAGCGATAATCAAAGGGGTGGTTACCGTGGCGACGGCCAGGCCAGCACGCGATGGCAAGCACGACGATTGACTTGTTTGTTTTTGGCAATCGCCACGGGCCGCGGCCACCGCGTTTGGGGCTGGATGTTTTGCCGGACTCCCAGGGATGGCTGCCCGCCGACACCTCCTCCATGCCGCAAGGGGCGTCATCGTTTGCCGACCCAGTACGCAGCGGGCTCACCGGCCACTATCATCGCCTGCCGGCCGGAACCGAGCTACCAACGGGACTGGCGGTAACGGCGGACGGCTGCGACGTCGTCCCCGAAAGCCCGCTGCCAGAAACCCATCACACGATCCACCTCGAAAGTCCCATGACCGCCGAGCAATTCCTCGCCGCTTTCCTCGGCTTGCCTTGGGAATACGGAGGGCGCTTATGAACACGCCAACTTTGTCGGAACAATCGGTTTCACACTGGCATGGTCTCGTAAACGCGGAAATAGCCGTGCGAAATAGCCTGCGCGCGTTTCTGTCCGGCCCCTCCGCCGAGCGTGTTGAACTGATTCGCCGGGCCCTCCGCCAACCTGGCGGTGAGCGAGCTGCCGCGTGTCGAGCGCTTTCCTACCTAAGCGAATCCGAGCGGATGGAATTGTTTCCTGATCTTGTGCATTTGGCGAGTTGGCAGCACGGCTTGATCCAGTCGGCGCGTGATGCCATTCGCCGCTTGCCGCGGGCCTGGGTGCTCGCCCGCATCGAAGCCGAGGCGGAACCGCTCTTGGCAGGTAGCTCCGAGCAAGCACAGTTCGAGGAATACCGCCGGCTGCTGGAACTGTACGAGCAACTGGGGGATTCGGCATTGATTCGGCGTCTCGCGGAGCGGGCGGCCGCGCATCACGACGAGGATGTTCGCGAAGCGGGACAAGACACCTTAGGTCGCCTCGCGTCCTAGCCGACTGCTCGGAGGATGGCTTGGCAATCCTACCGCCGCTTGCTACATCGCCCTTGACGCGAATCCCGCGACTGCTAGGATCAAGGGAGTACTAAAGGTGCGAGACCAGCCGTTTGGCTGTGGTCATTTGCTTCGTTGGTGGCGCTCCGGGCCTCTCTTTTTCCCGGACGAAACGCCAGGCCGCGATTGATTCTCTTGCTCCTTGGCGTCAGGCCGAGCCCCCAGTGGGCCGATTCCCCGCCCGTTTGGCATCCAGGCGATGTCCGGCGAACCCGCGGGAGGTGACGCATTTGGGAGAGCCGCGGTCCGCTCTTCTGGTTTGGCACGCGCCCAATTGGCCGCTCACCTGGCGGACCGTGCGCCGTGTCCTCGCATCGAATGGGAAAGTCGTTTCATGAGTTTCGTTGATTTGGAATTGTCCCCCGCCCTGCTCAAGGCCGTCCAAACGGAAGGCTACGAGATTGCCACGCCAATTCAGTTGCAGGCGATTCCGCCGATTTTGGCGGGGCGCGACCTCGTCGGTTGCGCCCAAACGGGCACCGGCAAAACGGCGGCCTTTGCGCTGCCGACGCTCCAGCGGCTGGGGCGCGGCCATTCGCCGCCGCCGCGCGGTCGCCGCATTCGGGCACTCGTGCTGGCTCCGACGCGCGAGCTGGCCGTGCAAATCGCCGATAGCTTTCGGGCTTATGGTCGCCATACCGGCCTGACGCACACGGTGATTTACGGCGGCGTCGGCCAGGTGCCGCAAGTGCGGGCCTTGCAGCATGGGGTCGATATCGTGATCGCCACGCCGGGGCGCCTCCTCGACCTGATGAACCAAGGGCACGTGAACCTGAGCCGCATTGAGATGCTGATTCTCGACGAAGCCGACCAGATGCTCGACATGGGCTTTCTGCGCGATTTGCGGCGGATTGTCGCCGCTGTGCCGCGCGAGCGGCAAACGCTGCTCTTCTCGGCAACGATGCCGGGGGAGATTCGGACCCTGGCCGATCAGTGGCTCTCCGATCCGGTGTCGGTGTCCGTGGTGCCGCAGGCGACCACGGCCGAGCGGGTCGCGCAGTCGGTGTTTTTCGTCGAGCAGCCGGGCAAGCTCAAGCTGCTCGCCAACTATTTGCGCGACGAGGCCGCCAGCCGCACGCTGGTGTTCGCCCGCACCAAGCACGGGGCCGATAAGCTGGTGAAGGGTTTGGAAGCCGAGGGCTTTCGGGCCTGCGCCATTCACGGGAACAAGAGCCAGGCGGTGCGGCAGCGGGTGCTCGCGATGTTCAAATCGCAGCATCCGCCGGTGCTAGTGGCGACCGACATCGCGGCTCGGGGCCTCGATATCGACAATGTTTCGCACGTCGTCAATTTCGATCTGCCGCTGACGCCGGAAGTGTACGTGCATCGGATCGGCCGGACCGGCCGCGCCGGGGCCGAAGGGATTGCGATTACGCTGTGTGGCCGCGACGAGCGGTCGATGCTTCGCGAGATCGAGCGAATCACCCGGCAGCGGATTCCGGTTGCCGGCGGCGATCCTGGCCCAGCCGACGAGACCGAACGCCCGCGGCCGGCCCATTTTGTTCAGCAGCGACATGGCCAGGGGCGGCACGGGGGAAATCGCCACGGCGGCCATCGCCAGGGCTCGTCGCGCCCCGCTTTCGGCGGCGGCCAAGGAAGTGGCGGCTACGGCGGTGGCGGTCCCCGGAAGCGAAAATTCCGGCAGAAGTCGCGCTAAGTCGGCAGGATTGTCGGCGATTTTGGTCGCGGTGCAGAAATCTCACCGCGGATCTCGCAACCGGCCCGGCAGAGTATCCGAATTGGCTGCCGCCGCGCTATAATGGGGTAGTCGCACGGATGGCGACTCCCGCCCCCCGCCGGCAGGTGGCCTGCCTGGTGCCGGCTTCGATTGTTGGCCTCGCACCTCTCTCGCGAGACGTAACCGATGTTGTTGATGCGTTTGACTTTACGACGATTTCTACCACTGCTTGGTTTGGCCGTGCTGGCTGGTTGCGAGCCGGCCGAGCAAATCACCCAGTACACCGCCGACAAGCCGACGCTCGTTTCGGCCACCCCGCCGACAGCCGCCCAGCCCCAGCAAACGCTGGGGGCGATTTTGCTGGTCGATAAAACCGGCTGGTTCTTCAAACTGGTCGGGCCGCCGGACGAGGTCGAAGCTCAGCGCGAGGCCTTTCAGGGCTTCATCAAGTCGCTGACTTTTGCCGGCACCCCCGCGCCCGAGCCGACCTGGAAGCTGCCGGAAGGGTGGACCGAAAAGCCAGGAGGTGAATTGCGATTCGCGACGATCGTGATCCCCAGCGGGGAAAAACCGCTGGAAATCTCGGTCATTCCGTTGCCGCGAGGAGACGACGACGGGGCTTATCTGCTGGAGAACGTCAATCGGTGGCGCGGCCAGGTTAGCTTGCCGCCGATAAACAAGGCGGAGCTCGCCCGCACCACCGAGACGATCAAGGTCGGGGACTACGATTGCACGTTCGTCAGCCTTGTCGGCACCAGCGGCGGAGGGGGGGGCATGAGCGGCGCTCCGTTCGCCCCGTTCGCCAAAGGACCACCGAGTGGGCCGGCGGCTGGACCCCCCGCGTCTGGTCCGGCAGGTGGTCCTGCGCCGGCGGCGGTTCCCGAGTCCGATGAGCTCACCTTCGAGATTCCCGCCGGCTGGACCGCCGGCCAGCAGAATCAATTCAGCAAACTGGCATTCAACGTGAGCGACGGCGAAAAGTCGCTCGTGATTACGGTCAGCCAACTCGGCCCGGCTGCGGGAGACGTGCTGCAAAACATCAACCGCTGGCGCGGCCAGGTCGGCCTCGCTCCGACGACGATTGCCGAGCTAACCCCCACGCTGCAATCGGTCGCCACGCTGGGAGTCACGGGGCAGATGGTGACGCTCGCCGCCCCGCCCGAAGCAAGCCCCCGTAAAGCGCTGCTCGGCGTCATCGCTGCCGCTCCCGATGGCGTCTGGTTCGTCAAGTTGATTGGCGATCACGATCTGGCCCTCCGCGAGAAAGATCATTTTGAAGCGTTTGTGAAATCGCTGAAGATGAAGTGAGTGAGTGGTGAGTGACCTTGAACTTTGAACTTTGAACAATAATCCCATGTCCGCAACTTCCCTCCCGACGCCAAAATCCCTGCTCGCCGATGCCGACGAGGCGACGAAGCCGTTCGTCATCGCGCCGGGGATCGACCATGTGATGCACTTCCTGGCGTCCCTCAAACTGACGGTGGTGCTGCTTTCGCTCGCCATGTTCGTGGTGTTTGTCGGCACGCTGGCCCAAACCGAAGCGGATATTTGGCAGGTGGTGCGCGACTATTTCCACGCCTGGGTGATGTGGGTCGATGTCAACATCCTGTTCCCCAAGTCGTTCTTCCCCTGGATGCCGACGATTCCCTTGCCGAAGCTCCCCGCTCCCGGCGGCATGACGGTCGGCGTGCTGATGGCGATCAACCTGCTCGCCGCCCATACCTGGCGGTTTCGCGTCCAGGCCAGCGGATTGCGGCTAATTGGGGGCCTGTTGATTATCGGCCTCGGCATCTCGGTGGCGACGATTGTCATCCTGTCGGGCCACAATAGCCAAGGCTTGCAAGGGAAGCCGCCATTCAGCTTTCGGACGCTCTGGGCGTTGTTCGAGGTGGTTCTAGGAGGAGCATTTCTGGCGTCGCTGGTCGCGTTTGTTCGCTGGGGAGTTTGGCCGGCGATTGAGCACCGCCGACTCACCTGGACGCGAGCGGTCATCCTGGGGCTGGCAGCGTTGACATTGCTTTCGGTCGGCATCTTGCTGATCTATACGGTGGCGACCGGCCTCTACGTCGGTGACGAAGGAATGCGCGTCCTATGGCAACTGGTGCAGGGCACCTTGGCGGGTCTGATTTTGCTCGTGGGGTGCGTGCTGGTCTTTCGCAAGCGCGGCGGCATGGTGCTGCTGCACGCGGGGATTGGCCTGCTGATGTTCAACGAAATCTGGGTGGCGATGCACGCGGTCGAGTGGCAGGTGACGCTGGAAGAGGGGCAATCGACCAATTTCCTCCGCGACATCCGCACCACCGAACTGGCGATCATCGATCCCTCGAACGCAAAAACCGACCAGCACACCGTTATTCCCCGCTCGCTCCTCACCGAGAACCTGGCCGCCAACGCCAAGCTGGCCAACAAGAAGAAGCCCCCGGTGCCGATTGCCGACCCGCAAAACCTGCTCCCGTTCAACGTGCGCACCGTCCTCTACTACGCGAATGCCGACATCGCGCCTCTCAAAGAGGGGGACGAGCCGCAAGGAACGAAGGGGCTGGCGCTGAGCGAAAAGCTGGTCGAAATTCCGGCCGCCAAGGGGACTGACACCGGCGGCGCGGTCGATATGGCGGGAATCGCGATTCAGCTTTCGGACAAAAAAACGGGGGCCGACCTGGGGACGTATGTCCTCTCGCAGCTTTCGAGCGAAAGCAAAACCCCGGAAAAATTCGCCGAGCGCGTCACCGTCGGCGACAAAACGTACGACCTCTATCTCCGCTTCAAGCGCGAGTACAAGCCATACTCGATCGCGCTGGTCGATGTGCGCAAGGATGACTATGTCGCCAGCGATACGCCACGCAACTATTCGTCCGACATTCGCCTCACCGACGAAGCGGCCGGCGTCGATCAGCCGATTCACATCAAGATGAACGACCCGCTCCGGTATCGGGGGGACACGATGTACCAGAGCGGTTATCACCCGCTGCCCGGCGGCGGCGAGGCGACGACGCTGCAAGTCGTGCGCAACCGGGGGTGGATGATTCCCTACGTCGCCTGCGCGATCGTCGGCATCGGCATGTTGGCCCATTTTCTCATCACGATCACCCGTTTCATCGGCCGCCGCGAGAACGAAGAGCAAGCCGGGGGGGGAATTGTCGCCGCCGAGATTGTCGAAGAGGCCCCCAAGCCCACCGTGCCGCCTCGCGGCCGGAAAAAGCGGGCCGCCGAGCCCGCGCCTTCCCGCGCGCCGGGCGGCCTAGACTGGGAGTCGCTTAGCCTGTCCCTGTTTGTGATGGGGCTCTTCCTTTCGACGCTCCTCGTCTATTCGCGTCCGCCGCGGCCCAAAGCGGGGGAATTCAACCTGCTGGCCTTCGGCGAGCTCCCCGTCGCCCATCAAGGGCGCGTAAAACCGTTCGATACGCTGGCCCGCAACTCGCTGCAGGCCATTTCCAATCGGCAATACGTGAAGCTCGACAAGGGACTGAAGGTGGGCAATCGGACGCTGGAAGAGGCCCAAAAGCTGACCGCCACGCAGTGGCTGCTCGACATGATGACCCGCCCCGGCGAGGCGCTCGATTATCGCGTGATTCGGATCGATCACCCGGAGACGATCAAGCTCTTCGAGCTGGCGGCCCGTCCCGGCAATTATCGCTATTCGTTCTCGGAGCTCGCCCCGCAACTGGAGCGCTTCGAAAAGCAGGTCGCCGCCGCCCAAAAGGAACGCAGCGAAAACCGCACGCTCGACCAGAACAAGCTGCTCGAAACGGAAGAGCGATTGCGGCTGTTTATCACGCTGGTTCGTTCGTTCGATCTGCCCCGGATGCCCGAGATTCCGTCGGAGGCGGAAATTAAGGCCGACGCCACCGCCGGACAGCGTTACATGAACGATTTGCGGCTGGCGGTCGCCCGGTCGAGCCAGGAACTGCAGCAAATGAAGGCCCCCCGGCCCATCGCTGTCGCCCTGGCCGAGAATCCGACGCCCGAGGAGCATTGGGTTCCGTATCCCACCGCTTGGAGCGTCGCTTTTGTCGAAACGAACCTGATGGGAAAAGACCCCAGCGAGCTCACCACCGCCTTCGACGATCTGTTGCGGGCTTATCGTTCGAAAGACACGAAGGTCTTCAACGACAAAATCGAGCAATATCAGCGGTTGCTCGCCAAGGCGAATCCGCCGCTGTGGAGCGAGGGCCGCACGCATTTCGAGGCGTATTTCAATCTGTTTTCGCCGTTCACGCTGGGGATGATCTGCTATTTCCTGGCGTTCATCATCGCGCTCGCCGGCTGGATCGTGCATTGCATCGGCGCCCTGCAAGCAAAGGGGGGCGGTTTCCGCTCGCAGCCGCTGCAATGGACCGCGTTCTCGCTGATCCTGCTGACGTTCCTCTTGCATACCTTCGCCCTGGTCGCCCGGATTTACATCTCTGGCCGGCCCCCGGTGACGAACCTCTACTCCTCGGCCATTTTCATCGGCTGGGCGGCGGTGCTGTTTGGCCTGATCGTCGAGCTCATCTTCCGCATCGGCATCGGCAACGTGGTGGCGTCGGTCGCCGGCTTCGCGACGCTGATTATCGCCGGCCTGTTGGCGAGCGGCGGCGAAGACACGGTCGGCGTGATGCAGGCGGTGCTGGATACGCAGTTTTGGCTGGCGACACACGTGGTGTGCATCACCCTAGGGTACGCGGCGACCTATGTCGCGGGGATTATCGGCGTGCTGTATGTCTTGTTCGGCCTCTGCTCGCCGATTCTGAATCCCACCGTGCGCAAAATCCTGGGCTACATCATCTATGGCGTCGTCTGCTTCGCGATTTTCTTCAGCTTCATCGGCACCGTGCTCGGCGGACTCTGGGCCGACGATTCGTGGGGACGTTTTTGGGGGTGGGACCCCAAGGAAAACGGCGCGCTCTTGATCGTCTTTTGGAACGCCCTGGTGCTGCATGCCCGCTGGGACAAAATGATCGCCGACCGGGGGCTCGCCGTGCTCGCCATCGGCGGCAACATCGTCACCAGTTGGTCGTGGTTCGGCGTCAATCAGCTGGGCATCGGCCTGCATTCGTACGGCTTCACGAACGGGGTCGTCATGGCCCTGCTCGTGTTCGGCGCGTCGCAACTGCTCATCATCGCCCTCGGCTGTCTGCCCAAATCGCTCTGGATGAGCTACGCCGCCGACCACCGCGGCGGACTAATGCCCGCGAGCTGATTGGGCGAATGGCCGGCGGGCTAATGCTCCGCCTTTTGCTTGCGGGCGGCTTTGGCCTGGGCGCGGAGGTTGAGCACTTCGACGCCGAGGGCGAAGGCCATCGCGAAATAGACATACCCCTTGCTGAAGTGGGTGCCGATCCCTTCGGCCACCAGCATCACGCCGATCAACAAGAGGAAGCTGAGCGCCAGCATTTTGACGGTGGGATGCCGCTCGACGAACGTCGAAACGGTCCCGGCAAAGACGAGCATCACGCCGACCGCGATAATGACGGCGGCGATCATCACTTCGATCGACTCAGCCATGCCAACCGCGGTAATCACGGAATCGAGCGAGAAGATGATGTCGAGCACGGCGATCTGCAGAATCACGCCGCGAAAGGTGACCCGCGCTGGGGCGGCATGGTCGTCGTGGTGGCCTTCGATTTTGTGGTGGATTTCCTTAACACTCGACCAGAGCAGGAACAGGCCACCGACGAGGAGGATAATGTCGCGCCACGAGAGATCGTTAATCTCCGGATGGGCGGTCAGCCACTCGGTCGCGGCCGCGGGCAGGCCCCACTTGTCGAACTGAAACACAGGATGCTTAAGGTTCAGCACAAAGTTGAGGCTGCACAGTAGGAGAATCCGCGTCCCCATCGCCACCAAAAGGCCAATCCGCCGGGCGAGCGCCTGCTGGGCCACCGGCAAGCGGGCGCTGATGACCGAAATGAAGACGATGTTGTCGATTCCCAGCACGATCTCCATCGCCGAAAGGGCGATCAGGGCGATCAGATTGTGCAGGCTGAAGAGCGGATAGTGGTGGCCGCCGGCAGGGGTGGCGGCATGCCCCGCGGGATCGGCCCAAGCCGCCGCCGCGAGTCCGAACCAAATCAATGCCGCCGTGACGAGCACGAAGCGAAGGGAACGCATTACCTACCTCATAGTTGCCTAATCATGACGGAAACGGCCCGCGAGCATTCTCCCGTTTGGACTGGCGTTCCGGCAAGGTGTCGGTCGGTGCGGTCGGGCGGAAAGGTGGGAAATTCGCTGAGTTGCCACCAATTGGCCGGGGCCGCTTGCCGCAACTGACGCCCTGACAATAGGTTATGGCGACTGCCACAGCGAATGCCCATACTGATCTCCCGCGGACGACAAAAGGCACTTCAGTCTTTGAGAACCGCAGCCATGGCCGCGCGAAGCAGCAACACTTGGTTTTTCCATGGCACGACAGCCTTGGCGGCCTCCTGCATCGCCGTCGATGGGTTTCGTCTGCTCGACGAGGGGCTGCGCCACTGGGGCGAGGGGGGGCTGGGCAGCGGCATCTATTTGACGCGCGCGCCGACGACCGCGGGGTTCTTTTCGGGCGACCCCGGCTTTGCGCTGCGTGTGCGGCTGGCGGCGGGGACGCGCATGCTCCGTCTCACCGGTGAATTCGACCAACGGGTCATCGACTCCTTGCGACGCGAGTTCGGTGCCGAGATTCTAGCGGCGGATTTCGACAAAGCCATCCCGCGAAACAAGCGGCTTCGCCCCGGCGAACTCATCCACCTGTTTAACTATCTCTGGAGCAAGGATCTGGTGCGGGTGTTCTCGGACGAGCATCGTGCAATGCGCCGCTATTTGGCGGCCAGCCAGTATCACGGGCTGGGCGAGTCAGCGACCGACACCGGCATCGTCATCTTCAATCCTTCGCGGCTAGTGCTCGATAGCATCTGGGTTTGGTCGCAAGGCAAGCTATCGCCTCCCGATTTTCGGCGGTTAATCGCCAAGGCCGTCGATACGGTCTCCAGCCTCACTCGCACTGCGACGAAACCCTTTGTCAACGCGACCAACGATTACGAACGGTTGCACAACGAAGAGGTCAAGCTGCTGCGGCGCGAAGTGCCCAGATGGGCCCGCTGCGTCGTCCGGCACGCCGAGCAATTGAAGCTGCCGATCGACGAGCAAGTGGTGCGCGAAGCGCTGGCCCTGGCGGCGCTCCGCTAATACGGAAACCGCTCGTCCAGCGTCGCGGCCGAAAGCTCGGCGAGGAACTTGCCGAGCCGCTCGGCGATGATGGCCAGCATCTTTTCGGCCTTCTCGGCACTGGCGGCATGCGGATAGCCGGAGCCGGTATTGGTGGTGAGCAGGTGCCAGGGGCGGGTGATGCTGACCCAGCCTTTGTTGAGGGCCTCGAAGCGGGTCGGCGCGGTGGCCCCGTCGTCGGCCGCCAGCTTGCCCTCGGGCGTGCGGGCGACAAGATGCCCGTGCGTCGCCAGGATGAATGAGGTCTCCATCTCGCCCCCGTGGTCGTCGGGATGATCGAAGACCTGGGCCGCTTCGTCCTTGCTGAGCACGGTGTACCAGTTGCACAGGAACAAATGCCCGTCGATCTTGTCGGCCAGCTCGCGGAGCAGGGGCTTCATTTCGTTGCCGCCGTGGCTGTTGAGCAGCACGATCTTCCGCACTCCGCTTTTGATACACGACTGCACGATGTCGGTCACAAAACGGAACAGCGTGCTCGGATCGACGTTCACCGCCAGTGGCAGGCGGTGCATGTTCGTTTCGGTGCCGTAAGGAATCGTCGGCAGCAGGACCACCTTGCCGCCGCGGGCGTGGGCCGTGGCGCAAATCCGCTCACCCACAATTGTCCCTTCGTACATATCGGTGCCGTAGGGCAAATGCAGGTTGTGCGGCTCGGTCGCGCCGAGCGGCAGGACGGCCACTTCGTAGGGATTGGCTTTGGTGTAGGCGTAGTTCGTTTCGGAGAGGATGTAGGGACGCATGGGGGAGGAGTCAGTTGTCAGTTGTCAGTTGAGTTTTGGCAGCGAGGCTTGTAGCTTTTTCAGGCCCTCGGGAGTGATTTTGGTGCCGGTGGTTTCGAGGGTTTCCAGATTTTTCAGATTGCGCATGTGAACGAGGCCAGCGTCAGTAATGGGTGAGCCGCTCAGATAGAGTACCTTGAGCGACTTCATTCCGGCGAGCGGGGCCAGTCCGGCGTCGCTGAGCGGAAGTTTAGAAAGATCCAGCTCCTCCAGTTGCTTGAAGCCGGCAATCAGCGGCAGAGATGCGTCGGTGATTTTGGTCCCTTCCAGGAAAAGCTGCTTGAGGCCGGTTGCCGCGCTAAAGTGCGGCAGGCTCTGGTCGCCGGCCGCGGTTAGCGACAGATCGAGCCATTCGAGCTTTTTGCAGCCGGCCAGCGCGGCGAGCCCCTTGTCGGTGACCTCGGTCCGGCCCAGCGACAGATTCCGAACCCGTGTGGGATCAGGAATGCCGGCCAGGTCGGCATCGGTCACGTTCAGGAAGCGCAGATAGCCGGCGTCGAGCTCGCCAAAGGGCTGCCCGGTGGTTTTGACGAGCGTGTCGAGCTGATCGATTCCGGCGTAAATCGCCGTCAGCAGGTCCACGAAGGGCTCGCGATGCTGGCCCTTCTCGCCGTCGATCAGAAACTGAGCCAGCCCGGCTGCTTGGGCATAGAGCTTGCGAATCTCGGGACTGGCCTGGATTTTCTCGCGCCCCAGCGCGGCGAGATCGGCGGTTGGCAGGAGAAAATCTCGCGATAAGCCCCGGTAGCGGGCAAATTGCAGCCGATCCGCCTCCCAGCCGCCGGCCGTCCAAAAGCCGCCATGATCGGCGAGCGATTCCATGTAGAGCGCAGCCCCTTCGACCGCCCAAAAGTTCTGCTCGGCTGCCGGATCGGCGGCAGTTCCCGGCACTCCCTCTTGAAAGAGCTGGTGCGTCGCTTCGTGATACCAGGTCGGATAAACCGACGTATCGCCGGCATAGAAATAGGCCGTCCGCTGCTTGTCCATGTAGATGCCGAGCGTCAGGCCGATTTTGGGCTCGGCCGGCGAAAGCTGGGCGACATACTCCTCGCGTTTTTTGAATAGCACCACCTTCATGCGCGGGCGAGTCGGGGCCAGCGGCTCATTCCCGCCAGCAAAGCGGGCGGTCAACGCGGCGGAGTTGCTCCAGTAGCGGAAGAAAATCTGCCGCCAGAGAGCATGCAGGTTCTCGAGTTGCTGCCCCGCTTCCAGGGCCTCGCGAGCGCTATGGTTCGTGACAATGGCGAAGTGGGGCGTGTCGAGCTTCCAATACGATCCGGCTCGCCAGCCAAGCTGCGGATGGTTGAGCCGGGCCACGTCGGCATCCAACCGGCTCGCCCCCCGCGGCAGCCACTTGCCGGCGGAGTTCTTCTCGTAATCGAGAATCCGGCGGGCTTCGGCATGGTCCGGGTCTTCGCGGAGCACTTCGTGCAATCGCTGATAAGCGAGCGCGGGCTGCTCGGCCGCCAGAGATTTCGCTTCGGCAAATAGATTCGCGGCCTGGGCTTGGCGCAGGTCCTTGAAGCGGCCGTGCCAGAATTGCACCAACTGCCCGGCATTCGCTTTGGGCCAAGGGAGATCGGTTGGCGGCGGCAACACCAGATATTGCCGGCCCGGATGGCGGGGAATGATCCAGCGGCGGGTGAACGCAGCCTGCTCGGCGAGGCCGAGCTCGTCGCATTTGGCGGCCAGCGATTCCACCGCCGCGGGAAAATCGTCCGCGCCGCTGGCGGGGGTCGAGGGGGCGAGCCATAGCAACGCGCTGGCAGCGACAATGATGGCAAGTCGCGACGTGACGCCCACGGACGGCTCCCGCGCGTCGCAAGCGACGCGGCGAAATGAAGAGGCACTATCTAGCGATGAAAACCAAAGCCTACAACTCGCCAATGTCCTCGTTCCACTCGTGCGGAAACTGGCGGATGAACTGCCCCAACAGCTCCCGGCATTCTTCACTGTACTCGCTGGCGAGGATGATTTGCACGCCGCTGGCCCGCAGCCAGTCTTCCGGCCCCTGGAAAGTCTGGTTTTCGCCGATCACCACCGTCGGAATCCGGTACAGCACCGTCGTCCCCGAGCACATCGAGCAAGGCGACAGCGTCGAAAACAGCACCGCTCCCCGATAGTCCTTCGGTTTCAGCCGCCCCGCGCTTTCGATGCAATCCATTTCCGCATGCAGGATCGCGCTGCCCCGCTGTTTGCGGCGATTATGCCCGCAAAATACCCGCCCATCGGCCAAGAGCAATGCCGAGCCAATCGGAATGCCCCATTCCGCCAGTCCTTTGCGAGCCTGGCCGATGGCGAGCTTCATGCCGAAGGCGATGGTTTCCTGAGTGGCCTGCATGGAGCGGACTCCTTTCGAGTGGAATTGCGAATGGCTACGGCGCACGGACAGGCGGGCTGGGATTGCCAGCTTCGACCGGAACCCACTTGGCCCCGAAAATCTGGGCGTGGTGCTTGTTTGTCGATGAATCCTGGGCGATGTCGCCGGTCCCTTCGTCGAAGTGATACAGGGCCAGCGTATCGGCGTCCGGTTCGTGCCGCGGCTTGGGAGTGAAGTTGGCCGTGTAGCGAGCCGTTTTCGAGATGCGGACCTCGTCGATCAGGCCTTCGAAAACGTATCGCACAACTCCGCGCGTATTGGTTGGTGCCCCGACCGTCAATGGGTTCGAGCCAATCGCCAAGGCATGCGGCGAAGGGGTAAAGGTGCCGGCGGCCTTGGGGAGCGACGGTACGCCATCCACGTAAATGCGCACTTCCTTCCCGTCAAAGACGCCTGCCAGATGGATGCGCTGGTTCGGTTCGGTAGAGGTCGCGCGAGCCGCATTCGACTCCTTACCCGTCTTCGTGGCGAAGAAGCTCCACGAGCCTCGCGACGCGACAGTCAAAGCAACGCCATCCTTGTCACCTATAATCGATTGCGATCGATCGGATGGCCGCGGCGTGGCCCATGCTTCGACGGTAATCGGATGACTGCCGTCATAGAAAATCGGCGTGGCGACGTAGCTTTGCTGGCCGTCGAAATCGAGGGCGTAACTGCCCACTTGTGGCGGGGTGGTGACCGCCGTGCCATTGGCATTCACCCACTTGGCTCCGGTGATCTTGCCGTCGTACCCGTTGCCGGACTCGTCGCGGAGCGTGTCGCCGGCTCCCTCGTCAAAGTGCCAGAGGGCCAGCGTGTCAGCGTCTTTTTCGTGTCGTGGCGGCGGGGTGAAGTCGGCTAAATAGCGAGGCCTCTTGGAAACCCGCACGTCGTCCACCAAGCCAATTAGCAAATGCCCCAGCTTGGAAACACCGGAGACCGGAAACGTTTGCCCGCTGCGCGGCGGTGAATACGCAACCCGTTTGCCATCGACGTACAGCGAGAACCGAGACGGGACGCAGACGGCCGCCACGTGAACCCGCCGGCCGAGTTCGATCGGCTCCGCGGGAGTGGCGATGGAAAAGTGGCCGCTCGGTTGCTGCACGTGCGACAGCCGCCAGAACTTCCCTTCCTGCATATCCAGCCCCAGCCCGCTGTTGCCGGAGGGTGAAAAGACCCAGGCTCGCGGCGTGTAGGCATCAACACGGACGTAACCCTCGAACGTGTACGAGTCGGGCGTGTATTGGAGCGGCTTGACCAGGTTTACCACGTCGTCGCCGTCGAACAGCAGGGCGTAGTCGCCGGGGGGAGTACTGCTGGACGAGCCAGCAGTGGCATCTGGCGACAGCGGCGTGAGCGTGAGCGACTCGAATGTCGTCCGGTCGTGGACCATCAGCCATAGGTCGCTCTGGCTGATATCGACGCCGTTGACCGTTGGCGACCCAAACGGATACGAGAGCCGGTCCTGCGTGCCGCGGTAATCGACGATCATCCGGCCATCGAACTGGACAAGGATCGCGTCGGGCCGGACCTCGATCCGAATCGTGTGCGGCTTTCCGTCGGCGAACAATTCCCCCTCGGTCCCCGTTTCGTTGGTTGGCGCGGCCTGGCCGTTGAGCAGCGACAGTCCGCTCCAAAATTCGCCGACCCCTTTGTTGCTCCGCGGGCGGTTGAGTTCCAGGGAAAACCGGCGCTCGCCCGACGCGAGGCCGATCATCAGCTTGCGCTGCGCGGTCGCTCCCGCGGTGTTGCTGGTGACCTTCGCTTCCAGCAGGTAGGCGGCCGGAACGGGGTAGTCGATGGGAATTGCCCGGTCGGTGTTGGAAGTGGTCGCGACGAGCGTCCGGCGATCGCGGCTCATGGCCCAGAGCGGGGTGCCTTTGTTGTTCAGCCCTCCCTTCGCCACGTCGATGTGCTGGAAGAGGTCGATCGGCTGGCCGGCGAGCGATTGCGGATTTTGGATTGCGGACTGCAAATTCTCGGCAGGAGAGGACGGAGGCTTGGGTTCGCCACTGCTGAGGGCGAAATACAGTACCAGCGGAATGCCCAGGAGCAAGAGCACGCCGCCGGCGAGGGAGCCGTAAAGGAGGAGCTTGGGATCGAGCTTTTTGACTGGGTGGCGGCGGCCCTCCGCAGCCTGACCACGGCGACCCTCAGCCGGGGTTGCCGCGGCGGCCACCCCAGCCACCCCAGTACCCGCCACCCCAGAGTTTTTCGTCGATTTGGCCGGAATCTGCTGGAAGAACTTCGTGAGATTCGTGTCCGTGCTCTCCGCCGGCGGGGCGAGGCTGCTGGAACTCGATTGCCCGGCGATGATCTTTTCCAAGTCGGCCAGCACCGCCGTCATCGACTGGTAGCGGTCCCCGACCTGTTTGGCGACCATCTTTTCAAAGATCGCCTGTACCTCGCTGGGCACTCCCTCCTGCACTTCGGCCAGCGCGGGGATCGGCTTCGTCTGGTGGGCGATCAGCTTCGCGGTGATGGTTTCTCCGTCGTAGAGCGGCCTGCCGGACAGAAGGTAGTAGAGCGTGCAACCCAGACTATAAATGTCGGTCCGACCATCGACCCCCTTCGTGCTAATCGCCTGCTCGGGGGACATGTAATCGACCGTCCCCATCACCGCCCCGGTGCCGGTCAGTTCAGCCTGGGTCGCCGCATCTCCACCCACGTCGATCCGCGCCAGCCCCATGTCGAGGATCTTGACGGTCCCTTCCGTGTCGAGCAGCAGATTCGCCGGCTTGATGTCGCGATGGACGACTCCTTTCTTATGGGCGTACTCCAGCCCCTTCGCCGCCTGGACGATGTAGCTAATCGCCTTGCTTCCTTGGAGCGGGCCGTGCTTTTTGACAAGGGCCGAAAGGTCGCTTCCCTCGACGTACTCCATTACCAGAAAATGCACGCCGCCGGCCTGGTCTGCATCGTGAGCGGTGACGATGTTCGGATGGCTCAGCTT
>JANRLS010000120.1:0-17630 GCA_033762315.1 Pirellulaceae bacterium
TCGTCCGTCGTCCGTCGTCCGTCGTCCGTCGTCCGTCGTCCGTCGTCCGTCGTCCGTCGTCCGTCGTCCGTCGTCCGTCGTCCGTCGTCCGTCGTCCGTCGTCAGTCGTCCGTCGTCAGTCGTCCGTCGTCAGTCGTCAGGCGTCAGGCGTCAGTCGTCAGGAGTCAGGCGTCAGTCGTCAGGCGTCAGTCGTGAGGCGGAAGGTGGGCAGAGCCCAACCTACACCGACTCGGCAGGCGGGACGCCCGCCCCACGGGCAGACCAGGGGTTAGGGAATCAGGTAGATGCCGCCGACGACGAAGGCCGTTTCGGCCACGGCACCGCGAACGGAGAGCGGCACGGGGGGAATCATCCAGGGAGCACAGCTGCCGGGGCGGTAGTAACCCAGGGCATATTCGCACTCGTGCGGCGGGCTGATTGCCATGTTGTAGGGGAGGGCCATCAAGCTCACGAAGAAGTGGGCCCCGCTGATGAGCGGCTGGCGGATCGGGCCGGCAGTGTGGCCGTAGCGTTCGAGTTGCACCTGCTCGAAATACAGCGGCTTGTGGCACAGCGACGAGGCGGTATAGGCGAACGTGGCGGGAATCCAGTGGCGGCTGGCGATTTCGCGGCCACCCAGGCCGCATTCGACCGGCAAGCGCCACCAGGCATTGATGTAGCACAGTTCATCGTCGCCGAGCTGATTCCACGGAATGCGGGCGACCTCGGCACCAGAGTCGTCGGTGACGATGACGCGGCTCCGCTCCAGATTGGTCATGCGGCCGGTGGCCAGGACTTCGCCCGACTTGCTGCGCCAGGTGCGGCTTTCCAGGTGGCGGAGCTTTTCGGCCCGCTGCTCTTCGTCCTCGACCTTGGTCAGGTCGGGCATGAAGCGGGGGGTAATGTCGAGCGAGATGTTGCGGATCGAGTCGTTGCGGAGTTGCTCGCGGAAGAGCTGGCAGCCCGTTTCGATGTCGCAGCAGTTGCGTTCGTTATAGACGCGATTGCAGGGAGTGCCGCTGCGTGGCGTCGGTTCGGTGATCGAAGGGAGGGGCGATTCGGGAATCGGCGAGCCGACGGGCGGCGGATTGCCTGGCTGGGCGACGAGAGTCGGCTCCAGCTCGGCCGGGGCGCGAGTCGAGGGGACCGTGCGGAGCGGCGACGGCGCGGGGAGCAGCTCGTACGAAGGTTTCGAGGCGACGTGCGGGGGCTCTTCGGCAACCGGCTCGCCGGCTGGAAGCAGCTCGATATCAGCCGCCTGGCGGGTGGCGCTGCGGTCGCCGAACGGATCGCGGAAGGGATCGCTGACCGCCTGAGCGGGGCGAACCTGCCCGTCGATGCGCGTCCGATTCCAGCCGCGCGACGGGGCAGGGGAGGGGGCCGCCGCCATTTTGGGTGCCGGCAGGGGAGTGGCTTCGTTCACCGCGACGTTCGTAACGGTGGCGGGCTTTGATTTCCACCGGAGCGGCGCGGCCGAAGTGGGCGCGGCCGGTGTCGGCTCGGAATCGCTGGCGATGATTTGGGCGATGGGCTGAGCGCCGTCGTCGGGAATGAACTGGGCGGGCTCCAGGTCTTGAGCGACCGCGGAGAAAGGAAAGGAGAGGGCGATGCCAGCGGCAACGCCTAAGACCCTTACCCCGGCCCTCTCCCAGAGGGAGAGGAAGGGAACACTACTCGCCCCCTTTCCCGTCATGGTATTCGGGACTGTAGTTGGGTGCTTCCTGCGTGATGGCAACATCATGGGGGTGGTTCTCCCGCACACTGGCGGCCGAGACTTGAATGAACCGCGTTTCCGTACGCAGCTCCTCAATGGTTTTGGTTCCGCAATAACCCATGCCGGCCCTGAGCCCTCCGACAAGCTGATAGACGAAGTCGGACAGCGAGCCCTTGAAAGGGACGCGACCTTCCACGCCTTCTGGCACCAGCTTGCCGGTCCCCCCGCCCTCGCCGGCCTGTCTGTATCGCTCGCTCGAACCCTTCACCATCGCTCCGAGGCTGCCCATTCCGCGATACGCCTTGAATGTGCGGCCCTGGTAGAGGATGGTTTTGCCCGGACTTTCGGCCAGGCCGGCAAACAATCCGCCGATCATCACGCAATGTGCGCCGGCGGCGAGTGCTTTGGTCATGTCTCCCGAATAGCGAATGCCGCCGTCGGCAACGATCGGCGTGCCACTCGCTTTTGCGGCTTGGGCGGCTTCATAAACGGCAGTAATCTGCGGCACGCCCACGCCGCTGATTACCCGGGTCGTGCAAATCGACCCCGGACCGATTCCGACTTTCACGGCGTCGGCGCCGGCAGCGATCAAATCTCGCGCGCCTTCGCGGGTTGCCACGTTTCCCGCGACGACGTCAATTTCCCATTTTTTCTTAATTGCCCGGACTGTCTCGATCACGTTTTTACTGTGGCCGTGAGCGGAATCGACGACCAGGATGTCAACTCCTGTCTGGATCAGGCTTTGCGCCCGTTCCAGGTCGAAAACGCCCACTGCCGCCCCCACTCGCAGCCGGCCAAGCCGGTCTTTGCAAGCATGGGGAAACCGCTTCATCATGTCGATGTCGCGGATGGTGATCATTCCGGTTAGGCAATATGTATCGTCCACCAAGAGCAGCTTCTCTACCTTTTTACCCGTCAAAATCTGCTCAGCTTCCTCAAGCGTTACATTTCCCTTCGCCGTGACCAGGTTGTCCTTGGTCATGACCTCGCGAATCGGCTGCTCGCTGTTCTCTAAAAATCGCAAGTCGCGGCGGGTGAGGATGCCGACCAGCTTGCTGCTAGCATCGGTGATCGGAAAGCCGCTGACGTTCTTCAGCTTCATCAGCTTTTGGGCCTCGCTCACCGGCTGCTCGGGGCGGAGCGTGACCGGATCGAGGATGATGCCGTTGGCCGAGCGTTTGACCTTGTTGACTTCTTCGGTTTGCAACTCGACCGACATGTTCTTGTGGATGATTCCGAGGCCCCCTTCCTTGGCCAGGGCGATGGCCATCTCGTGCTCGGTGACGGTGTCCATCGGCGAACTGAGCAGCGGAATGTTGAGGGCGATCCGCTTGGTCAATTGCGTTGCCACGCTGACGTCCGACGGCACGCAGTCGCTATAGCGCGGTTCCAGCAGCACATCGTCGAACGTGATCGCCAGCCGGCTCAGTTTGTCATCCATCGCAAGGGCCTCCCTGAAGTGCTGCTCGCCGATGCGGCGGCGAGAATCTCGTATTATTCCCCGATTCGCCGGGGCAGGGCAGGGGGGGAGCGACACCAGCAGAACGTTCCATTTTCAGCAGCCGGAACCAAACTTGGTTCCGGAGCAGGGGCGGCCCTGGCGCTTCGCGTCGCATTGCAAGTCTTCCCGTGTAGAATGAGGGAGTCCGCCCGGCAAGCTGAAAGGATTGCGCGCATGGCCAAAAGCCCGTTTCCTGGCATGGATCCCTACCTGGAGCACCAGTGGCGCGACGTGCATCTTTCACTGATCGCGTTTTCGCGAGGTCAATTGAATCGGCAACTGAAGCCGCCGCTTTGCGCTCGGGCTGAAGAGCGGGTTTACGTCGAGACGGACGATGAAAGTTCACGCCAAGAGCGCAGTCCGGATGTCTATATCGTCGAACATGATCCCCAGTCGCAATCAGCTCCGACTGCTTCCCTTACGGAAGTCGCCGTGGTCGAATCGATTGTGATTCAACTAGCGACGACCACGGTGAAAGAGCGATTTCTGGAAGTGATTGATGTCGATTCAGGCGAAAAAGTCATTACTGTCATCGAATTCCTGAGCCCGACGAACAAACGTGCCGGGGCCGGCCGCGATGAGTACCTGTCCAAACGCCGCGAGTATCTCGATACCGATGTCAACGTCGTCGAGATCGACCTGTCTCGCGCCGGTCCGCGAGGTGCGATTCTGCCCGTGAGGCAACTGCCTGCCAACCGACGGCAGGCCGCGTATCTGGCTTGCATTCGTCGCGCCAGCCGGCCTCGGGAAGCCCAGATGTTCCCAATTCCGCTTTCGGCAAAGCTGCCTGTTTTGCCAATCCCGCTGCGCAAGTCAGACGACGAAATTCACCTCGACTTGCAAGAGGTGATTGAACGAGCCTACGAAGAAGGGCACCACGACATGGGTGACTATCGGCGTACGCTGTCGCCCCCGCTGACCGGCGTTGACGCCGATTTCGCCGACAAAGTGCTCAAGCAAGCCGGGAAACGTTAACCACTTTGAGATTCGCCATGTCCGATGAACTGCTCTCCGAAGAATTCGCCGAACCGGTCCGCCAGTCGTACCTGATGTGGTTCTTTTCGGCATTGGGCATGAAGTACACGCTGCTGCTGCCGCTGGCGGGGTTCGTGGCGTTTTTGATCGTGGCCTTCCTGCTGTGGAAGGGCAAAGGGCCGGCGATGATCGGTGCGATTGTGTTGGTTGTTCCCGCACCGGTATATCTGGGAGTGCTCGGAGTCGTCGAGGGAATGATGGCGTCGTTTCAGGTGATTGCCATGTCAAGCACCGCGCCAAAGCCTTCCGAGATTGCCGAGGGAATCTCAATGTCCCTCGTCTCGGCAATGGTGGGCCTGGTGCTGACAATACCGGCTTACATTTTGGCGACGCTCGGTTTGGTCGTTCGTTCGCTGGTTGGCGAATCAAAAAGCGGCTGAGGAGCGAGCTGATGAAAGGTCCCTGGATTCTGCTGATTGCCGGTGGCGTGTTTCTTGCGCTATCGGCGGGCGTGGTGGTAGTAAGCCTGCTGCTGGTCGCGCTCTCGGGCGGCCGCACCGATCTCGAGGAGGCGATGCTCGGAATTGTTCCCGGCAGTTGCTGCTCGCTGTTGTCGCTGGTGATGGTGGTCGGTGGGGTGATCTGGCTAGCACTGGCGGGGAAAAAGCGGTAATATTCCGGCCCTCTTCCCGCGTGCGGCTCGGGTCTGCGCGGTCCGTTTCGTACCCCTACCCGCGCTAGCTTCATGTCGGCCCCCGCTTGCGAAATCCTCGACGACCAGGTCACCCAGCACTTGCGGTTTGACTTCTGCCGCCTCCGCGCCGAGCAGTCCGTCGGCGAAGCGCTGGCCGATCTCCGCATCCAGCAACCGCAGGGGCGAATCATCTATTTCTACGTCACCGACCAGGCCGACCGCCTGCTGGGAGTAGTGCCCACTCGACGGCTCTTGCTCAGCCCGCCGGAGGCCCGCATTGCCGACATCATGGTGACGAACGTGGTCACACTCCCCGATACGGCCACCGTTCGCCAGGCGTGCGAGCTGTTCCTCGCGCATCACTACCTGGCGTTTCCCGTCGTGCATGGCGAGCGGATGATCGGTCTTGTCGATGTCGAGCTCTTCGCCGATGGGATCGACGACCTGGAGCGAACCAAGCAGCAAAACGACTTGTTTCAGCTCATGGGAGTGCATCTCAGCACCACCCAGCAAGCCTCGTCGTGGAATGCCTTCCTGAGCCGGTTTCCGTGGCTCCTGTGCAATATTGGCGGGGGCATTCTGGCGGCGATTCTGTCGAACCTGTTCGAGGGGCTCTTGATCAAGGTCGTTTCGCTGGCCCTCTTCGTGCCGGTGGTGCTGGCGCTTTCCGAGAGCGTGGCGATTCAATCGGTGACGCTCGCCCTCGTCGTACTGCGCGGTCAACCACCGAGCTGGCGCGAGCTCCGCAGCCGTCTCTTGCGCGAGTTCTTCACCGGTATCCTCCTGGGAACGGCCTGCGGCGCGGTTCTCGCCCTCGTCGCGCTGGCATGGCTGGGCAACGGCTATCTCGCCCTGTGCCTGCTGATCGGCATTGGCTTTGGCGTAACTGCCTCGGCGGTGTTTGGCCTCGCGATGCCCTATGCTCTGCGGCTTTTTAAAAGCGATCCGCAAGTCGCCAGCGGACCGATTGCCCTGGTCATCGCCGACATGCTGACGCTGACAGTCTATTTCAGCGTGGCGAATTGGCTGCTGGGATGAACTGTTCGCGAGTTGACGTGGGCCAGATCGCTCGTAACCGACCGACTGACGCGCTAGACCAGTGGGCCAGCGCTTCGCTCAAGACCGACAAATACAGGGGGCGATTCTCTCCCCGCGGACCAAACGGAACATCTTCGTGGACGATCACTACTCCCTGGTCCGCCGGCAGCCAGGAGAAATCGCGCAGGCTCTCCTCGAGTGCGTCCCAGTTGTGCCCAAAATAGCCGGGAAACTTCAGCTTCTCCGCCAGAATTGCCAGCAGCTTCTGCTTGCTGCGGATTCCCCGCGGAATCCGCGCGACGAGCGCCGCCGGATCGTGAAACTTCGCCGGTTCGTCGATGAACACGAATCCCGCCGGCAGGGCAGGGGAGGGTGAATCCTGCATTTCCAATGACCAAGGACAACTATTTCTAGTGTCTAAGGCTGTCACCGCCCCTGCCAGCATGCCTGGCAGGATCGGACGGTTGGCAGCTAGATGGAATTTAGTTCGTTCTGGTGGCTACCTCCTTCGCCGCTTACGGCGGCGAAGGAGGTAGCGGGTACTTGTTTGGGAAAGTTCGTTGACTAGCTGCCAACCTGATGCACCTGCCGGGCAAGCCGGCAGGGGTTTCAACGCAATTCTAAAACATTGGATCTATTCATCCAGCCGCTGAAACGTCCGGTAGTGATCCGCCGTGTAATAAGTCTCCCCCTGCTCGCCAATCACCAGCCGCTGCGGGCCGGGCCCGGAGAGGCCGGGCGTGGGGTGGACGTATTCCTTGTAGTAGCCCGCGGGCTTGCGGGGGAGGCGTCCTTCGCGGTTTTGGAATGTCGAGCCGTCGTTGGGGAACCGGCTTAGCCGCTCGCCGGCCTGGATGCGAGTTAGCGTTGGTCCGACGTCGATCGTCCCGCGAAAGGCTTCGTCGCCGCTTTCGTCGAGGATCGTCTGATCGGGAATCGTCGTGCGAATGTTGGCGGAGTCGGTGGGCGACTCGGTCGGCTCGGCGGCAGCGGGCGGGTTTTGCGGTCGGGCCAGCGGCGCGTCGGTTGTCGCCGGCGTCGGGTCGGGCGTGCTTGTCGCCGGGGGCTGTGCCGGCACGGGCTGCGGCGAGCTCGTTTGCGGCAGCCCAATTTTGGGCCACCCGCCGCCGTAGTTTCCCTGCCAATACCCAACGAGCGCCACGGCAAGCGCCACGATCGCGACAATGAACTTCATCCACGGCGGGATGATGATCTGCGTGTGCCGCTCGCCTTGCCCGCTCCCCTTACCTTTGACCATTGCCTGCCCCACTCGTTTTGCCAATTCTCGCCGCTCGTCGGCGAATAACCGGCTATATCATAGCACGCCCATCCGTTCGCTACCCTGGAAACCGCCCACCGACGGGCGTACAACAACGTTCTGGCTGTCCCCTGACTACTGTCCCCCCGGAGGTCTCCATGGGCATTCGCCTGGAAGTCATCGACTTTTTCGACGAAACGAACCGCTCGCTGGTCCATCGCGTTCCGCCGGAGGGCTCGGCCGACATCAAGCTGGGGGCCCAGCTCATCGTCCAGCCGAACCAGGAGGCGGTGTTCGTCAAATCGGGCAAGGCCCAAGACAAATTCGGCCCTGGCCGCTACACGCTCACCACCTTCAACGTGCCGATCCTGACGCGAATCCTCACGATCCCGTGGGAGAAGTCGCCATTCCAGGCCCAGGTCTATTTCATCGGCCAACAGACATTTCTCGACCAGAAATGGGGCACGCGCCAGCCGATCACCGTCCGCGACAAGGACTTTGGCATCGTCCGCCTGCGGGCCAACGGCAAATTCGCATTCCGCGTGGCCGATAGCGTGAAGCTGCTCGATGAGCTGGTCGGCTCGCAAGGAAAATACACGACCGACGAGGTCACGTCGTATCTGAAGGACCTGATCGTCAGCAAGCTGACCGACATCCTCGCTACTTCGCAAACGAGCCTGCTCGACCTGCCGGCCCAGTTCGACGAAATCGGCGGCGGGGCATCGAGCGTGATCGGGCAGGAGTTTGGCAAATACGGTCTGCAACTGGTCGAGTTCTTCATCAACGCGATTTCGCCGCCGGAAGAGGTGCAGAAGGCGATTGACGCCCGCAGCTCGATGGGGGCCATCGGCGATTTGCAGGCTTATACCGTCTATCAAGCCGCCAACAGCATGCGGAGCATGGCCGACCAGAGCGGCGCTGGCGGCAACGCCGCCGCGCCGATGGGCATGGGCATGGGTGCCGGCTTCGGCATGATGCTCCCTGGCATGATTCAAAACGCGATGAATAGCGGCGCGCGGGTGAACCCGAATCAATTTCAGGCCGCGCCGCAGAATCAACCAACCGCGGCCGGGGCAGGGCAGGGGGGGATGAATTTCGGCGGCCTCGCGCCGGTTGCTCCCCCGCCGCCTGCCGACCCCAAGCAGATCGTTCGCTCGGTCGCCGGTTCCGCCGGCTGGCAATGCCTCGAAGCGGGCGAATCCTGGCAGATCGTCGTTCCGGTCGGCCCTCTGCGCAAGCAAACGGTAATCGTCCGCTTCGATCAAAAGGATTCCGAAGGGCATCCGCTCATCAGCTACTCATCGGTCTGCGGCCCCAGCACGCCCGAGAACGCGATGCAACTCCTGAAGTTCAACTCGCAAATGGTGATGGGGGCTTATGGCATTCAAGAAACCCCCGCCGGCGAAATGGTCGTCGTCTGCTTCAGTCAGCTAGCCGCCACCACCGCCCCCCTCGACGTCAGCCGCACCATCACCTCCATCGCCTGGCAAGCAGACAAAGTGGAGGAGAAATTGGTGGGTGGGGATCAGAATTAGTGCGAAAAAAACATGGCACAAGAAGAATTTGACGTTAAATATTTGGGCGGCGATCCGCGTATTCCCGCTGTTTCCTCGATAGAGCGATTCTTCGGTGGACGCAACGCATTTGTTAGGGTCGATAACAGTGGCGTTTTGACGCTGGTAGTGAATAACTCGTACGGCACAGCTTCGGATTCGATTAAATATTCACGTGCCGAGATCCTTCATGTATTTTTGGCATCGAATGGATGGCAAATGATTGGACTCCAGGTCGGGCGTCCGCAGTACGTCCTGAAAGTGAAAGCTGGAATTTCAGGCGGCTCCTACGAAGTTTTCTTTACGTTTGAAGATTACTTTACGCTTGGCGGTTTCAATGTTGCGATGGAAGAAGCCGGCCTTCCTAGGACTTAGTCGGCCGACAATTAAGTTACATGACTTTGCACGCTTGGTTCGGTGTCTGTGTGGAGTCTCGCTGCCAAGTGTCGCACCTTGTGCGGGCAACAGTCAGGCAGCATGAGTGCGAAGCAAGATAGCAATTCGCTCGCGGTCTAGTTTCCCCATCGCTGTCTCCAGCACGACCGTTTCCAGTTCCTCCTCGGTGAGGTTGATGTCCTGCCCGTTCGTCAGCAAGAAAACAATCGCCGCCACGGCACCAACCCGCTTGTTGCCGTCGTTGAACGGATGGTTCTGCACGAGGTGGAACAGATAGGCCGCTGCCATCTCGAACAGGTCGCTCATCAGATACTGGCCCTCGAAGCTCGTCTGCGGCTGGGCCAATGCAGATTCGAGCAGCGCCAAGCTCAGGAGCCCTGGTCGCCCGCCGTATCGGGCCAGTTGGTCCTCGTGAATTTCGAGAACCTCCTCAAGAGACAAAAATGTCGGCGTCATGCGCTATTCAGCGAGGCGCTTCAAGGCTTTGCCGTATCGCCGGTTTGTCTGCTCCAGCGCCTTCCGAAACTTCTCTTTCCGCGGCGTGTCTTCGGCAGGCGCAATAATCAGGGTCTGGCCGTCAGTTCGCAGCTTCAAAGGAGTGTCGGGTTGGATGTTCAGCAGTTCCAGCACCGGCTTGTCGATGACCAGCGCCCAGCTATTCCCATGTTTGGTGAGTGTTTTGATCAATGGACAGACTCCCTAGAGCGCCCTTTCGGACAGACGTGATGACTAGGCACGTATATCCAATGTATCACCAATGGGACAACTGTCAATCTCACTTCGGGGACGCCCTGAACCTTCCTTGGGCGTTTTTTGTCAGTGTTAAGTTCATTGTCGTTTAGATATTCCGAAGATAAGCTACGGGATTGGCAATTTACCCAATTCGGAAGTGAGAAAGTGCCGTGAAACGCGTTGGTCTGGTCGGTTGGCGGGGGATGGTGGGCTCGGTCCTGATGGAGCGGATGCAGGCGGAGGGGGATTTCGGCCTGATCGAGCCGGTGTTTTTCAGCACGTCGAGTGTCGGCGGGGCAGGGCCCAAGGTCGGCGGCCAGGAGACGGGCAAACTGCTGGATGCCAAAAACGTGGCGGCACTCAAGGGGATGGATGCGATAATCACCTGCCAGGGGGGCGACTACACGAATGAAATCTACCCGCAGCTTCGCACCGCCGGCTGGAATGGCTTTTGGATCGATGCCGCCAGCAGCCTGCGGATGAAGGACGACGCGGTCATCATCCTGGACCCGGTCAATCTGCATGTCATCCAAGACGCGATGGCCCGCGGCATCAAGAACTACATCGGCGGCAACTGCACGGTCAGCCTGATGCTGATGGGGCTGCAAGGGCTGTTCAAGGCCGGCCTGGTCGAATGGATGACCAGCATGACCTATCAAGCCGCCAGCGGGGCAGGGGCCCAGAACATGCGCGAGCTGCTGAAGCAAATGGCCGCCGCCAGCGGCAGCGTGCGCGAGCAACTGGCCGATCCGGCATCCGCCATTCTCGACATCGACCGCCGCGTGGCCGAAACGCTCCGCAGCCCCGCCTTTCCGACCGAGAACTTTGGCGTCCCCCTCGCCGGCAGCCTGATCCCGTGGATCGACAAGGACCTCGGCAACGGCCAAAGCAAGGAAGAATGGAAGGGGCAATCCGAGACGAACAAAATCCTCGGCCTCGCCGGCGACAAGACGATTCCCGTCGATGGAATTTGTGTCCGAGTCGGCGCGATGCGCTGCCACAGCCAGGCCATCACGATCAAGTTGACCAAGGACGTACCGCTGCCTGAGATTGAAGGGATGCTCGCCGCTGCCAACCCTTGGGCGAAGGTCGTCCCCAACGAGAAGGATCGCTCGATCCGCGAGATCACCCCCGCAGCCGTCACCGGCACGCTCAGCGTCCCCGTCGGCCGACTGCGGAAGCTCGATCTCGAACGATCCGCCAAAGGCCGCTACCTCGCCGCCTTCACCTGCGGCGATCAGCTCCTCTGGGGCGCTGCCGAGCCGCTGCGGCGGATGTTGCGGATTGTGCTGGAGGGATGAGGTTGGGCTCAGGGTTCAGCACTCAGGGTTCAGTGGTCATCGACTTTTGTGGGCTACGGACCACTGGTACTCGTTTTCATTGCTGGTTTCTGAACCCCGAATTCTGAACCCTTCGCTCGCAACCATGCCCACCTTCAAGCTCACCCTCGCCTACGACGGGACCGATTTCGTCGGTTGGCAGTGGCAGCCAGGGCAGCGGACGGTGCAGGAGGAATTGGAGAAGGCGATTGAGCGAATCACGCTGCAAAAGACTCGCTGCGTGGCGAGCGGACGCACCGACGCCGGCGTTCATGCCTTGGGGCAGGTCGTAGGCTTTCGGTCGGAGACGTGGCTAGATGGACCGGCCCTCTGCAAAGCAATTAACGCGGAACTGCCGGAGGACATGGTGGTCTTTGAGATCGCCACCACCTACGACGACTTCCACCCCATTCGGGACGCGCTCCGCAAACGCTATCGGTATCTGATTCAAGATGGCCGGCCGCGCGACATTTTCGACCGCCGCTATGTCTGGCACCTCTATCGCCGCCTCGATGTCGAAGCCATGGCCGAAGCAGCCAAGGCCCTCGTCGGCAAGCACGATTTCGTCAGCTTTCAGACCAGCGGTTCTCGGCGGCTGACGACCGAGCGGACGGTGCTCGACCTCCTGGTCGAGCGCCGCTGGGCCGAACTGACCGACCGCGTCGTGATCGAGGTCGAAGCCGACGGCTTTTTGTATAACATGGTCCGCAACATCGTCGGCACGCTCGTGGAGGTCGGAAAAGGAAAGCAGCCCGTCACCTGGCCGGCCGAAGTGATTGCCAAACGCGACCGCCGAGCCGCGGGCATGACCGCGCCGGCACAGGGGCTGTATCTGATTGGGGTGGAGTATGGAGAGAATTCAGAATGCGGATTGCAGCCTTCGGATTGCGGGCAGCAGCAGGTCGAAGATGAGGCAGAGTTGGAATAACATGCGTCAAATCTGAAGTCTGAGTCCTCCCTCTGAAGCTCCTCATGCGTGTCGCCCATCTCATCACGCGGATGATCGTAGGCGGAGCGCAAGAGAACACGCTTTTCAACTGCCAAGACTTGATTCGGATTCATGGCGACGAGGTGCTGCTTGTCACCGGGCCATCGGATGGCCCCGAGGGAAAGCTGCTTGCCGGGGCAGGGGAGGGGAGGGGGGGCGAAGTTCCGACCCGCATCGTGCCCGAGATGCGACGAGCGATTGTGCCGTGGCAAGATGCGAGTTGCTACTTCGCCTTGAAACGCGTGCTGCGCGAGTTTCGGCCTGATGTTGTCCACACGCACAGCGCCAAGGCTGGCTTTCTCGGCCGGCTGGCGGCCTGGTCGCTGAAGGTACCGGCAATCGTACACACGGTGCATGGCGCGCCGTTTCATCCGTATCAGAATTTCGCTGCCCGTGGGCTGTTCCGCGGGTGCGAATGGTATGCCGCCCGCCGCTGCCATGGGCTGATTAGCGTGGCCGATGCGATGACTGAGTTGCTAGTGCAGGCTGGCGTGGCCCCGCGCGAGAAGTTCACGACGATTTACAGCGGCATGGACGTCGATCCTTTCCTGCGGGCCGACGAGCATCGCCAACGAGTGCGCCGTGAGCTGGGTTTTACCGATGAACACGTCGTCGTCGGCAAGATCGCTCGCCTGTTTCACCTGAAGGGGCATGCCGATGTCATCCGGGCCGCTGCCGAGGTGATCAAAACCAATCCCCACGTTCACTTCCTCTTCGTCGGCGACGGCATCTTGCGGGATTCGCTGGAGCGACAAATCGCGGCGGCAGGGCTGACATCGCATTTTCACTTCACTGGCCTCGTTCCGCCGCCGCGGATTCCCGAGCTGCTGGGCGCGATGGACCTGCTGGTGCATGCCAGCCTGCGCGAGGGCCTGGCCCGCGCACTGCCGCAGGCGCTGATCGCCGGCAAGCCGGTCGTCAGCTATGACGTGGACGGTGCTCGCGAAGTCGCTATCACGGGCCAAACCGGCTTTCTCGTGCCCCCCGAATGGCAATCCCTTGTCGAACCGCTCCGTACGCTTGCCGCCGATGCCGACCTGCGCCGTCAGCTTGGTCAAACCGGCCGCGAGCGTTTTGCCGATCAGTTTCGCCACGAAACAATGACCCGTCGCATCCGCGAACTCTACCACCGCGTATTAACCGAAAATTTATTGCCGACTCCCGGCCCCTGATTCCTGACCGCCGACTCCTGTCTTCCGCCATCCGGCCCGCTGCGTACAATACCTAGCAGTCAAAACCCAACCTTTACTCCCCTCCGCTGCCGTGTCTCGTCCTCGCGATTTTCTCGGTCCCTATCGCCTCGTTCGCCTGATCCGCGCCGGCCATACCACGCAGGTGTGGGAAGCGGCCAAGACGGACGACACGACGCGCTACGTCCTGAAGGTCCTCAATCAGGACCGCCGCAAGGACCGCGTCGAAATCGCCTCGATGAAGAACGAGTTCGAAGTCGGCAAGGGACTGAAGCACCCGAACCTCATCAAGATCTACGAATACAACATCGAAGGCGAAGTTCCCTATCTGGTGATGGAGCATTTCGAGCATCCGAACCTCAAGCTCTGGCTGCGCGGTGGGCCGCAAACCATCGCCCATCTCGGGCTCAAAATCATCGATCAGGGAGCCGAGGCGCTTTACTACTTGCACACCGAAGGGTGGATCCACCGCGACGTGAAGCCCGACAACTTCCTCCTCAGCGATGAAGGGATGGTCAAGCTGATCGACTTCGCCATTTCGCAAAAGAAAAAGAGTGGGCTCGCGGCGCTCTTTGGCGGCATGGGGGGGAACAAGACGCAGGGGACCCGCAGCTATATGTCCCCCGAGCAGATTCGCAATCACAATCTCGACGAACGGGCCGACATCTACAGCTACGGCTGCGTGCTCTTTGAGTTGCTCACGGGTAAGGCTCCATTCACTGGGAGCAATGCCGACGAACTGCTCAACAAGCACCTGACCGCCGCGATTCCGTCGGTGCAGGTGTTCAACGACAACGTCACCCCCGAGTTCAGCAACTTGCTGCGGAAGATGATGTCGAAGAAGAAGGAAGAGCGTCCCCCATCGATGTGGGAATTCCTAAAGGCGTTCCGCAACATGCGGGTGTTCAAGGTCGTTCCCAAGCCCCCCGAAGGAAAGACCGTCCTCAAGGAAGACAAACGCAAGGGGTTCATCTAGCTGCTTGGCGGCTCGACTGCCCTTGAGGCTTCGCCTTGCTTTCGCGTAGGCTGATGGTCGTCAATTCTCGGAGCGAGCGTTCGCATGTCCAATGGTAGCCCCGCCCCCTCGTCGCCTGCTGGTTTGGAATTCGAGCAACCGATCGTGGAACTCGAAGCCCGCCGCCGCGCCCTCGAAATGGCGACCGAACGCACGCCACAGCAGGATGAAGACTTGCGACTTTTGAAGCGGCAGATCGCCGACGTGACGCGGCAAGTTTATGGCAGCCTGACGCCGTGGCAAACCGTGCAAGTTGCCCGGCACAAGGACCGACCCTACACCTCCGATTATCTGGCCCTCGTCTTCGAGGACTATGTCGAGTTACATGGGGACCGCCGCTTTGGCGACGACCGGGCGATCCTCACCGGCTTTGCCCGACTCGATCAACACAAGGTCCTGGTCGTCGGTCATCAGAAGGGACGCACCTACAAGGAGCGGAGCGCTTGTTCGTTTGGCTGCGCGAATCCCGAGGGGTATCGCAAGGCGATCCTGAAAATGAAGCTGGCGGAGAAATATGGCCTGCCGGTGATCTGCCTGATCGACACACCGGGCGCCTTTCCGGGCATTGGGGCCGAGGAGCGCGGCCAATCGCAGGCCATCGCCGAGAATATGTATGAGATGTCGCGCTTGAACACGCCGGTCATTTGCCTGGTCATCGGCGAGGGTGGCAGCGGCGGTGCCCTGGGCATCGGCGTCGGCGACCGGGTGGCGATGCTGGAGTTTTCGTATTACTCGGTCATCAGTCCTGAAGGCTGCGCCGGCATCCTCTGGAAGAGCCATCAGTATGCTGAGAAAGCGGCGACCGCCCTCAAGTTCACCTCGCGCGATCTATTGCGGCTCGGCGTGGTCGATCACGTCATCGAAGAGCCGCTGGGGGGCGCTCACCGCGATCATCAGCAAGCCGCCATGCGGGTTAAACAATATCTGCTCCGGTCGCTCCGCGAACTGCTCGCCCAGCCGTTGCCGGAGTTACTGGCGGCCCGCTACGACAAGTTCCGACGGATGGGGGTATTTTTGGAGGAGTCCGCCGGCCACGCCTCGGGCTGACTTGCGGTCGGTGTCCAAGCGTTGGCGAAGCCGGAATTCGCAGTCGGACCCTCGTCAAACGACAGCCCTTAGTCGAACCACAACTCGGAGTCGGGCAGCACGCGTTGCATTTCGTCGAACGTGGTTATTCCCTGGGCGACCTTCAGGAGCGCCGCCCGGCGCAGGTCGAGCATGCCCTCGGCGACGGCGGCTTGCTGCAGCTCGCGGGCCGGCCGCATCTGCAGAACCATGTCGCGCAGCTTGGGACTGAGCGTCATGATCTCGAAGGCCCCGGCGCGCCCCGCATAGCCGAAATTGGGATCTCCGTTCGAGCTCGCGGCGAAGGCCTGGGGAGTGAATCCCAAGTCGAGCCAAGGCTGAACGTCCTCGAACAATTGGGGGGCGATCGACAGGTCGAGCGGAGTTTTGGTCCGATCATTCAAGGTCCGCATCAGTCGTTGACCAACGACAGCGACGAGCGATGTGCAGAGGAAGTAAGGAGAAACCCCCAGACTGAGCAGGCTTTGCACCGCGAGCGGCGCGGTCGCCGAGTGGAGCGTCGCGAAGATTAGTTGTCCGCTGTTGGCGGCGCGGACGGCGGTCTCGGCCGTTTCCTTATCGCGAACTTCGCCGATCAACACGACATCGGGTCCCTGGCGGACGATGCCTCGCAGCATCTCCGGAAAATCGACGCCGTGCGCCAATGTCGTATAATCGACCTGCGACTGATAGATTCCCGGCACGGCATATTCGATGGGATCCTCGATCGTGTGAATCTTTCGCCGGCCATTGTTGAGCGCGTGCATGCAGGCGTACATCGTCGTGGTCTTCCCGCAGCCGGTTGGCCCGGTAATCAACACCAACCCACTGTTAGCCGACAAAATGCTGCTCATCATCGCCAGTTGGGGGCCCACGAACCCCAGGCTTTCGAGCCGTTCGAGTTCTCGCTCGCGGCTGAAAATGCGCAGCGCGAGGCTCTCGCCATAGAGCGTGGGGAGCGTATTCAATCGCAGATCGACAGCGGAGCCGTCTCCCAAGCGGGCGACCCAGCGGCCGTCTTGCGGGCGGCGACGCTCCCCGTGCTTGACGCGCGACAGGGCGCGAATCAGCGCGATGCAGCGGTGCCCCAACTCCAGCGGTAGCACCGTCAAGGGTTTGACGATCCCCAAGTGCCGCACCGTGACGGTGACATCTCCCTCGTTGCACGCGAAGTAAAGGTCGCTGACATCCATGCGGACCGCGTGCTCCAGAAGGAGCGAGACGGTTTGATCCGGGGTCAGATTCTTCTCGGCCCAACGGATGTTGAGTTGGATGGGAGACCCCGGAGAGTCCGCTGGCAGCGGGTCCAGAAGGCTTTCTTCGGACGAGGGAACGGGAACTTCGCCGTTGTCTTCCACTGGCGATTCAGGGACCTGTAGGGTGGTCATGGGGGGCTTCCGATTCCGAGTGGGAGGAAGGGGACCGGGCGGCTCCGTTGGAGGAAGCCGGTGCGAGGGGCGGCGGCCCATGACCGTTTCCCGTGGAATTGCGAATCCGCTGGCGGGCGGCCATTTCCGTGGGTTCCATCTCCAACACTTTATCGAGCCGCATCATCTTGAGGAGTTGCTGTGTCGAGGGGCTGAGGGTGTGCAGCACCATCCGTCCCCCGGCGCTCTGAAAGCGGCGATGGCAATGGATCAACCAATCGACGCCCGACGAATCGACATACATCGTCTGCTGGAGGCTGAGGAGCACCGCATGGGAGAAGACCCCCGCGCCGAGATGGGCCACGAGCGGATCTTGCGCTCCGGCGGCCGATTCGCGGGTGACATTCCCCACGATCTCGATGCGGAGCACTTCGTCGTCGGTCGGCAAGATCTTGATATTCATGGGTCGTGTCACGCCTCGGCCTCACTCGCCAGATTGAATGCTCGCCACGGCGGCGGCCGTGGTGGCGCGTCGGCGACGGTGAATCATGGTGATTTCGTTGCCTCGTTCGTTGTAGCGCACCTCGTCCATGAACATCCTGATCAGGAACAGTCCCCTTCCGCTGGGAATCTCCAAATGTTCCGCGGTCGTGGGATCGCGCTGCACGTGGGGATCGAACCCTGGTCCATCGTCGCGCACCACGTAGATTCCTTCCTTGGGGGACTCGCTGACGAAGATCGAGACGCGGCGACCGGCGTATTCCGGCAAATAGCGGCGACGTTCGGCCTCGCGGTAATAGGCATCGGAATCGGACTGCCGCAAGTCGCTCGACAGTTCCAAGTTGC
>JANRLS010000121.1:0-35282 GCA_033762315.1 Pirellulaceae bacterium
CCCTGTCCCCCATCCCCTGCTTCTCGGCGACGGACAGATAGAAATTTTCGAGCGGATCGCGGGCGGGGTGGTCGAGCGGAATGTTGAGGGCCTCGAAATTGTGCCGCTCGTCCTCGATTTCTGGCCCCTCGGCCGGCGAGAAACCGAGCCGCCCCATGATGTCCTTCAGTTCCTCGATGGTCTGCGAAATCGGATGCAGCCGCCCCAGGCGGAGCGGCCGGCCAGGGAGGGTCGGGTCGAATTGCGGGCCGGCTTTTTTCGTCGCGCCAGCCGAGGCGATTCGCTGCTGGGCGGCCTCGAAACCGGCTTCGATTTGCGTTTTGACTTCGTTGAACCGCTTGCCGGCGGCGGGCTTGTCTTCCTTGGCGACCGTCCCCAGCCCCTTTTGCAGGTTCTTGAGTCTGCCCTTGGCCGCGCCGAGGAACTCGATGCGAGCCGCTTCGAGCGCGGCGGAATCGGCCGCGCCGCTGAAGGCCGTGGTGGCGTCGGCGACGAGCGAATCGAGATCGGCAAGGAATTGAGGGAGCGACATGGAATCAATTCGCCAGCGATTTATTGAGGACTCCGATCACGGCGGCAATCACGCGGCGAAATGCGTCGTCGGACAATTCCCCTACGCTACGATGAAAAGTGCTTTCGTGAAGAGTAAACAACTTTGCTGGTCGGGCGAAGCTGTGCGTAAGTAGTCCACCCGATTGGAAATCCATTTGATCCAACGAGACCGCCGCGGGGTCACCATAGGGGCTGCTGGTAATTTGGCACAGAACCCAGTCGCCGCGGTTGGCGTCTGCGAGGGAAACGGCCGGTCGCACCTTGGTTTGCGAAAGGTCGGAGAATGGGTAAGGCACCAGGACTACTTGCCCGGCTGAAGGTGCGCCCATGCAGCATCCTCTTCTGGCCGGTTCCAATCCACACCCAAAGCCGCCTCACTTAGGAAGCCCGTCTCGTTTGTGACTGGAGGAGCTGATTCATCCAGAATGACCACCAAAGCTTTCCTCGAGGCTGGCAGCGCAGCGCCGGCATCGAGCCTGAGCACGCCCGCGTCATCAATGGTCGCCGGATACGTCAAAAACATGATTCCACTCCTTATCGGGAGTATGAACACATCTCAGAATCATGGTCAAGTCGATCCCCCGGCCGCGGACCGGGAGCAAGTTTGCTCCCGGCGATTGGCGGGATTGGGCGGGCCTACAGCCCGAGGGCCTTTTTCACTTCGGCCACGACCGCGTCGAACGCGGCGGGGTCGGCGATGGCGATTTCCGACAGGCTCTTCCGGTCGAGTTCGATGTTCGCCTTCTTCAGGCCGGCCACGAACTGGCTGTAGCGAATGTCTCGCTCCCGGCAGGCGGCGCTGAGGCGCGTGATCCAGAGGCGGCGGAAATCGCGCTTGCGGGCACGGCGGTCGCGAAACGCGAACTTCCCCGCGCGGGCCAGTGTTTCCTTGACGGTGCGGAGCAGGCGGCGGCGACCGCCGACATAGCCTTTCGCACGCTTGAAGAGCCGTTTCTTCGCCTGAGTGGCGGCGGCCCCTTTGCGAGCACGCATGGTGGTGGCGTCCTTGATAATGGCACGGCAAGGCCCCCGGGCATCGGCCCGGGCGTTGGCTGCCCGCGTGCTGGTTGGCGGCCAAAATTGGCCGCCGCGGCGCTAGCTGCTGTATTTGCCGAGGGCCCGCTTGATCTGGTGCGACATGGCGTCGTCCATTACTCGCGTGCCGCGCAGCTTGCGGCGGCGCTTCTTCGACATCCGCGAGGCCAAGTGGCTCGTTCCCGACGAGCGGTGCTTGACCTTGCCGTTGGCCGTCAGGCGAAAGCGCTTCTTCGTCCCCTTGTGGGTCTTCATCTTCGGCATGAGTCACCTGGCCGCTCGGCAAGTTCCAATCGCGGAAAGCCCTTCAATATAGGAAGTCGTGCTCTATCGCGAAAGGGCGGCAGCGGGGATTTTTCGGTCTGGCTGGCTGCCGCTCGGCGCGGGAAGATGTCCCTTAATCACCGAAAACCTGCGAGGGACTGCTCGATGCACGACACCGTGGCCGTGGTTTTAGCTGCCGGAATGGGGAAGCGGATGAAGTCGGACCTTCCCAAGGTGCTGTGCCCCGTGCTGGGGCGGCCGATGATCGACTATGTCCTCGATGCGCTTTCCGCGGCGGGGGTGCGGCGGGTCGTCGCGGTCGTCGGCTATCGGGGGGAAGAGGTTGTAACTGCTTTGCGGGACAGGAGTAACGTCGATTTTGCCTGGCAAACCGAACGGCTCGGGACCGGCCATGCCGTGCAAATAGCGCGAGACAAGCTCGCGGGCCATGGCGGTCCGGTGGTGATCGTCGCAGGCGATTCGCCGATGATCCAGGCAGCGTCGATTCAGCGATTGCTGGGTCATTACCAAGTCGCGCAGCCCTCCTGTTTGCTCGGCACGCTGCACAAGGCGAATCCCGCGGGGCTGGGGCGAATCGTGCGCGACGGGGCGGGGGAGTTTCTGGCCATTGTCGAAGAAAAGGACGCCACGCCAGCCCAGCGACCGCTCACCGAAGTCAACATGAGCACCTATGTCTTTCGCGGTCCCGACCTGCTCCATGCCTTGGGCCAGCTCCAAAACAACAACCAGCAAGGGGAGTTCTATCTGACCGATTGCCCCGGCATCTTGCGGCGCGAGGGGAAGCTCGTCGAGGCGCTGCCGGTGCTGCAGCCCTGCGAGGCGCTCAGCATCAATACGCCGGAAGAGTTGGGACAGGTGGAGGCGGAACTGCGACGGATGGGATATAGTCAGTAGTCCGATGTCCGTTGTCCGTGGTGTGGATTCTCGCCATCACGGACCACGGACCAAGGACCACGGACAAAGCCCCATGCGCGAGCTCAAAATTTTCAGCGGCCAGGCGAATCGCCCGCTTGCCAAAGCGCTCTGCAATCATCTGCACCTGCCGCTGGGGGAGATCACGCTGGGCAAATTCCCGGACGGCGAGAATTTCTGCAAAATCGAAGAGGATATCCGCGGCCGCGACGTGTTTCTCGTGCAGCCGACCTGCCCGCCGGTGAACGACAACATCATGGAGCTGCTCATCATGATCGACTGCTGCAAGCGGTCGAGCGCGGCCCGGATCACGGCGGTCATCCCCTATTTCGGCTATGCCCGGCAAGACCGCAAGGACGAGGGGCGGGTGCCGATCACCGCCAAGCTGGTGGCCAACCTGATTACCCGCGCCGGGGCCGACCGGGTACTCACGATGGACCTGCATTCGCCGCAGATTCAGGGCTTTTTCGATGTGCCGGTCGATAACCTCTATGCCGCCCCGGTGCTGAACGAATTCGTCGCGGGGCTTGAGCATGCCCCCGACCGGCGGATCGTCATTAGTGCCGATGTCGGCAGCATCAAGCGAGCGCTCGGACACGCCAAGCGACTTGGGGCGAAGCTGGCGATTGTCGATAAGCGGCGCGATAACCCCACCGATACCCGGCAGGAGCATCTGATCGGCGGCCCGGTCGAGGGGATGGTCTGCATCATGTTCGACGACATGATCAGCACGGGCGGCTCGATCGTCGGTGCCGCCACCAAGCTGCACGAAGCGGGGGCGGCGCAAATCTACGTTGCCGCCACGCACGGCGTCCTTTGCGGCAAGGCGATCGAGAAGCTCTCGGCCGCCCCAATCACCACGCTCGGCGTCACCGATTCGATTCCGATACCGGCCGAGAAAATGCTCCCCAAGATTCGGGTGCTCTCGGTCGCGCCGCTTCTGGCGGAAGCGATCAAGCGGATTCACCACGATCAGTCCGTCAGCAGCCTCTTTGACCGGTCCGAGCAATAAGGCCGCGGCGGGAAGGTGAACAGCCGGGGGTCAGTTGAAAACAACGTTGTGCTGTTGATCCCCCCGCAGCGACTCCATCGTCAGCTGATAGCGCTGTCGGCCGAGCAAATCACTGGCGTTGTCGAAAAAGGGGCTCAGCTTGAGAATATCGGGCGCGAGGTCGCCAATCGTCCGCACTTGCCGCTCGCGCGAGATGACCAGCACCTGATAGCGGCCGCGGCTCGGAATTTTGACCGCGAAATGCCCCTTATCGTCGGCCCGGGCATAGCCGCCGCCGAGCTCGCGCAAAATGGCGACGCCGCGATGCGTTTCGTCGGGGGTTGGGTCGCCGGGGCGGAGGCCATCGATGGGGGCCTTTTCGTCTGGCTTCAGCTTGCTTTGCGGAATGACGACGACGACCGCCCCCAAGTCGGGCAGCGTGCGGCCGCCGGAAAGATAGTTCACCGTGCCGCTGAGGGTACAAGCCTGCGGCGGCCCCGGCTCCGCGGTTCCCCCCCCAAAGGCCCCGCCGGCCAAGAGGCCAATGGCGAACGAGCTGAAAGCCACGACCGCGAGCAGTCCCCCTTGCAGATAGAGGACATAGCGCGGCACCGTGACCATGTCCTGCTGGTCGGGGGCAAAGGTGGGTGGGGGGGCTTCGTCGGTGTCATAGACAAGGTGCGTATCTTCGTAGGTGCTGAACGTCGGATAAGGCTCCTGGTCTTCCTCGGCGGCGGGGCTATCCGTGGGCAATTCCGCGTCATTGAGGGCGGCGGCCGAGGGCTCTTCGTCGGGCTCGGCCGGTGCCGGCCCGGCGGCGACCGGAGCGGGTCGCGGTGCGGGAATCGTGATCGACTCCTTGCAGCGCGGGCAATCGGCCTGCATCCCCGCCTTGCGCGAACTGACGCTCAGCTTTTGCTGGCATTTCGGGCAGGCAAAACGGATCGGCATCGGCGGGGCGCGCGAGGAGGGCCAGGGGTGGAACACTTCAGATTAACATAGACCCGCAGGAATTCCGAATCCGCCCCCGAAATCAGGCACTGTTAGCGCATGTGCGCCGCGAAATGCACCAACCGCCTGGCCCGCCGGGAGATGGTGGCCGACCGAAACAGCCCCGCCATCCGCCCGTTTACCCAGGCCACCAGTCCGGGTTGTGAGCACACAACACCAGCCACCTGCCACCTGACCGACCAACGAGACGTATTTGAACTTGGGTGATTTGCAGTGGAATGCGAGGAACAGGTTAATTGCCGGCGCTAAGCTCTTGACAGGGTGGGCTGACTGGCGAAATTTCAGGGGGCGACCCGGAATTGATTCGCTCGATTCGCTCGATTCGCTCGCCAGGGAATTGCGAGCCAGATCCTGGCGTCTGCCCCCATTTCCCGTGCCGCCGGAAGCTTGGCATGATTCAGGCCACCCTACCGAACGAACGGTTGCCGCAATTGCTCGGCAGCCTGCGAGGATCGCTCGGACAAGTCATCAAAGGCAAGGGGGAAGTAATCGAGTGCCTGGTGGCCGCGCTCATCGCGGGGGGATCGATTCTGTTGGAGGACGTGCCTGGAGTGGGAAAAACAACCCTGGCCAAAGCGCTCGCCGCCAGCGTCGATTTGGAGTTTCGCCGGGTTCAATGCACGCCCGACCTGCTGCCGGCCGACATTTTCGGGTTCTCGGTCTATAACCCCCAGGATGGAACCTTCCAATTTCGCGCGGGGCCGATCTTCTGCAACGTGCTGCTGCTCGACGAAATCAACCGTGCTTCGCCGCGCACGCAGTCCGCGCTGCTGGAAGCCATGGCCGAGTGCCAGGTGACCATTGAAGGGACGCACCACGAATTGCCCCCTCCGTTTCTCGTGGTGGCGACTCAGAATCCAGCCGGCTACCGCGGCACCTTTCCCTTGCCGGAATCGCAGCTGGACCGATTTCTCTTCACGATGTCGCTGGGCTATCCCGACGCGGAATCCGAGCTCGAAATGCTCTACGATCAGATCGAGGAGCACCCCGTCGTTCGGGTCGCGTCGGTGTGGAACAAGGACGACGTGCTCGCCTGTCAGCGGGCGGCGCGGCGCGTCCACGTCGAGCGCAGCGTGGCCGGCTATTTGCTGAGCCTGGTGCGGCGCACGCGCGACGACGCGCGGCTGCGCTTGGGCTGCAGTCCGCGCGGCTCGCTGGCGCTGTTTCGGGCCTCGCAAGCAATGGCGCTCATGGCGGGTCGGCAATTCGTCCTGCCCGACGACGTGCGAAAAGCGGCTCCCTTGGTTTTGCAACACCGGATCGTAGCGGCTAGAACCTCCGAGGCGAGTGTCCTCGTCCAGCGCGACATCGTCGCGAGCATTCTGGCCGATCTCAAAGTGCCCTTATGAGTTGGCCGCGGTATTGCTTTCCGACGTTCGTGAACCTGTGGTGCTGGTTTCGCGCCAAGTTCACCCCCACCGGGCAGGTTTTTTGCCTCGCGGCCCTGGGTTGCCTGCCGGCGATGCTGGAGGTGGGCTCGCCGTTGGTTTCGCTGTTCGCTTGCCTTGCCGGGCTGATTGGTTGCGCCTGGGTTGTGGGGTGGGTCTTCCGGCCCCAGGCGCGGGTAACCGCTCAATTTCCCACCTCGGCCCGCTGCGGCGAGGAGTTGCCCCTGACCCTGGGAATCACCAATCTGGGAAAGTGGCCCGTCTTCGATGTCGAACCACGCGTGCTCTCCGAGACGAAGCAATGGCGCGGCGCGGCCGCGGAGAGTGTCCTCGCCGCGCTCGGTCCCGGCGAAACGGCCAGCCTTCCTGCGCGATTGGTTCCCGCTCGCCGCGGCGTGCATGCCTGGCCCACCCTGGAACTGACGAGCACTTTTCCGTTGCGGTTCGTCCGAATCAGCAAGGCGGTGAAGATTCCCGGCGAAGTGGTGGTATTTCCCGCGCTCCCACCGCTGGAATTGTTGGAACTGGCCCTATGCCCCGCGGACGCCGACACGGATGAGCGACTCGACGAGACCTTCGTTCGCGGGGGAAGCCACTATTTGGGAAATCGCGACTATCTGCCGGGTATGTACGTCAAGCGGTGGGATTACGCCTCCTGGGCCCGCATGGGCAAGCCGGTCGCGCGGGAATTCGCCGACGCGTCTCCCTCCTCGGCGACGATCGTCATCGATACGTTTGTCTCTCCCGACGCCGACGGCCAGGCGACCACATTTCTCGAAGCCGCGATTTCCTTGGTCGCGGGATTGGCCAATCGCTTGCACGCCCACGGGCGGTCGCTTTTTTCGCTGACCGATGGGCGCGGCACGATCACGGGCGACAACGGCGGCAATTTGGCGCTCGAGGTCATCGACCACTGGCTCGCCCGGCTGCAAGGCGGCTCGCGGGATTGCCTGCCGCGTTTCCTCGAGCAACTCGATTCGCTGCCGATCGAAACCGAAATTCACCTCGTGCTCTGCCGCTGGGATTCCACCCGTGCGGAGTTGTGTCGTCAACTGTCACACCGCGAAATTCCCTGGCAAGGCTATTTCCTTGCGCGCGACGAGGATCGAGGCGATTTGCCGCTGCCCGTTGGTCTGCGTCGTCTGGCCATCCGCGACTTTTCGCCAGAGTCCGCAAGATGAACTCCAACCGCTTTTTTCCCGCGCTTTTCGCCCTGTATTTGGCCTGGTTCGCCTGGCGGGTTGGCGTGCCGACCCTGCCGGCGGGCATCCTGGCGCTGGGGGCCATTGCGGCCATTGGGCCGAGGTGGCCGATTTCCCTGTCTTGGCGTGTTCTGGCCGGCGGCGCGGTGGGTCTGACCATCTTACTCGCCTGGCTGGCCCAGCTTGCCCCCGGTCCAAGGGAACCCGACTCGTGGCTGGCGGCTGGGCTGTTCGCGGGGGGACAATCGCTACTGGTCATGCATGTGCTCGCGCTGCTGGCCCGAAACAACAGCTCAGCCGGCCCGGCGCTCGGCTGGGGAGTTGCCGGCCTCGTGTGCCTGTTCGGCAACTTGGTGACGGTTCGTCTGGACTGGTGGATCCCGTTGGCGATGATCGCCACGGTCTTGGCGGCGCTGGCCGGTCTCCGCGGCGAGCGGCAGCCGGTGGTGAATCACGCCGTCGCGCCGAGCCCTTGGCGCTGGCACGGGCACCTCGCGGTTGCGGCGACGCTGGCCCTGGTCGGCTTGCTGGCGGGGCCGCTGGAGCGCCAGTCGAATGCGGTCGTGAAAGGCTTGCAAGAGGGGCTTTCGTCGCGGTTCGTGAAAGCCGCGGTGCGCAGCCAGATTGGCATTTTTTCGCGACGCGCGACGCTCGACAGCGTCTTGTTCGAGCAGCAACTCGAGTCGTTCGCGGCAGTTTCGGTCGAGTCGTCCGTAATGCCCGGCTATCTGCGCGGCGCGGCCTTCGACAGCTTTCTCGGCAGCGAATGGCGGACCAAACTTGCCCCGACGCCGGAGCACCCTCGGAACTCGCCGGTCGAATTCCCGCTGACCCCCTTGGGGACGTTTCCGCCGCTGCCGCGCGACGAGAAGCTCCCGCTCTTCGCGCTCTCCTCCAATCGAAACGGACCCTGGCGCACGCTAGCGATCAGCAACGCTCCGCGCGGGGGGGAGATGTTCTTCACGCCGCTCGGCTGCGATCTGGTCGCGGGGGAATCTTCCCGCATCTGGATCGATTATCACGGCATCGTGCGCCGCGGCCTCAATCCACGTCTCACGTATTCCGCCTTCGTCAGCTCGCGCCCGGAACCGGTGGTAATTCCGGAGCACGCCCGGGCAGCTTTGCTGCAAGTGCCGGGCTATTTGCGTTCGCAGTTGCGACCGCTCGCGCGCGAGGTGTGTGGTTCGGAGCGAACCGATCGCCAGAAGATGAAGGCTGTCGAGGAGTTTTTTCGACGCCGGTTCCGCTATTCGTCGCAAGGAGTCGATGTTCCGCGAGGCGATGATCCCATCTCTTTTTTCATCACCACCCGGCCTGCCGCACACTGCGAGTATTTCGCGACCTCTGCCGCGATGCTGCTGCGGCTGGAAGGGATTCCGTGCCGCTATGTAACCGGATACTTGCTGACCGAGGAAAGCGACGAAACCGACGGCCTTTGGACAGCGCTCAATAGCGACGCCCATGCTTGGGTCGAAGCATTCGATTCGAACACCCGCCAATGGGTCGCTGTCGAAGCCACGCCGGGGATTCAGGTGCCCGACGTCGGGTCGGGCCCGGCTAATTTGGCGCGGGGAGCGGCAAGCGCCGACAGTCGTGATGAGACGGACGCCGGTCTAGAGAGCCTGATCAACCGCGACCTGTTCCGAATCCGGTTCTCGGCGCAATTCGCTCGGCAGGTTCTCCTGGGGCTATCCGCATCCACCCTCGTCGTGGCGCTGTCGTGGCTGACGCTGTCGCGGTTGCGATCCGCTGCGAGCGATTTTCCCGCCTCCCCCCAGCACCGCCGACTGCGAAAGTCGCTTGACCAGCTGGATCGACGCCTCGCGAGGCTGAATATCAAGCGGCGGCCCGACGAAACCTTGCACGACTTCGCCGATCGCTTGCGGCAAGCCTCTCTGCCGGAAGGACTGGCCCACAGCGCGTCGTGGTACGAGCAATACGCCCAAGCAGTTTATAGCGGGTGCTATCCGGATCCATTGCCGCTGGAATCGGGTCCAGCGCAATCGGGGCCAGCGCAATCCGCGCGGCAAGCCAGCAGGTAGGCCGGTCCATCCGCAAGGCGCGGGTAGTGCTTTATCACGGCTAGAAATTAGGGTGCCACGGCGGGGTGGCATCGTTAGCGGGCGGGAATGGGTGCCACGGGCGTGCCGCCCGTGCGGACGCGGAGTGGACGTTCCACCGGAAACCGTCGGTGGCGAGGGGGGACTTTTGGCAAAAAGTCGCAGCGGCACCGACCTTGATGATCGGGCGGTTCCACGGTGAGTACCACCGCTGGGTTTCCCTCGATGAGACTTTACCGCCACTTTTGCCGCTGGCCATCATCGTCTTTGCACCTTCGCTAGGATGGCAGGCTGCTCGCCACCCGCCCGCAACAATGGTCCCCCCTGCGCCACGTCAGCACTGGCAAGATGGCAGTGCCACACAAAACGAGCCAATTTCGACGGTGCCACCCGGCCGCAATTCCGAGCGCTCGCGCGGGGAGGGAGCGCGTGTTGAAAGCGGTCGCGGGGGCTTATAGGGGTTATCAAAAGGGCCCTGTGCGATAACCCCGCTGAATGCGTCGCAAAGCGTTGCAGCACCAGGATTTGCGAGCGAAAAATTGACCAGGACGAAGATCGGGGTTGGAATTCGCGACGGATAAATTGGATCAAAAGGAGCCCATCGGAGGGGGTGCGTGGTGAGTTCGATTCGGCTCGGAAGAGGGGCGTGCCGAACAGGGCTTGAGTGTGCCTACAGCTCGCCAGCTGGCCAGTACCCTGGACGGGCGAAGCGGGGGGACTACGATGCGTGTGCGAAGTTCCAGTTGCCGATGTTCCACCTTCAAGAGTCCTCACGAACCATCCGCTCATGGCCGATCCACTTTTTCCGCTGCTCTTGGCGCTGCGTTACCTGCACATTCTGGGGGCGATCGCGCTCATGGGGGGCACCATCTTCATGCGGTTTGGCCTCGCGCCGGTCGTGGCGGGGCTGGATGTCGATACCCAGACCCGGATTCACACCGCAGTGCGCGGCCGCTGGGCCAAGTTCGTCATGCTCGCCTCGGCCATGCTGCTGGTCAGCGGCATCGCGAACATGATTTTGTATTCCTCCCGGCGGTACGATATCGAGCCGCTGCTGGGGATGAAGTACGCGATGATCGTCGGGATCAAGTTTCTCTTGGCGTTACCGATCTTTTTCATCGCCGCCTTGCTGACGGGGCGCAGCAACCTAGCGCAAAAGATTCAGGCCAATCGGCTGACGTGGATGAACATCAACCTGGCCCTGGCGCTGGTCATGGTGCTGATCGGCGGCGGGCTGAAGTTCGTGAGCAAAAAGTATCTGACCAAGGATCCGGCGGCGGCGGTCGCGAGCGAGGGACAGGAAATCGCGCGGCAAACGCTTTCCTTTGGCTGGGCCACCGAATAAGCTGGGAGGTGAACGGCAGGCCGCCTCTGCCGTCCTTTTCAGGCCCCAATTGGCAGGGTGGTAGCCTGCCCGCGACAACCATGTCCGACCGCAATCGTGCCCTGGAAGTTTTGCAGGAAGCCCGCGAAATTTTGGCCCGCCGTTTGACGGAGCTGGTGGTGGAGCAGGCCGACGACATTCTCGCCGACGCCCGCGGCGATTCGTACATGAACGAGATCGAATCGCTCTACGAGCAGGTCGGCATGAAGCTGGCTCACATCAGCCAAATGGTCGGCAACTTGCCTGCCTTGCCGGTCGAAACGACAACGACCACCGCCGCCGCACCGCACGATCGCCAAGACACCTTCACCGTCGCCACCGAAGCGGGGCCGCGCCCCGATGCGGTAGTCGAGGATTTGTATCCGGCACTGGCGGGCCCCATGCCGCTGGTGGCCCCCGCGTTGCCGCCGCCGCGGAGCCAGTCGGGATCGCGCACCAAGGCAACGCAACAAGCGCTGCAGGCGTTCGCCGCGCAGATTCAGGCGGGAGATTTGATGGCGGCGGGCCGGACGATCGGGGCGCTCTTCGAGCTGGAAGACCCGCGGGCGATTGCCTGCGCGGCGACCTTCGCCCAGCGTGCCCGGACCGAAGCGGGGCACTATCGCAAGCTGCTCGCCGTCCGGGTCGAAGCCCATGCCGGCCGCAACGACCAGGTGGTCGCGCTGCTCCACGATTGCTTTGGCCTGGCGCGGCCCGAAGCGCACGAAGTTCTGCAAACGCTCCGCTGGCGGCTCAAACTCGAGGTGTAACCACTGATGGATGGCAAAGCGAAGAAGCGACTCGAAGTGATCCGCCAAAAGCTGCTCTTGCTGAAGCAAAAGTTGTCCGGCGCGAAAAAGCAGGACGACGAGCCCGGCGAAGTCCAAAAGCTCGAGCAGGAAATCGCGTCACTCGAAGCCGAGGCTACCAAGCTGCGGGGTTAGCCGCCGTCATGGCCCGCCACGAAGCCGATCGCGAAGACATCCTCCGCGAAGCCACCGCGCTGGTTGAGCGTGCCGAGTTGACGCTTTCCGGTCGAGCGGAGCCGATCGTCGTGGGCTTTCGGCGGGATGGCGCGGCCAGCATTTTCTTCGGGGCCGACCCGGTTTATCAATTCAACGCCGCCGGCCAATTGAGGCGAGCCTATGTCGGTGGCCGTCTGATCAAGGCCGAACAGGGCCGGCTCATTTCGCTCCGCCGCGAGCGACGCGAAACCGAAGTGGCCTTGTGGCGACACGAACTGACGGCAGAAGAAGAGGGGGTGCTCCTCAGCCAAATGCAGGCCGACTTGGTCAGGTTAGGAATGGCACTCGCGACCGGTGAATTTCAGTTGGTAGGTCAGATTCCGGCTGACCAGGACGTCGTCGGCCGAGTACGGGCTTGGCTAGCCGAGTTGCCGGCACCAATCGTCATTGCCCCCGCGCCGAATGTCGGCTGAGCGCGGCTATTTGGTCGCGGATTTCGGAGGTTCGGGAGCGGGGTCGGGAAGTTTAACCGTCCGAATCCACTCCTCGAACAGCTTCACCGCCGGTTGATCGACGAGATACGTCGCCAGTTGCGGCATTTGGCCCGAATTGGGGCCGCGATGCGACAGGCGATGGAGCAAGATCGAGCGGGCGGGATCGCCGGGGACGACAATCCGCGGATCGGCAAGGCCAAACTTGTGATGCACGGGCTCTTCGTCCACGAGCTTCATGTCGGCCAGCTTGGTGCCATAGTCGAGCTGCAACTTGGCGTTGCCGCCGCCCGCACCCACATGGCACGAAGCGCAATTCACGTGCAGATACGACCGGACGCGATCCTCCAAAGGGGCTTGAGCATCGTACGGATCGGCCAGCCGCTGCGCCGGATCGGGATTCGCCGGGGTCTTTCCCTTCAGCATTCCCAGGCGGGCGAGGAGTTGAATTTGGTTCTCGGAAACGCCGCCATAGTCGTGCTCGCGATTGAGCTGCAGCTCGGATAGGCCGAGCACGAAGTTGGCCGCCCGGCTATGGCACACCATGCACTCAACGCGACTGGGAAAGTGCCACTTTTGCCGCGTCTTGCCGCCGGTGTCGTAGTCGGCATCGGCTCCCTCGGCGGGGACGAGCTCGGCATCGGTTTGCTCGTCGTTCCAGCGATAGCTGTAGCCGACCCATTCCCCCTCTTGTTTGGTCATGAAGCGAGTTTCGATCCAGCGGCGGCTCGCGGGATCCCCCGGTTTGGTTTCGAGGGCAAACGACTTGACGAGCACGGTTTCATCGGGAAATTTCCAGGCCCGCGCGCCGGCGACGAACTCGATCCGCATGTCTTGCGCGGGACGCTCGGGAATGGCGATGTAGCGCTGTTTATGGGCACCGTCGCTCCAGAGCGGAGAATTGACCGAATACGGAATCACGCCGGGCTGCAGCGCGTGGTCCTTCACGCTGACGAAAAGGCCGCTGTCGCTCAGTTTGCGGGGAAACTTGCCAGGAGCGGCGACGGGCGCGGCAGGCTCCAGATAGTAAAACGCCCCTTCGCCATTGGCGCGGTGATCGGCCACCAGCAATTCGCCCCGGCTATCGAGCCCAAAGCCGCTGATGTTGAAGGTCGTATCGGCAAGCAGCTTGTTCCAAGTGACCTTGGTGCCGTCGTGGCGGATGCCCCAGATGCGACCGGTCGAGTGGTCGCCGTAGATGTAGGCCCCGGCCAGTTCGGGCAACTTCTGTCCGTGATAGACGACGCCACCGGTGAGCGAGCGGGCTTCGCTATGCGGGTGGTCGGCGGCGGGAAGGACGTGCGGCGTCGGCCCCAGCTTGCGCTCGGCGTAAAAGACGTGCCCCCCCTCATAAACGCTCCAGCCGAAGTTGTCCCCCTTGCGGACGAAGAAGACTTGCTCCCACAAGTCTTGGCCGTTGTTGCCGACCCAGACGTGCCCCGTTTTTGGATCGACCGCCAACCGCCACGGATTGCGAAAGCCATAGGCCCAGGTTTCCGGGGCGATACCTTCGCGGCCGACGAAGGGGTTATCCGCGGGAACGCTGTAGGGGCGGTCCTTTTCGGGGCGATCGACATCGATTCGCAGCAGCTTAGCGGTGAGGTGCGACATCTCCTGGCCGCGAAGGTTGGTATCGCTGTCGCTGGTGCCGTCGCCGGAGGTAATGAGCAGCTTGCCATCGAGGCCGAATTCGACATCGGCTCCGTTGTGGCCGTCCGATTCCCACGAGACGATGTGCAGGGCCGAGTTGGCGTCGATGGTGCGGGTGGCGCGGTCCCAGGTGTAGCGGGTGATGAAGCACTTTTTTGGGTCTTTGCTCTCCTTGTCGAGCCGGCCATTCCAACCGACATAGAGATAGCCGTTGTCAGCGAATTTGGGATGAAAGCAGATGCCATAGGCGGTGCCGCCGCCGGGGGTTTCCAAAAGGGGAACCGGCTCGGTGACGGCGGGATCGTCGGCCAGGCGATAGATGGTGGTCGCGGCGTAGGACTTCCCTTGCGTGATGATGAGCAGGTCGGAGGTGCCAGGGACGCGGTCGAGCGCAATTGGAAAGGTCAGTTGCAAATTGGGGAACGCCCGCACGGGGCGATACGGCAGCGGCGGATCTGGCGAGCCGACGACGGCGGAAGTAAGCAGCGGCACGCGATTTTTGAGGCCGGCGGGAAGGCGGGCCTCGCCATCGGGGCCAAGGAATCGCAGGCGGGCATAATCCTCGTGCCAGTGAAAGTTCGACACCGACAGCGGGGCGCAGGTCGAAAGGTCGGGCCCTTCGAAATCGACCGAGTAGTCGTACCGACAGAGGGCGAGACCCCAGGTGACGCCGATTTCGGGCTTGCCGCCGGTCTTGCCGAAATCGCGCCAGGGGATTTGCCCCTCGACCGACCACCCTTCGTCCTTGTCGCTCCATTTGTTGAGGGTGCCGCGGAGCTTGACCGCTGTTTTCAGGTGAAACTCCGTGTCCCCCTTGTAGCGTTGGTAGCCGCCGGTCCCGCGCTTCGGCAGGTACATATCCATTTCGGTCCCGGCGGCATTGACCTGGAATTCGTAGTAGCCCGGTTTGTCGGTGTGGGGCTTGAAGAAGACCTCGAACACGTCGTTCGACCAGGTCTGGCCGTCCCGCTCGGTGATGTCGGCATAGAGATCGGCGTCGTCCATGTCGGCGAAGAAGTAGAAGTTCTCGCTGTCCCAAAGGAGGCGGGCGCGAGTGGCGGTGCGGGCTGGGCGAGCCTTGTCCTTCAACCAGGGGAGCGAGAACTTGTCGATGACCTGGGCGTTTTTCCAGGCATCTTCGTCGGCCACGCCGTCGATCGTGATCGGCCCGGTCAGCCAGCGGCACTCGAAGGCAGGCTTGACGGGTGGCTCATCGGCCGCGACGGCGCTCCCCGCGAACAGCCCCACTAGCGCGACGGAAAACAATGCCCGCATAGCGTCCCCAAGCTTGGCAAGCGAAACGAAAATTCATCCTCGGCCGCGAATTCGACCATTTCGCCACTCTAGGTACTCGACAACCCAGAAACAAGCGTTGATTGAACCAGCGGCAGCCCGTGAGGCACTAAAGGCCGCAACCCCAACCCTCCCCAGGAGTTTGCCATGAAACGTCTAGCATCCCGGCTCGTCGCTGTTGCACTTCTCGCGGGACCACTGACCGCCACCCTCTCGGCGCAGGTCGCCGTGGTCAATCCAGGGTGGCAAGGGGGAGCGCAGTGGGCCAACCCGCTGGGTTCGTCGCTCGGCTGGCTCAGCCTGCCGCAACTTCAGAAGGATCTGGAGATCGTGCCGGAGCAAAAGGCGGAGCTCGACAAGCTGCGGACCGAAGTGATGGGGAAGGTGCAAGCGGTTTACAAACTGCTGAGCGAAGGGGAACCGGCGGAACGGACCAAAAAATACACCGAGGCCGCGAAGGCCCTGGGAGACGAAACCGAGCAGCGCGTCCGCGAAATTCTGCTGCCGCATCAGATCAAGCGGCTGGGGCAGATCGAATTGCAGCAAAAGCTCTCGTACACCGGCTATGGCTCGGCCCAAGCGCTGGCGAGCGAGGCGTTCGCCAAGGAACTAGCGATTACCGACGAGCAGAAAGAGCAACTGAAGGCGAAAGAGGCGGAATTGCAGAAGGAGATTCGCGAGAAGACGGCCGAGTTCATGAAACAACTGAACGACGACTCGCGCGAGAAGTTGCTGAGCGTGCTCACCCCTGCCCAGCGCGAAAAGCTGCAGGCTTTGCTCGGCGACAAGTTCGACTGGCAAACCGGGCAAGGTGCCGGCGCAGTGATTCGCCGGGCACCTTGATCTTTTGCCCCCACTAGGGCCCGGGAAACGGCCCGCCCGGAAAGCCGGAGGGATACGGGTTGTAGTAGGGCGAGCGGTCGTTGAGGTCGTAGCTCGGATAGTAGCCGTCCATCCAGGGCTGGGCGAAGTTGAAGGGCTGTCCAACGCCTCCCGGCCGCCAGCCACCACCGCCACCCCAGCCACCACCGCCACCCCAGCCGCCTCCTCCACCACCGCCACCACCTCCTCCCCAGCCGGGAGCAAATCCGCCGCCGGGTCCGAAGCCGCCGGGTCCAAATCCCGGCCCCGCGCCAGGGCCAGCACCGTAGCCTGGTCCCGCACCGGCAGGACCGCCACCCAAGCCACCTGGTCCGCCGCCGCCACCAAATCCGCCGCCGAAGAAACCGCCCCACGGCAGGCCAATCGCGCCGCCGGGACCAAGCCCGCCAAAGGGCGGACCCCAATCCTGGTACGGGCTGCCATAGGGCCGGAACTGGAACCGCCACTGCTCATAGGGAACAACCGGCGCCCCCCACTGCTCGACGATGTGCAGATTGTCGGCACTGCCCCCCGCCTGGATCGTGCTCCGCAAGTGCCGATAGCCGCTCTTGATGTAGTCGGGCCGGCCGTAATAGTAGAACGGGCCGATGGCGGCATATTGGTTGACGCGCTCGCCGGTGGCCGAGTCGTGCGTGTGGTACGACGGCTGGGTGATCCAATCGGCAGCGGCGAGCGGCCCGGCAATCGCACCGGTCGCGGCAAAAACAACGAGAACTGGCAGCTTCATGGGGAGGACGCCTTCTTTCGCTCGCTTTCGCGGCAACCTCACCCCCGTGTGTTTCAGCCTAATTAAAGCAATCCGCGTGCCTAGGGCGTCGGCGGCTTGGGCCGGCGGACATGCAGTTCCTCGGTTTCGGGCTGATAGACATACTCATGCCCCGCCGGCAGCATGGGAAGCTTAATCTGCCCTTCCTGAATTATCCGCTGCATGAACTCGTCGTGCGAGCTCGGGGCCCGCCCCTCCAGGGCCTTGAATTTGTTCATCCCGTCGGGAATCTGAATCTGAAAGACGATCCGCTCTTTCAGGGCAAAATACTGCTTCGCCGGCTCGACAATCAGCCCCGATTCCCCGTCCAAGCTGCGCCCCTTGATGCCTACGCCGACATCCGCCTTCACCTCTTCCGTCGGCGCGACAACCGGCGGCGGCGGAGCGGCGGGAACCACCGGCGGAGGGGGTGGTGGAGCGCCGCCGACACCCGCATTGGCGGCGGGGCGCGGCTGTTCGCAACCGGATAGCATGATGCCCAAAAGCAACAGCAGTTGCCCAAACGCCACAGTGCGATTCATGTTTGCCTCCCGTTGGTGGTGAACCAATCAAACCGTCAGCCGCCACCGCTCCATCTCGGCCAGCGTGGCAAGGCGAGTCATGTTGTACCAGAGGGGCGTGAGCGTGATGAAGCCTTGCGTCAGGGCGGTCAGGTCGGTGTCGTGCCCTTCCGGCCGAGGCGGCGGATCGTTCGTCGCCCAGTAATACGTCCGCCCCTTCGGGTCTTTCCCCTTGATGAAGTGCTCGCCATAGCGCGAAACCCCCATCGGCACCACGCGCACGCCGCGCGGGTTCTCGATGGCGATGGTCGGAATGTTCAGGTTGTAGAGCTGCGGCTCTGGCCCCTTTTGGGCCAGAATCTGCTCGATGACGGTCCGCGATTGCCGGGCGGCCGCGGTGAAATTGGCGTGCTCGTCGTATTCGAGCGAGCAGGCAATGCTGGTGATGCCGAAAAACGCCCCTTCAATGGCCGCCGCGACGGTGCCGGAATAGAGCACGTTGATCCCCGCGTTGAGGCCCCCGTTGATGCCGCTGACGACGAGGTCCGGCCGCCGCGGGCAGAACTCAAAAATGCCGAGCTTCACGCTATCGGCGGGACTTCCTTCGACCGCCCACCCCCTCAGCCGGTCGCCGTCAAAAACTTGCTTGGCGATCAGCGGAGTGAGGAAGGTGATCGAATGGCCGACGCCGCTTTGCTCGGTCGCGGGGGCGACGACAATCACGTCCCCAATTTGCCGCAGTTCCTTTTCGAGCGCGGCCAGGCCGGGAGCGTAGATCCCATCGTCGTTGGTCAACAAAATCAGCATGCGTGTATCTTCAAGGAGTGGCGGAAACGGGCTTGGCCGCCGGCACGCGCAGTAGCCAGCTCAGCAGGTCAAAAAACTCGGCTTCGGGAACGATTTCGCCGACGTTGGCGGGCATCAGCGAAAGGGGCGTTTTCTGCTGCTCGTCGATGTCGCTCTTGGGGACGGCGAATTCCTTCCCCTGATTGTCGGCCAGGACCAGTTGCGATCCCTCCTCGCGCCGCACCAGGCCGGAAACAACTCGCCCATCCGCGAGGCGCAGCGTCGTCGTGCGGAAGGCGACATCGACGTTCCGGTTCGGATCGAGCACATCCTCGACCAGCCGGGCCAGCCCACGGCCGCCAATGCCATCGAGCTGCGGCCCGACGATGGCGCCTTTACCGGCAATTTGATGGCACGCCGCGCAGTGTTTGGCAAACGCCGCTTGACCACGCTCGACACTGGTCGCCGCCTGGGGATATCCCTTCAGCCGGTCTTGGATCAGCTTCTCAAGCGTTTCGCTCGCCGGCGGCAGCTTGGCGATGAGCGACTTGACGTGGCTGTCCAGTTCCGGGCTTTTAAGGGCCGTCAGCTTGTTCGCGATATTCGCCGCCAAAAGGAGCCGCGGCGAAGCGACCCCCGCCTCGACCAGTGCGAGCAGGGCCTTGGCACCGGCAGCGTCCCCCGCCAGAATCTCGGCCAGCGTCGTTTGCACCTTCTGCGGCGCGACTTTCATCAGATCTTTCAGGCTCGCCTGATAAGCGGCTCCATCCACCGGTTCGATGGCCTTGGCCAGCGTTTGTCGTAACTCCGCCGGCAGCGCGGAATCTTTCATTCCCGCCACCAGCGCCGTCGCCCTGGCATCCGGCTTATCGCGCAGGGCGACCAGGGCTTCGGCCAGAACCAATCGCAATTCGGAATTGGTTGCGGGATTTGCGAGCAGGCTGATTAGTTCAGGTCGAAACGAGCTCAGTTTGAGCTTGCCGATGAGTTCAGCGGCCACCTCCTGATTCCGGGCCGCATCGCTGGGATTGAGTGCTGTCAGCGAAAACCGACCAACCGCCAGCCACGCCCAGCCAGTGCCGGAATCGCCATCGACGAGCTCCAAATAGCCTTGCTGCCCGGCATGCTTGGTCAAATTCCACTCAGCAAGCTTCCCGGAATCGCTCCGCGGCGGCTGGATTTCGGCCAGCACGTCCCCGGTTTTCGCGTCCCGCAGCCGGACCCAGTTCTTGTCGCTGATCGGCTGATTCAAAAGGCCGCTATGCCCCGCGCACCAGAAGCTCAGCTTCTCGGGAATGGCAAACGTGCCGCTGCGATAAATGCCGGTCCGCGTTTCGGCCAGCGGCAAGCTGCTGTAGCACAGGGTCGGCGTCGATTCCCCCGCGAGATTGCGGGGCTGAATCGTCCACGGGCTTTCCGACGGAGCACTTCCCGGCAGCGGATGTGCCGACCAGCCGATGGCAGCCGCGGCATCCGGCTTTAAGTGTTTTCCGCAGACCTCGGTGGCCCACTCGGTGGCAAATTTGCGAGCCTCATCTCTCGACCAGAGATGAACGCCAAAGGGTAGTCGCCCGGCAGTCCAGGGCGCGTCGGCACCTTTGGCGACGGCTTGAATGAACCGCAACTCGAGGTCCACGCTGCCCGCCGCGCGAGTCTTTACCCAGGAGCAGAATTCCTTAGAAGAACCCACGTCCAGATTTGCCGCGATCAGCTCCACATAGCCCACTGTTGCCTCGTCTGTATCGGCAAAACGCCGTAGATAACCGTGAAACAGCCAAGTGGCGGCGCGCGGGTTCTTGACGGTGGCGGCCAGCGGCGCGAGGCGACGGGCCTGGGCCTCGCTCAACTGTTCAACTCCCAAATTCTGCAAATCCGATTGTTCCCACGCGGCCACAAACGTATCGCGAATCGCCATTTTCACCATTTGTTGGGCGTGGTTGTCGTCCGTCGGAATTTGCCCCAGAGCATCGAGCAGCGGCACCAGATGCATCCCGTTCTCGTGCTCGGCCATCGCTTCGGCCGCGGCGCGGCGGGCGAACGAATCGGCGGTGCGGAGCGTTTCCAGAGCGGCCTGATTGTCGGCAGGTTGCCAGGCAAAATGGTCGGCCAAGAGCTTCATGGCATGGACCCGAACATCAAAATCTTCCGACACGGCCAGCTTGGCCCGCTCGTCCGCGGCAAGCTTGCCAATTCGTTCCAGAGCCCAGAGGACGCTCGTTTGCTGCGTTCCGTTTTTTGGTGCCGCAAGCGCCTTGGTCAGCGGCTCGGCCGCCGACTCCCCGTGCACATCGACCAGGTAGTGGAGCGCCCGCAGCCGGTGCTCCAGTTGCGGATAGTCGAGCAGGCCAATCAGTTCGCTGGTGGTCTGCTTGGTCAGGTCGTTGCAGGGGCAAGCGGCCAAGTTGAAGCCGGCATTGGGACCGTCTTTCCCTTGATAGTCCACTCGCCAAATCCGCCCGCTGGTCCGGTCGCGGCCAGGATGCGGCAGCGGCACCTCGTAGTGCCCGATGATCCGGTTGTAGAAGTCGAGAATGTAGAGCGCGCCATCCGGGCCGATTTGCAGATCGACGGGACGGAACCAGGGATCGCCGGAGGACAGAAAATCGGGCTGCTCGATGGCCTTGATCGTGCTGCCGCGGAATTCGGGCTTGTTCCGGTTGAGGCGGCTGGTCATGACGTTGCCGCTGAGGAACTGTCCGCGGTATGCGGCCGGGAAATTCTCGCCGCTGTAGCAGACCAGGCCGCAAATGGCCGTGCTGCCGTGCAGGTGATCCATCATCGGCGGGACAAAGCCCAGCCCGTCGTGAGCCTTGCCAAAACTCGGGTAGCAGCCGCCTCGCAGCAGTTGATAAATCGGCTTGCTGTGGCAATCGGCCGTGAAAATGTTGAAGAGATGGTCCATGCACATGCCGAACGGGTTCACCTGCCCGTGCGTGAAGTGCTCGATCCGGCTGCCGTCGAGCTTAAAGCGGAACGTATTGCCGCTTTGCAGATGGACCTCGTGGCCGTCCTTCCCTTTCACGCGGCTGTCGTTGTTGAAGCCGTGGCAGGCATAGACCCAGCCGTCGAAGCCCCGGCGGAAGGCGTTGCACATGCCGTGCGTGTCGCGGCTGGTATCGAACGGGCCATACAGGACGGTCCGCTTGTCGCAGGTGCCGTCGCCGTCGGTATCCTCCAGGTGCCAGATGTTGGGAATGCTGAACGCAACGCAGCCCCCTTTCCATGGATAGATGCCGATCGGGATGTTGAGGCCGTCGGCGAACGTGGTGACCTTCTCGAATGTGCCGTCGCCGTCGGCATCCTCCAGGACCTTGATCGTGTCCTTCCCCGGCCGGTCGGGCGGGGCAGCATACGGATACTCGACGGAGTTTGTCAGCCAGATTCGTCCCCGCTCGTCAAACGCCATGTTGAGCGGCTTTTGAATCTCCGGCTCGGCGGCGACGAGATTGATCTCGAAGCCCGGCGGTAACTGAAACTGCTTTTGCTCATCGGCTGGACTGAGCCACGGCGTCGTCCGCACACCGGCCGCGAAAGGATTTTCCTGAGCGGCGGCAGGCGCGGCCAGCGCGATGATGCCCAAGATCAGGCCGATTGCGGATTGCGGATTGCGTGCTGCGGAATGGGGGAGTGGCATGGGGACGATCACCGGGGAGGGCGAGAGGTCGCGATGTCGATCTTACACCGAAACCGCCGGCAAGATCGGCACCATCGCTACGCCCGTCATCAACGGCCACCCGTCGCGGTTGCCGCCGCGCGGTAGAATTGAGTTGCCACTACCCATCAGGCTTTACGCCTCCTTTTGCCACTCGCCATGCCCGCGCTGCTCCCGGCTGAAACCGTGCAAGATTCCCCCCGCGACGGCGCGCCGCGCACGCTGGTAACGATCGCGACCTATAACGAGCGCGAGAACCTGCCGGACCTGGTGGCGGAAATACTCCAGCAAGTGCCAAGTGTTGAGATTCTGGTCATCGACGACAACAGCCCGGACGGCACCGGCCAATGGTGCGACGAACGGGCCAGCGACGAACCACGACTGCACTGCCTGCATCGGGCCGGCAAGCTCGGCCTGGGAACCGCCACCCTCGCGGCGATGCAATATGCCCGCGACCACGAATTCGACCTCGTCCTCAACATGGATGCCGATTTCAGCCACCATCCGCGGCACATCCCCGCCATGCTGGCGGCAGCCGAAGGGGCCGACGTGGTCATCGGCTCGCGATATTGCCCCGGCGGCGGCGTGCAAAACTGGCCGCTCGGTCGTCGGCTGATGAGCTGGGCCGTCAATACCTATGCCCGGCTGCTACTGGGTCTCGCGCCGCGCGATACCAGCGGAGCTTTTCGCTGCTACCGCACCGCGCTGCTCGAAAAGCTCGATCCGACGCAAATCAAGAGTCGCGGCTATTCGTTTCAAGAAGAGATTTTGTGGCGGCTGAAGCGGCTCGATGCACGGATGGTGGAGGTGCCGATTCTGTTTGCCGACCGCGAGCGGGGCCAATCGAAGATCAACCGCCACGAAGCTCTCTCCGCCCTCTGGATTCTCTTCCGCCTGGGGCTGACGAACTGGCTGGGCCTCTAGCCCACGTCGCCGCACCTCCACCATCAGGGGGTGGCCTACCAATCCCCGTTGAATCGGCTTAGGATTTTGCGGTTGAACGGCTGTCATCAGATTCTGCGGCAGGGGCCGCCTCAAACAGCTACCGGCGGGACATAAACCTGCCCTACACAAGGAGTTGCGCGTGTCCACCCTCACTGAAAAGCGTCTGCCCTACAAGGTCAAGGATCTGTCGCTCGCCGATCTCGGCCGCAAAAAAATCATGCTGGCCGAAAACGAAATGCCCGGCCTCATGGCCCTGCGCAAGAAATACGGCCAGTCGAAGCCGCTGACCGGGGCCCGCATTGCCGGCTGCCTGCACATGACGGTCGAAACGGCCGTGCTGATCGAGACCCTCGTCGAGCTGGGTGCCCAAGTCACCTGGAGCTCGTGCAACATCTTCAGCACGCAGGACGAAGCCGCGGCCGCCATCGCCGCCAAAGACATCCCCGTTTATGCCTGGAAGGGAATGACGAACGAGGAATTCGATTGGTGCATCGAGCAGACGTTGTTCTTTCCCGACGGCCAGCCGCTGAACCTGATTCTCGACGACGGCGGCGACCTCACCAACATGGTCTTCGATAAATACCCCGAGCTGATCAGCGGCATCAAGGGACTCTCCGAAGAGACAACCACCGGCGTCCATCGCCTGGCTCAACGTCTGGAAGCTGGCACGCTCAAGCTGCCGGCCATCAACGTCAACGATTCCGTCACCAAAAGCAAGTTCGACAACCTCTACGGCTGTCGCGAATCGCTGGCCGACGGCATTAAGCGGGCGACCGACGTGATGATCGCCGGCAAGGTGGTGGTCGTCGCCGGCTATGGCGATGTCGGCAAGGGGTGCGCCCACAGCATGCGCAGCTACGGCGGCCGCGTGATCGTCACCGAAATCGACCCGATCAACGCCCTGCAAGCGGCGATGGAAGGGTTCGAGGTCACCACGATGGAAGAAGCCGCCTCGCAAGGCAACATCTTCGTCACCACCACCGGCTGCTGCGACATCATCAAAGGCGAGCACATCGCCCAGATGAAAAACGACGCCGTCATCTGCAACATCGGCCACTTCGACATCGAAATCGATGTCGCCTGGCTCGAAGCCCAGGTGAAGGCCGGCAAGGCGAAAAAGATGAACATCAAGCCGAGCGATCTCGGTGCGGTTGATCGCTACACCTTCAAAGACACCGGCCGCAGCGTGCTCCTTCTGGCGCAAGGCCGGCTGGTGAACCTGGGCTGCGCAACGGGCCACCCCTCGTTTGTGATGAGCAACAGCTTCACCAACCAGGTGCTGGCGCAACTCGATCTCTGGCAAAACAGCGACAAGTACGAAATCGGCCTCTATCGCCTCCCCAAAAAGCTGGACGAAGAAGTCGCCCGCCTGCACCTGGAGCACATCGGCGTCAAGCTGACCAAGCTCACCAAAGCCCAAGCCGACTACCTGCACATCCCCGTCGAAGGGCCGTATAAGCCGGAGCATTACCGGTATTAGATGAAGTCGCTAGTTTGGGGGATGTCACAGATTGTGATATCCTTCTTGCGAGGGTCGGACCTGAAAATGAACTGAAATCAAGTGGTGCCAATTTGGCACCACTTGCCGGAGTCAAGCTAACCTCAAGTGGTAGTGAACAAGTTTTAAGTTGTCGCAAATTGCGACCACCTCAGTAGAGCGCAACCACAAATGTCGCAAAGAGTTTAGGGCGAGGTGGTCGCAAATTGCGACCACCTCGGAACTGGTCACAAATGGTTACCAGTTCGTTAATGTCAGTTAGTGGGATGGCATCTTCCAGTTTGATCCTCGTGGACCAAATCGAGCCGCGGATTCTCCTGCTGCGAGAACAACGGGTTTTGCTGGACGCTGATCTGGCGGACCTGTACGGTGTGACGACGCGTCGCCTGAACGAGCAAGTTCGCCGCAACGTGGATCGATTTCCTGGCGACTTCATGTTTCGTTTGACGGCCAAGGAGCGAGCCGAAGTCGTCCTAAACTTTCCCCATCTGAGTCGCTTGAAGTTTGCGAACTCGCTCCCCCAGGCCTTCACCGAGCATGGCGCGATCATGGCCGCCAGCGTGCTGAATTCGCCGCGGGCGGTTGACGTGAGCGTGTTCGTGGTGCGAGCGTTCGTCAAGCTGCGCCAGCTAATCACGACGCACAAGGATTTGGCGGTCAAGCTTGCCGAGTTGGAACGTAAGCTGGGCGATCACGATCAATCCATCCTGTCGCTGATGACCGCCATCAGGCAGTTGATGGCTCCACCCCCCGCTCCATCCAAACCCAAAATCGGCTTTCGCGGCTGAACCATGAGCAACCCCTACTCCCCCTTCACCGCGCCGCAAACCCACCAGCCGCCACCCCCCAGCGCAACGGGCAAAATCTTGCTGGCGATTTTTGGCACGCTGGGGGTGTGCGGCTTGTTGTGCTGCGGGGCTTGCGGCGGGCTGGGCATTTGGGCCATGCAGGAATCGCAGCGGGATGTGGCCGAGCAGGTCGTCGCCGAATTTGGCCAGCACCCGCTGGTGGTCGAGCACCTGGGGGGCATCGATAGCTGCCAACCGAACCTGGCGGCGGGGATCGCCGACGACGAATACGAAATGGTGTTCGATGTCCGCGGACCTCGCGGCAGCGGCACCATCCGGGTTGTAACCGTTCTCGACGAAATCATCGCCGCCCAATTGAAAACCAAAGCCGGCCAATGGGAGTTGGACGCCGAAGACATGCCCACCACGGAAGCCCCCACCGAAGCCGTTCCGTAAAACGGGCTCCGCCAGCAGCCACATCCCCGGCACTCTCCGCGAACCAAAGCCGCGACCAGTGGTCGCGGTCCCTCTCCCACTCAATCTCGCCTGAACGCGGCGAATGGCCGGGTAACGCGAGGCATCTCCCCAGAGACCGCGCCCAGCATCGTGCCGGCACGGAGTCCAAAAATTCCGCGAACCAGACTCTTGACAAATGTTAATTTGTGTAGTAATATAGCGCCCAGGAAGACAGACCCGCTGCGGCGCTCGTCCCTGGGCAATCGCAGCAGTCGCGGGACGGCAATCGAGGGGCTGAGACGGCTTAATTCGTGCCCCAGCGGCCCGGCTTGTTCAGCGAAGGAAGGGGCGCTTTGGTCAGGGTTTAGCGGCGACTGGCCCACCTGGGCACACCACCCCATCCGCTTATTAAAAGTCTTGTAACTATAGTAACGTCGCGGCAATTCACCTGGCCAATAAGCGCGCAAGTCGTTGATAGATTGGCAGTTACGATTCGGCTCGCCGGCACGCACGGCGAATCGCGGCCATAAGCGGCGGCAGCAAAAGGCAAATCGCTCGGCCTGGTTGCCTGCCCGGCGCGGGAGGCAGCGCGACGAACAGGCGGCAGCGCATTCACGGCTCGCAACTGCATCGGCGATCCGGCAGACTTGCATCCGCCACGCCGCCAAGTGCTAATAGGTAGCGAACCACAAATCCACCCCTACCGATCCATCCTTTCCATCGGAGCTACTCCATGCGATTGTCCGCGACGATGTCCCTCTTCGCCCCGCTTCTGTTGGCCGCCGCAGCCCACGCCGATGTCAAGCTGCCGCCGTTTTTCAGCGACCACCTGGTTTTGCAGCGCGAAACGCAGGTGCCGATTTGGGGAACCGCTGCCGCCGGCGAAAAAGTGACCGTCCGGTTTCGTGATCAAGAGAAATCGACGACTGCCGGAGCCGATGGCAAATGGCGCGTCGAGCTCGATCCGCTCCAGGTCGGCCAGCCGGGCGAACTGACGGTCGCGGGCAAGAACATGCTGACGCTCCAGGATGTGCTCGTCGGCGAAGTGTGGGTCGGCTCCGGTCAATCGAACATGCAAGGAGCGACGCGAAGCTACGCGGTGAACGACGCGGAGCTCGCCCGGCTGCGCGATGGCGGGCCCTATCCGCAAATTCGCCTCGGCCGGGCCAACGGAAACTGGCAAGTGGCGACGCCGCAAAATATCGATGGCTTCTCGGCAATCCTGTTTGCCTTTGGCCAGACCTTGCAAAAGGAGCTCGATGTTCCCGTCGGCCTATTGGTCGGCGCGGTTGGCGGAACTCCGTCCGGCGCGTGGCTCAGCGAGCGGTCGCTGGCGGAGGATGCCCCCTGCCAGGCCCTCATCGCCGAATATGCCAAGTCGTACGACGCCGCGCTCAAGCGCTACGAATCCACCGAGTTGCCCGCCTGGGAAAAGGCCGCTGCCGAAGCGAAGGCCGCCGGCAAGCCCGAGCCCCGCAAACCCGAAGCTCCGATCAAGCCGGGTCTGACTCGCGGCAACCAAAAGCCCGGCTATCTCTACGAGGCCCACATCCGCCCCCTCGTCGGCTATGCCGTTCGCGGCGTGCTCTGGGATCAGGGCGAAAGCGGCACCGCCATCGGCGGCGTCGATCAATACACCCTCATGGGCGCGCTCATTCGGGGCTGGCGGCACGAATGGGGGCGCGATTTCGCCTTCATCTATGTCCAAAAGCCCAGCGGCGGCGGCTGTGCTTGGGATACGGGGAACCCGATCACCTCGCACGCCGAGCCGTTCGCCGCGCTCCCCGCGCAGGTGCCGGCCGACGGGGCCTATGTCGAAACACACGTCCGCATCATGACCTATCCCCACGTCGGCATGGCGATCAGCAGCGACCTCGGCCCCGGCGTCCACCCCGTCAACAAATCGGGCTATGGCCGCCGCGCCGCCGCGGTCGCCCTCGGCATGACCTATCAAAAACCGGTCGAATATTACGGCCCGGTCTATGCCTCGCACGCGGTCGAGGGGAATAAGCTGCGCGTCAAGTTCACGCATGTCGGCCAGGGGCTCGCCACGCGGCACGGTGACAAGCTGCAAGGCTTCGCCATTGCCGGCGACGACGGCAAGTTCCACTGGGGCCAGGCCCAAATCGACGGCGACTCGGTTGTCGTCTCCAGCCCCGAAGTTCCCAAACCCGCCCACCTGCGCTACGCCTGGTCGAACAAACGGACCTGGGCCAACCTCTTCAACGCCGACGGCCTCCCCGCCCTCCCCTTCCGCACCGACAAGGAGCTGAAATAGTCGATTCCCCCGCCGGTCCACTGAAAAGTCGGGGTGACAGGATTTGAACCTGCGACCTCTTGGTCCCAAACCAAGCGCACTAGCCAGGCTGTGCTACACCCCGGAATGTCTTTCGTCCTTTGTCATTGGTCACTTGGCCGTTGTCAACCACCAGTGAGAGTTGGACGACCAAAGGAATGACAAATGACCAAGGAACCATGACCAGGCCTTCAAGCACTTTTGCGTTTGGTGGTCGGCGGCGCGGTGCCGGTGAGGTGCTCGCGGAGGTGGTCGAAGGCGTCGTGATCGGCGAAATGGATGATGAGCTTGCCGCGACCGCGGGCGTTGGCTTTGATTTCGACCTTGGTGCCCAGGGCGTGGCGGAACTCCTGTTCCAAGGAGGCGATTTGCTCGCTGGTGGTTCGCTTCCTTTTGCCGGGGCCGGGAAGGATTTCGGCGGAGGGCTGGTCGTCCCCCAGCTTGGTGGCGACGAGGCGCTCGATGTCGCGGACGCTCAGCCCCTCGGATTCGATCCGGCGGGCAAAGGCCACCTGCTCGTGCTCGTCTCCCAGCGGCAACAGGGCGCGGGCGTGGCCGGCGGTGATGGCGCCTTTGCGTAGGCCATCGAGAATACTCGGCGGCAGTTCCAAGAGGCGCATCAGGTTGGCGATGGTCGAGCGGTCGATCTTCAGGCGGCGGGCCAGATCATCCTGCGTGCAGCGGTGCTCATCGACGTAGCGTTTGAACGACAGTGCCTTCTCGACCGGGTTTAGGTCCTTACGTTGCAAGTTCTCGACGATCGCGAGCTCCGCGACCAGGCGGTCGTCCGCCTCGCGAATGCGAGCCGGAATCGTCGTCCAACCGGCATGGCGAGCAGCCCGCAGGCGGCGTTCGCCACTGATGAGCTGAAAGCGGCCGTGTACCCGGCGGACGAGGATCGGCTGGAGCATGTCGTGCTCCTTGAGACTCTCGGCCAACGAGACGATCTCGGCATCGCTGAAGTCGCGGCGGGGTTGAAACGGATTCTCCTCGATCTCGCCGACAGGCAATTGCAGCAGGCCGCCAGTGTCGGGGGTCGATTGGTTGGCGAGGAGCGGAGTGCTAGCAGTGTTCGCCAAAGCGCTATCATCCAGACCCCTCGCTTGCGCTTCGGGCTTGTATGCAAGCGACTCTCCCTCGCTGACGCTTCGGGTTGGTGTGTGACCTTCGCGATCGCTACGGGTTAGTGTGCCCTCCGCCACGTCAGCTTCGAGCGGCGTGCCGAGCAAAGCGGCCAGGCCGCGACCGAGTCGTCGTTCTTTACTCATCGTTCAAGCACCTCCATGCAAAGTTCGATGTAGGCTCGCGTCGCGCGCGAGCGGGGAGCGTAATCCATCACGCTTTGGCCGTGGCTAGGGGCCTCAGCCGCGGCCACGTCGCGGGGAATGATCGATCGAAACACGATGTCGCCGAAAAAGTCGCGGACCTCGGCATCGACCTCGTGGGTCAGTTCGAGCGTCGCATCATACATGGTGAGCAGGATTCCGCCGAACTCCAATCGGCCCGGAAATCGCTTCATTACGCTCTTGATGACCTGGATCATCTGCGTCAGCCCCTCCATCGCAAAATACTCGCACTGGATCGGCATCAGCACCTCAGTCGAGGCGGAAAGCGCGGTTTGCGTGAGCGTGCCCAGCGACGGCGGGCAATCGATCAGGACGAAGTCGTACCCAGCGAGTTCGCCCAGCAAGTGTTGCCTGAGCAGGTCGGCCTGCGTTTCGTCGGCTCTTGCGAGGGCATCGACATCCTGAAAGCTGCGGCTGCCGGGAAGGAGGCTGAGGCCCTCAATGGCGGATGCTAGCACGGCATCGGCAAGGGGGCTGCGTTCGACGAGGGCATGGCGAGCGGCCGGCTGGTGGCCGAGGCCGGTGGTGGCGTTGCACTGCGGATCGAGGTCGATGACGAGCGTCCGCTGGCCGGCCTTGGCCAGACCGGCAGCCAGGTTGATGGCGGTGGTCGTTTTGCCGACCCCGCCCTTCTGGTTTGCGACGCACAGCACCCGAACCAAGTTCCGCCCTCCCGAGACAAGTGGCGCGGGATGATACCTGCGGACGCACAAGTGCGGAATGCGGGTTTCGGAAGGAAGGGGCTGGGGGCTAGGGGCTAGGGGCTAGGGGCTAGGGGCTAGGGAAATGAAATGATGTGGCCGGAGGTTTCACGTGGAACAAACGACCGGAGCAGCTTGCCTGTTTCACGTGAAACGCGCAGGTTGACAGGCCGTGTTACAGGGGCAACCAGAGGATGGAGTTCTCCAATTCATCAGGCATGCAAACGGAGGCAGCAAATCCAAGGTCATGAATTGTCGTGGCGATGGACAACGATTGTGATGCCAGAATCAGGCCGGAAATAGGAAGTCCCAGTACGAGGCGACGGTTGGCAGAATCCGACATGGTGTTGACGTCGTGGCTCACCAAGACATGCCCTTCGGTCGCTGCCCATTCCAGCAAAACGTCATCATCGCTACCCGCCAAGCCAATGTCCACGACTCGCAGAATCTCAATTTGAGGATAGTGCGCCTGTAAGCCAGTAACGATTGCGCCGCGAAAGTCCTCGTCGAAGAGAAACGAAAGCATGAGGATTACTGCTGCGGGGTTCGACGGGCGAGCAATTTCTCGCGCAGCAACCGGTTCTGGGGCTGTGACTCAATCTCAACCCGCAACCTCCCTGCTTCTCGCTCCAGTTCCGCCAAGTAGGCGTCGACCTCGGATTTCTGGCTGAGATAAAAATTGATCACGCCATAAACATCACGCAGTGCCAGAGTTGGATACAGTCGAACGATCTGCTCAGCCGAGCTTCCTCCGTTGAATGCGGAAACGACCGTGTGCAGCGTCACGCGCGTCGCGCCGACACGATAAGTGCCGCCAGCATCCAAACGGATCGGAACGGGACTAGGAGCAACAGTCAATGTCATGAGATCACCGGACGAAGCTCGACCAACCTCCAGAATTATACCACGCGAGGGTAGCTACTCCAGCAAATGCACCACCATGCCGCCGAGCAGCTTGGGATAGAAGTAGGTGCTCTTGGCGGGCATTCGCTCGCCATGCTCGCTGATGGCGCGGACGTGATCGACGGTGGCGGGCATCACGAGTGCGGCCAACTCAAAGCGGCCGCCGGCCCCCATCTGGCCCGTAGCGTCGCGGCCGACCGCGTCTCCTTTTTGCAGGTTCTCGATCACTTCGTGAACCGAGTGGACGTACATCGGCTTGGGAAGCTCCTTCAGGCCGAGCAGGGTCTCCATCACCAGCCGATGCAGGATCGAAACGCCCAGACTTTGCCAATCGCCGCTATGGTCGGCAGCGAGTTGCGCCATGCGACCGGCACCGACAAGGCCGAGCGTGGCGAGGGTCCAGGTGTCGTCCTCGGCCGTGTAGAAGGCGAGTTGGTTCTGATGGCCGGCACCCGCGATGGTTCCCCACGCGGAGGCGGCAAGGCCGGTTCCCTTGCCGATCGTCTGCACGGCGAAGCATTCGCGGAGCTTGGCCTGTAGCTCCTCAGACCTCATGGGCTTCACGCCGCGAAAGAGGCGATGCGTCGGGAGCACCAACAGGCCGGGATCGTTCATGCTCACGCACTGCGTCAGCACGAAGTTGGCCGGGTGTTCCGCGTCGAGCGGGCCTTGCTGGGCCGAAAAATCTCGGTAGTTGCAGGCCGTTTCGTAGCGGTGGTGCCCATCGGCAATGAAGAGCGGCTTGGGATCGAGCACCGCCGCCACTTCGCCGATGACCCGCACATCGGTGACAGGCCACATCCGGTGGACGACCCCCAGATGATCGGTCGCCTCCAAGGGCGTCTGCCCGGCGACCGCATCCTCCAGCAGATTTTGGGCGACGTTTTGCGGATCGGGATAAAGCCCGAAAATCTGACTCAAATTCGCCTTGCAGGCTTTCGTCAGCAGCAGCCGGTCGGCCTTGGGGCCAGAGTGAGTCTCTTCGTGAGGATAAATCTTCCCCTCACCGAACCGCTCCAGCCGCACGCGCCCCATGAAGCCGCGGCGGGTGAAGGTTTGCCCCTCGGATGGAAAGGTCTGGTGATAGACATACAGGGCCGGATCGGGATCGACCTGCATCACCCCCTCTTGCCGCCACTGCTTCAGAAAGCGAGCCGCCCGGGCGTATTTTCCGCTCTGCTCGGTGTCGCCTGGCTCGTCGCGATTGAGCTCCAGCCGGATGAAGTTGGCTGGGTGTTTTTTGTACAGATCATCCTGAAAGGCGGGGGAGATGACGTCATAGGGCGGCGTCACCACATCGCTGAGCGAGCCGACGTGGCCGAGGTCGTAGCGAAGTCCGCGAAAGGGCTGAATCGTGGGCATGGAAGTGCGCGAGTGAGGTTGACGAAACACGAAGCATGTCGCGGCCCGATTCTAGCAGGCCCGGAATGTTCTTAGCAGGGCGGGCCGCAAGTCATTTTCCCGCCAGGACTTAGGGATGCTAGAAAATTACGCCGAGCGGCTGTCTGGAGGGCTTAAAAGATATGAAGCTTTGGTTGAGATCGCGCGCGGGGGCGTTGAGGTTAGTACATTGAGGGGCTTTCAACATCTCCCTCGCGCACGTTGGTGCTCGATCTTCGCATGGGCAAGCTCAAGTCCAAGCAACGCCAACGCTCCGCGACCGAAGCATCAAGCTCCGCGAAAATGGAAGTCTGGTGGGGGGCCGCGATCCTCGTGGTGGCGGGAGTCGCCGCCTATGCGAACAGCTTTCAGGGCGTGTTGGTGTTTGACGATCTCGGGGAAATCCAAGAGAACCCGGCAATTCGCCAGCTTTGGCCCCCGTGGCAGGCCCTATCGCGATCCAAGGAATTTCCGGTCCGGCCGGTGCCCTACTGGACTTTTGCGCTGAACTACGCCCTTTCGGGCAGCAACCTCTTCAGCTATCACCTCGTCAACTTGTCGATCCACCTCGGGTCGGCGTGCTTGCTCATGGGAGTCGTGCGGCGCACCTTGGCGCGGGAAAAATCGGGACGGATCTTCGCGGAGTCAGCCACCTGGCTGGCGATATTCGTTGCGCTCCTATGGCTGGTCCATCCGCTGCAAACGCAAGCAGTCACCTATGTCTATCAGCGAATCGAGTCGCTGATGGGTTTCTTCTTCTTGCTCACGCTGTATTGCGCGATCCGCGGTATCGAATCGCAAAATTCGCGTTGGTGGCTCGCCGGCGCATTGGCCAGTTGCGCGCTTGGCATGGGGTCGAAAGAGGTGATGGTCGTCGCGCCGCTAGTGGTGTATTTGTACGATGCCATCTTCCTTGCCGATGGCTGGCGGGAACCGCTTCGCAAGCGGTGGGGGTTCTATCTCGCCCTCGCCAGCACTTGGTTCGTGCTGGCGACCGTGCTGCTCAGCGAACGGGGCAAATATGCCGAGCTCAATTCCGCGCGGCTGTCCATGGGGGAGTACGCCCTCACCCAACCTGGAGTCCTTGTTCACTACCTGCAGCTATGCTTTTGGCCGGTGGGTCAGTGCGTGGACTTGAAATGGCCACCCGCGAAGGGCCTGCTCGCTATCGCTGCGCCGGGCGCGGCCGTTGCGATGCTGATGGCTCTGGCTGCGTGGGGCCTTGTGCGGCGCAATGCCGTCGGTTTTCTGGGGGGGAGTTTCCTGCTGATCCTCGCTCCGACATCCAGCATCTTGCCGGTGCTCGACGCGGCCAACGAGCATCGGATGTATCTGCCGCTGGCGGTGGTGGCTACCAGCGTGGTCGTGGGGAGTTTTTGGCTGGTCAAACGGTTGTGGTCGCCCAGCGGAATTATGGTGCCAAAATACGGTCTGGTCGCCGCGGGTCTGGCTATCGCGGTCGCGTTGGGGACCACCACCCATCAGCGAAACAAGGTGTACGCCAGTCGCCGAGTATTTTGGGAGGATGTGGTGCGCAAAGCACCGCACAATGCACGGGGCTTCACCAACCTGGGGCTCGCGCGGCTGGATGAAGGGGATTTATCTGGAGCGTTAGCGGCACTTTCGGAAGCGCTGAAGATCGATCCGAACATGCCCAAGGTGCATAACAATTTAGGCCTGATCTACTTCCGGATGGGGCGTCCCGCCGATGCCTTGTGGGCGTATCAAGAGGCAATCCGAATCGATCCTCGGTTTGCTAATCCCCATCTCAATTTGGGCCGACTTCTGCGCGAAAGCGATCCCGCCGCCGCCGAGGCCCACTATCGCGAGGCAATTCGCCTCCAGCCGGACTATAGCGAGGCATATAACAACCTGGGGGCCATGCTCTCGCGCGACGATCCCCGCCGTGGCATTCCGCTGCTCGAGAAGGCCCTGGCGCTGAACCCGGACTATGTCGAGGCCCATACGAACCTGGCAAATCAGCTCGCTCGGCTGGGTGAATTCGACCGGGCGATTGCCCATTATCGCCGCGCCTTGGCCGTTGATCCGAAGTTCCCGCTGGCGGTGCAAAACCTGCAGCTCGTCAGCCAACTGCGCGACCAGCAGCGTTCGGCCGGCGGTCCGCAGTGAAATTCGCCAGGCCCGGGTGGGGCTTGGCGAAGCCGCTTGATCGCTACCAATTCATTGGCAAGATCGCCCCAGACCGCAAGGTTTCTCCAGGCGTGAATAATGCGTTCAGCCCATGCCGATGGCGAAATCACGAGTCAATCACTTTCCGAACCCCATCCAAACCCATGAAGACGATCGCCATCGCCGTCCTGCTGCTATTGGTCCTTCCTCTGGCCGCCCAAGCCGCCCGCCGTGGACAATGGTCCGATGGACAGGGGCATGTCGTGCATAGCCGCCGCGCTCCGGTCGTAATGCACCGAATCATGCCGCCATTTAAGGGGATTCATGTCTATCAAGGGCGCTAAGCCTTATGGTCGGGGATTGCCCCGAATCCCCCTTGCCTGGCTGAGCGCGAAATGGGAGTATCCGGCCCGTTTTGTCGCCCACGCTTGCAAGGGAATGCTGGCATGCACGTCACTGTCGGAATCTGCACCTGGAACCGAGCCGAATTGCTCGACCAGACATTGGCTCAGCTGCGGCAGCTCGAAATTCCAACCGGCGTCAGCTGGGAACTGCTGGTCGTCAATAATCGCTGCACCGACCAGACCGACGAAATCCTGCACAAGCACGCTGGCGGCTTGCCGCTCAAACGGATCTATGAGGAGCGGCAAGGGAAGTCGCACGCCTTGAATACCGCCACGGAGCAAGCTCGCGGCGAGCTGATTCTGTGGACCGACGACGACGTGCTGGTCGATCGCCGCTGGCTGGCCGAAACGGTCGCCGCGGCGAAGGCGAATCCTGGGCATTCGTTTTTCGGCGGGCCGATCGAGCCTTGGTTCACGCAGCCGCCACCACAGTGGCTGCTCGATAATTGGGAGTTCGTTCACGCCGCCTTCGCCGCTCGGCAGCTGGGGCCGGAAATTCACGAGTTCAATCCGCATCGCCTGCCGTTCGGGGCGAACATGACGGTTCGCACGGCCACGCAACGCAAGTTTCTCTATAGTCCCAAGCTGGGGCGGGTCGGAGCGAGCGAAGTGCGCGGCGAAGAGACGCAGGTGCTGCGCGACATGCTGGCC
>JANRLS010000122.1:0-11906 GCA_033762315.1 Pirellulaceae bacterium
CATTCGCCGAACGGAAGCCGAGATTGTCCTGCGCCAGGCGGATGGCAAGGAAGTGACGATCGCGGCGGCGAACGTCGAGCGGTTTACCCCACAGCGAAAGTCGCTCATGCCCGATCTCTTGCTGCAAGACCTGACTCCCCAGCAAGTCGCCGATTTGCTAGCCTATTAGGGACCGCTGCGATGATGGGGGCCATTGCCGGCGACATTATCGGCTCGATTCACGAAGGGACGGGAACCAAAACCAAGCACTTCCCCCTGTTCGCCGCCGATAGCCGCTTCACCGACGACACGGTGCTGACCGTCGCGGTGGCCGAGAAGATGACCTCCGGCGGCGATTATGTCGAGCTGTTTCACGACTATTATCACGGCTATCCCGCCGCCGGCTTTGGAGACGACTTCGCCAATTGGGCCGAGCGTTTTCGCCGCAAGCCCTACAAGAGTTGGGGGAACGGCTCGGCGATGCGCGTCAGCCCGGTTGGGCTTGCGCTGGGGAACATCGAGGCGGTGCGCGAAGAGGCCCGCGCAAGCGCCCGGGTCACGCACAGCCATCCGGAAGGAATTCGCGGAGCGGAGGCGGTCGCGTCGGCCGTGTTTCTCGCCTGGAGCGGCGACAGCGACCAGGAAGACATCCGCCAATATCTGGAGCAGGAGTTCGGCTACTACCTGGGAGATTCGCTCGACGACATTCGCGACGACTACGAATTCGACATTTCGTGCCAGGGCTCGGTGCCGCAGTCAATTGTCGCCTTCCTCGAGTCGGAGGATTACGAAGACGCGATTCGCAACGCTATCTCGCTCGGCGGCGACGCCGACACGATGGCCGCCATCGCCGGTGGCATCGCGGAGGCTTATTACGGCGGTGTGCCGGACGAAATTCGCGAGCCTTGCCTGGCCTTGCTCGACGAGCGCCTGCGCCAGGTAATCGTCGAATTCGAGGCCCAGTTCGGCAAGCATTATCTGCGCTAATCCGAGAACTTATCGCCCCGGCTGGCAGAAGCAAGACGAGTTGATCTTCACATCGGCGTCGCGCCAGGCCGCTTCAAACTGGGCGGACGCTTTCTTGGCCGCATCGTTTTTTCCCTGCATTTCGAGGCTTTTGGCGAGGCCAAACAGCGACCAGCCGTTGTGGGGCAGGCGAGCCAAATCCTCGCGATAAACCCGCTCCGCTTCGGCGGCCTTACCGTGCGCGAGCAGCGTCGCCCCCAGCGCGTGCCGCACGGGATGAATCCAATCGGGGGGCTCGGAATACCGGAGAGCGTCTTCCAGCTTGACGGCCAGACGCAGCTCGGCGAGGCCATCGTCGAGTTTGCGCGCGCGGACCAGGATCTCTCCCGCCAGCAGATGCTCGGCCACCCCCAGAACCTCGGCCCCCTTGTTGTTCCCGATGAATGCCTCTTCCGGCATGGCCTTTTTCGCCGCCAAGAAAGCTTGCTGCTCGACCTCGGCCCCGGCGACATCCCCCTTGGCCGCCAGCGCGATGCCACGGGCACAGTGGCGCAGGGCCCGCCCCAGCGGCAACTCGGCGGCGGGCTCCGGCGCGGCGAGCACTTCGTCCCATTTACCGAAGCGAACCAGCACCTCCAGCGGCATGGCGAGAAAACCATCAGCCAGCGCGGGATTTTCCTTGATCCACTCGGCCGGCATCGCGTCGGTCATTTCATAGATGGAGGAAATGGCCAGCTTGCTTTGACCGCGCATCATGGCGGCAAAGGCGAGCATGTGGTGGTTGTGGGCCATGTAGATTTCGTAGAAGCCTTGCCGCGACGACTTCGCGCGATAAGCCCGGTCGGCGGCAATCGCCTTGGCGTTGGCCTCGATCGCCGCCAGCCAGCGTCCCGTTCGCACGTCGATATGCGAGGGCATGTGAACCAAATGTCCCAGGCCGGGCTGCAACTCGCGGAGACGGTCGGCTGGGGCGAGCGCCTTTTCGGGATGGGGCGAGGCCTCGACCGCATGAATGTAGAGGTGCAGCGCCAGTGGATGATTCGGCGACTGTGTCAAAACGGCTTCAAGTGTCGCGACGACCTCGTCCGTTCCGGGCTGTGCCTCTCCCGTCGGGAGCCACAAATCCCACGGGCGCAGGTCCATCAGCGCTTCGGAAAAGAGCGCGCCGACATCCGCATCGGTGGGATGAGCCTTCCAAACCTTGCGCATCGCCGCGGCATACGCTTCGTCCAAGGGTTTGCGATCTTCCGGCTGCGGTTCGGCGTAACGGGCGGCCAGCGCTTCGATTAGCTCGCGTTCAAGGGGATTCGCCTTGGCCGCCGCGGCACGGGCTTTGGTTAGCGCCTCCCAGGCGGCCGCCGCTCGCGGGGGAGGGACGAGCGGAAAATTGATGTGCGGACCATTGGCCACCGCGATGCCCCACCACGCCATCGCGCAACCGGGATCATGCCGGGTCGCTTCGGTGAACGAGCGAATCGCCTCGTCGTGGTTGAAGGCATAGAGAAAGCACAGTCCCTGGTTGAAATAGGTCTGGGCATCGGCCGAATCCGTCGTCACTTTTCGTCCCAGGCCGGCCAGCCCCGGATACAGCGGTACCGACGAGCTTGGCTCGGCCGAGATCGCGCTCGCGGCAAACGCGACAATTGCACAACTGGCACCGAGCCCCGCGCGGGCCAAAAAGTTCTGCCACATCAGCGCGCCCTCCCCTGGCGAATCACGCAAATGGTTACGAAATGCCCTCCGGCCCGCGGACGGTGTCGCTCAGGCGAATCACCTCTTCGACCGGCAGGACGAAAATCTTGCCGTCGCCTATGCGGCCATCGGGACCGCTGCGGGCAACTTGAGCAATCGTCTCGACGGTCTTGTCGAGAAAATCCTCGTTGACGGCGATCTCCAGCGTCACTTTTCGCAGCAGACTGCTGCGTGAGCCGCCACCGCGCGGCTCGCCGCGCTGGCCAAGCTGTTGGCCATAGCCTTGGGCGTCGCAAACGCTCATCCGCTCGACGCCGATCTTCGTCAGGGCCTCTTGCACGGCCCGCAGTTTCGTCGGCTGAATGACAGCCACCACCATGCGCATGGATTGGTCCTCGGAAAGTGCGAAGAGGCACCACCCAGAATAGCATCCGTAAGCCGTGAAGTCAGCCCGCCTCCTCCAGCGGAATTTCGCGCACTGGTTCGCCCCCGCGGAGCAGCATCCAAGCGGTCGGTGCGAGGACGAGACCGATCCCCAGCAGCGTTTGCCAGCCGAAGGTGCGCCGCCAGATCAGCATTTCCCCCAGCATCGTAAAACCGACTTGCGAGAGAATGACGACCGATACGCGTGCCGGCGGCCCGGCCGAAAAGGCGAGCGTCAGGAATAGCTGTCCGATGGTCGCGAAGAGCCCAACGCCGACGAGCAGCAACGTGGTTGGCAAATCGAGCACGAGCGACTTCTCGCGCGGAAAGACGAACATTGCCACCACGCAGCCGAGGAGCGCGACTCCCGAAAAGTGGGCGACAATCGCCCGCGGGTCGATTTCGCGAACTTTGTGCAGGCTAATGAGGGCGATCGCGCTCGTGAACGCGCTGAGCAGGGCCGCCCCCATCGCGATCTTGTCCCCCTCCAGGTTGACCTGATAAATGAGCAGCATTCCGACGACCCCCACAAACGCCGCCGGCCAGACATCGAATTTCGGCCACTCCCCGAGCATCGGCCACGACAGCACCGCCACCCAGAGCGGAAACATGTTGGTCAGCGACAGCACTTCCGATAGCTGCATGTGGGTCATGGCATAGAAGCCGCACAGTAGGCTGATACTGCCCGCCAGGCTGCGGGCCCAGAGCGAAGCGGGGCGAAAAACCACGAGCGGCGCGCCGCCAAACAACGCCAAGACAATCGCGAACAGCATCGCCAGCCCGCTGCGGGCGATGGCGACCCATTGCCAATCGCACCGCTCGCGCAGGCCGGCGGTCAGCAGGGCCATGACGGTGAACGACGCCGCGCCGCAAAGCATCCACAGGTAGGGGAGCGACGAAGAACGCGACATGAAAGCTCAACAGGCGGGGCTCGGCGGGCGGAAACAGCAGTGTAAGCTCGCCAAGAGTTCGGTTGAAGGTCCGGCAGGCTCCGGCCCGGTGGACTTCGAAGTCGCCTCCACCCATTTCCGCCGGGAAAGCCGGGCGGGGGCGGGTGCCCAAAGCATTCCCTCGTGAACAGCAACCCGCTTCCGTAGCGGCGGTGGACGATAAAATCCGCGCGCTAGACTCTTGACAAAATGGTTTTTTGTATAGTATATGACAGCCCAGGAGCTTAGAATGTGCATAGTCGCTTCTTTTGCCTTGGTGAGCTTCTTGTCGCTAAAGCAAGCGTTGATGTCCGGCTCGCGCCACCTTACGGCACCGTCGCGGGGGGCACCCAAGAGGGTGGTCCAAAAGATCCGAGAGAGCTTATTGGCTTATCAAAAGGGCCTTGCGCGATAACCCTGAAAGATGTGACGCAAGGCATTGTGGCACAAGGAGTTGCGAGCAAGAAACGGACTGAAAAAGGAGACTCGAATTGTGTGCGGGAGGGGATAAATGGCACAGGACGACCACCCGTCCGGGTGTACCCCCACCGCTCAATTGCCGCCGGCCGGGCGGGGAGCTATCGTGGGCTCATGGCATTCAGTGAATCGCTCGCTGACCGGGTTCGGAACGTGTTGCGAGGCCGTCGCGGAATCACCGAGAAAAGAATGTTCGGCGGGCTGGCGTTCTTGCTGCGCGGGAACATGTGCGTCGGAATCTGGAAAACGGCCCTGATCGTGCGGATGCTCCCGGCCGACGCGAGCGCCTTGCTCGCCGAGCCGCACGTTCGCCCGTTCGATGTGACCGGCAGACCAATGCGGGGGTGGCTGCTGGTGGAGCCGGACGGAGTGGAGGAAGATCGGCAACTCGCGGCGTGGATCGAGCGGGCGCTCGATTTCGTCGGCACTTTGCCCGCGAAATAGCGCCGGTTGCACTCGCGAACGGGGGTTTTCATCATGCCATCTAGCCGGCCGTTTCTTGCCAGTGTCGTGCAGGCCGCGCCGATGCTGCTCGATACCGAGCGCACGCTGAAGAAACTTGGCGATCTGGCGGCGGACGCGGCTGGCGGCGGGGCGCGGCTGGCGGTGTTTCCCGAGGCGTTCGTCGGCGGCTATCCGAAGGGAATAAGTTTCGGCACGACGCTCGGCATTCGCACGCCGGAGGGACGGGACGATTTCCGCCGATATTTCGAGGGCGCGATTGCCGTTCCCGGCCCCGCGACCGAGCGAATTGGCCAAATCGCGCGCGAAAATCGGCTGCATTTAGTGCTCGGTGTCATCGAGCGCGCCGGCGGAACGCTCTACTGCACGGCGCTGTTTTTCAGCCCGACCGGGGAGTTGCTGGGCCGGCATCGCAAACTGATGCCGACCGCCTTGGAGCGAGTCGTCTGGGGGTGCGGCGATGGCTCGACGCTGCCGGTTCTCGAGACTCCGCTCGGCAAGCTCGGCGCGGTGATTTGCTGGGAGAACTACATGCCCTTGTTGCGGACCGCCATGTATGCCCAGGGGATCGAGCTGTATTGCGCCCCGACCGTGGACGACCGCGACACCTGGGCCCCGTCGATGCGGCACATCGCCTGCGAGGGCCGCTGCTTTGTCCTCTCGGCGTGTCAAGTGTTGCGGCGGCGCGATTGCCCGGCCGACTTTGCCGGTGCGGCGAGTGCCGAGCCGAATCAGCTGCTCATTCGGGGCGGCAGTTGCATCGCCTCGCCGCTGGGAAAGCTGCTGGCGGGGCCGAAGTTCGACGACGAGGCGATTCTGACCGCCGAAATTGACCCGGCCGAGATCGTTCGGGGCAAGTTCGACCTGGACGTGACCGGCCACTATGCCCGGCCCGACATTTTCCGCTTGCTCGTGAATCGCGCTCCCCAGTCCGCGGTGGACTGGGAAACTCGCGGCCCAGACACGACCTCGTCAGGATGAATCTCATGCCCGCACGCATGGTTGGCATTACCGTGCTCCCCGAATTCCTGCAAAGCGAGGGGATCGACGGCGTGCTCGATAATCTCGTGATGCGGGCGAAGGCGAACGCCGTCACGTTCTCGCCGTATGTCATGGAAGTTGCCGACCAGCAAACCGGCCAGCGCGAACCCCCCGACGATGCCGGGGCGGGGGCCGTTCGCCTGCTGGATCGGCCACTGTGGGGAAAGCGGGAGCTGTATGTCCGGACCGCGCCAAGTTTTGTCCCCGATAAGAGCCTCTACCAGACCCTGCGCTATCAGCCCGCCGAGCCGACGGAATTGACTCGCCGCGATGGGCACATCATCGCCGACGCGATTCGCGCGGCCCAGGCGCGGCACTTGAAGGTGTATCTGCAGGTGCAGGGGGCCATTCCACCGGGCTACCGGGTGCAGTTCGGCGGCCCGACCGACGAAGATCGCCCCCGCTTGCCCGATGGCAGCTTGCCGCCACGCCGGCTCGCGAAAAATGGTAGCCTCGCAAGCCAGCCTATCCGCGACTACACGCACGCTCTGATTCGCGACCTGGTGCGGGTCTATCCGCATATCGATGGCATCCGGGTCGATTGGCCTGAATATCCTCCGTACTTGCTCGACGATTTCTTCCTCGACTTTAGCGCGCCGGCCCGCGCGGCGGCCGAACGGCTCGGCTTTGATTTTGCCGCGATGCTGCGCGACACGCTCGCCCTCTATCGCCACTTGCACGGCGAGCTGACGAATGCCGACCTCGCGGCGTGGACCGAGGGGGACGGGGGGCGTTATGCATTGGCGCGATGGCTGACGAGGCTTCCGGGCGTGCTTGAATTGCTGCGATTCAAAGCGGCGCTTGTGGCCGAGCTGCTTGCCGGCATTCGAAAAACCATGAATGACGCCGGGGGCGAGCGGATGGAGCTGATCGCGCATGCCTTTCCGCCGCCGTGGAATTTGGCCTCCGGCGTCGATTTCTCGCGAAGCGGCACGGACGTCGGCGGTTGGTGCGTGAAGCTCTACACGATGCACTGGGCCATGATGCTCCGTTTTTATGCCGACGAGCTACTGGCCGCCAATCGTGGACTATCCGATGCGGTGCTTGGCCGGGCGCTCGCGACGTTCTTTGACATCGCCGACGATGGGGGCCTCGCCAAGGCGACAGAGTATCACTACCCCGGCCCGGACGAAGCTCATCCGGCTGGCCCTGTGGCAATGGAGCGTAAGTTGCGGCAAGCGGGGCAAGAGGCGGGCCGGACGCCGGTCTTCGCACTGGCTCATGGATATGGTCCGGCCGTCGATTTCCGCAATCGCCTCGCGGCCGCTTGGCGGGCCAGCCCGGCCGGGTTGTGGATCAACCGCTACGGCTACCTGAGCGACGAGAAATTGCGGATCGTCGGGGAAGTGACGGGGGGCTGATTCGGCTCCTTTACGTGCCACAAATCTTGAAATCAAAATCGCGACAATGCGCAGTCGTTATGACTGCATTCGGCAAAAAGGTAGCGGCGTGTCACAGGCCGCTACGTTGTCGGTAGTTTAACGATATTACCGCGTGAAATCGGCACAAGTCGCGATTTTGGCACGCAACCTGCAATCAACATGTCGCGTGGATGATTTGTCCGACCCAGTAAAATCAAGGAGGCAAGATCATGCAGCGTTGGATTTTGGGATCGTTTACCGTCGCGGTTTTGTCACTCGTTGACGCAGCGACCGCTACGGCCTCGGACCCCTTCGATATTCATGCCCAAGGCATCGGGTTCGGAGCGGGCTATGGCGGCTACACCGCCGGCTTTGGCTATGCCGGCCAGCGGTCGTTCTACCCTGGTTTTGGATATGGCGGCGGATTCGGCGGAGGTGGTTTTGGTGGCGGCGGCTTCGGCGGCGGCCACTATCACTATCACCCCGGCAGATTCCAGCGCCACGGCAACCACTTCCACTGGGTGCCGGGGCACTACGACTTTCACGCGCCGGGACATCATCGCAACCATCGGCACTGGTAGCGCGCGTGCGGAGCGGATCGCGCGACGGGAGCGAAGCGGCCCGCTCGGCACTTCGAGCGGGCGACCGGTCGCGCGGATTATCCCGATTGTGCCGGTGCGCTGACGAGCGCGGCGCGTGTCCTATGTTTGCGTGAGACCTTTCACTCACCGCGCAACTTGGGCCGCCGATGATCTCCGCCACCCCCGCCGCCATCAGTCCCGCCCGCACCGCCTGGACGATCTTCCTCGTCAGCGTCGTGGGCCTCCTCCTCGAAATGATGCTGATTCGCTGGATCGGCACCGAGATTCGCATCTTCGCATACTTGCAGAACACGGTCCTCATTGTTTGCTTTTTGGGTCTCGGTGTCGGCTGCTTCACCTGCCGCCAACCGGTGCGATTGGCGCGGGGAATGGCGGCACTGGCCGCGGTGATCGCGCTGGTCGCCGTGCCGCTACTGAGTCCCGTCGGCGAGCGACTGACCGAAAACCTGAGCGCCATCGGCGGGATGGTGATCTGGGGACAGTCGAGCATCGCCTGGAGCTGGAAATCGGTCTTCGGCGCGGGGTGGGCCCTCGCGGCGACCTTCTTCATCATGCTGCTCTTGTGGGAAATTTTCCTGCCGATGGGCCGCTTGCTCGGCCGCTCGATGGGAGACCATCCCTCGACGATTTGGGCCTATTCGGTCAACGTCGCGGGGAGCCTGCTGGGGATTTGGCTGTTTGTCGGCCTGAGCAGCCTGACGACCGGTCCGCTGGTTTGGGTCGCCGTCGCGGCGGTCATACTGGTCGCGCTCGCCTGGCAGCAGGCCGACCGCAATTGGAGCCTCGCCGCCGTGGCCGCAATGGTGCTGCTCGCCGCATGTGCCGGTCGCCAGCCGGGGGTGATCGAAGTTGCCTGGTCTCCGTACCAAAAGCTGACCTTTTTGCCGGCTCAATCGGACGACTGGAAGGGAACCAATTTCATCCTGGTCAACAACGTCGGCTACCAGGCGCTCATCGACAACCGCGAAGCGGCCCAGCGGGCCAATCCGCGAGTATCGCCCGAGCAAGTCGGCCTGACGCAGTATGACGTGCCGACCGCGTTCTACGCGAATCCGGGGCGAGTGCTCGTCGTCGGCGCGGGTTCCGGCAACGACGTGGCAGGGGCGCTGCGCGGCGGCGCGAAGGAAGTGACGGCGGTCGAAATCGATCCCGCGATCATCGAGTTTGGCCGCCGGTTTCATCCCGAAAGGCCGTATGACTCGGCGAACGTCGAGGTCGTCATCGACGATGCCCGCTCGTACTTCGCCACCACCTGCAAAAAGTTCGACCTGATTATCTTCGGCCTGCTCGACTCGCATACGACCACGTCGATGTCGAACGCGCGGCTCGATCACTATGTCTATACGCGCGAAAGCCTGGAGCGAGCCCGCACCTTGCTGGCCGATGGGGGCGTGATGGTGCTCAGCTTCGACGCCACGCGGATGTTCATCGCCGATCGCATGTCGCGCTGTTTGCACGAGGTCTTTGGCGCGGTCCCGCTCGCCTTTCGCATTCCGCCGGGGCCGACCGGCTGGGGAGGAACGCTGTTCGTCGCCGGCGATCAGCAGGCGATCTTGGGTGCCCTGGCCGCGAATCCGCGGCTGAGCGAGCAAATTTCCCGCTGGCAAGCGGCCGACCCGCTCGATTTGACGCACACTACGCGGGTCGCCACCGACGATTGGCCATACATCTATCTCCCGCAGCCCAGCATTCCGACGCTCTACCTCGTTCTCGGCGGTCTGCTCGCGGCACTCGTTGCCTATGGTTGCAGCCAGGCCGAAACGCGGGTGATGCTCACCGGCTGGAACCGCACGCACTGGCACTTTTTCCTCATGGGGGCGGCCTTCTTGCTGCTCGAAGTGCAGAACATCAGCAAGGCGTCGGTGGTGCTTGGCAATACCTGGCTCGTCAGCGCGGTCATCGTGTCGGGCATCATGTGCATGATTTTGCTCTCGAACCTAATTGCCGCCTCCTTCCCCCGCTTGCCGCAAGGATTGGCCGCGGCGGGCCTCTTGGGATCGTGCATCGCTCTGTACTTTGTCGATTTGGCCGCGTTCGCGAGCCTGCCGTTTTGGACTAAGTCGATCGTGGTGGGCCTGGTGACGACGCTACCCATGCTCTTCAGCGGGCTCATTTTCATCGATTCGTTCGCTAAGGTCGAGCGCAAGGACATTGCCCTCGGCGCGAACCTGCTGGGCGCGCTGACCGGCGGCATCTTGCAGTCGATCACCTTCCTGACCGGCATCAGCGCGCTGCTCTTGATCGTGGCAGGGCTCTATGCGTTGGCCCTCCTCGCCAAGCCGCGCCAGAGCAGTGCCTCGGCCGGCATCGGTACCGAGTCCACGACGCCGACTGCGGACTCGTGGCTGTGGCGCAAGATGCAGCCGAGAGCCTAGAACGGACCATCCTCGAATTGGCAGTCGGCGGCTGGACTTAACGTGATATTCGCCGATTGCGCGTCATAGCTTCGCGCATTCTTTGCACGCTGGCGGGGTTGGAGAGCGTGCCTCTCCAATCGTTCCACGGCCAAGAGGATGCCCATGCACCGCCGACCGCTCGCCGGTTTCACGTTGGTTGAGTTGCTGGTCGTCATCGTCATCATCGGCATCCTGGTGGCACTCTTGCTGCCGGCGCTGACGATGGCGCGCGAAGCCTCGCGAAATTCGGCCTGCAAGAGCAACTTGCGCCAGTTCGGCCTCGCGGTGCATCTGTTCGCCGACAAAGATCCGGCCGGCAGGCTTTGCACTGGGGCCTTCGACCATAGTCGCGATGGCTGCATGGACACTTACGGGTGGGTGGGAGATTTGGTCACGCTTGGGGTGCCGCCGGGGCAAATGCTCTGCCCCTCGAACAGCCTACGGGCGAATGTGAAGCTGGCGGACGCCTATGGCAAAGTGACCTGCGATAATCTCGATGTCACCAATTCCGGCCGCCTCTATACGGGCATCTGTGGCTCGGCGAGCTGGAATGGCGTCTCCGGCACGGCCAGCCTCAGTCGGTTCGCGAAGACCAATCCGCTGACGCCCGATCGGGCCAGCTTCGTGACCCGGTTTTTCATCGCCCAGGGATACAACACCAACTATGCCCAAAGCTGGTATTTCGGCCGCACCGGCCCGCGAACCCGCTGGCAGAGCGCCGACAGCACCTGGCGCACCAATGGCGAAGCGGCCCAGCAAGGAATGAAGGGACTGACCGCCTGCGTCGGTCCCCTCTCGCGGAGACTTGTCGAAAGCGGTCGCATCGCGTCGTCGGTCATCCCGCTGCTCGGAGACGGCACGCTCGAAGATGTGGACGAATCGGTCTCGCCGATCAATTTCGAGACGAAAATGAACGACAAATTCGCGGGTGCCGACACGCGCTCCCGAATCTATGTCCAAGCGGGCGAGTTCATGGCTGAAACAATCACTGACGGCCCCGTTTACTATCACACCACGCAAAAAAAGATCAACCGCTTGGCGTCTTACGGAGGCAATCTCAATCGCCAAATCCGTTGCGAGCGAGACAATGTCTGCGTACCGCCGACTTCGGCAGGTGACACCAATCGCCTCTACCTGCATGACACGCGCGATTGGTTTGCCGTGCATGGCGGTCGGGCGGCCACCGTAAATCTCTTATTCGCCGATGGTAGCGTGCGGCAGTATCGCGATTTGAATGGTGATGGTTTTTTGAATCCGGGATTCAACATTCCCACCACGCTCACCGCGATCGAGTACGCCCGCATTGGCTATCGCGACGGGCAGCAAGAATTGCCGCCGGGCGAGTGCTTTTCGGGGATGTTTTTGTCCAAATCGCACTGGTACGTGGGCGAAGACGACTAGCGACAGCCTCTTTCTCGGCGAGCGGCCAAGAAATACCCCAGGCCGCGGAGGGGGCGACTCCGCGGCCTGGAAATCGGATCGCGCCGTGGGGCTAGAGGGCGCAAACCCGGAAGTTGTTATAGACGCCGCCGCGATTGACGACGCGGATCGTGAAGTGGCCGGTCCAGTACGGCCGAA
>JANRLS010000123.1:0-32431 GCA_033762315.1 Pirellulaceae bacterium
ACCAAAGCCAAAACACCCAGCACCGCCAGCAGAACCCGTTTCATGACCCACCTCCGAAGTTTTTGCATGACGACTCGCGAGCCGGGCCAGCTTTGGCCCTGAATCACTCGCTGCCGTTCATGCCCGGAATACGGGGTGGTGGGGGCGGTCTTACAAGATTGGGCCAATTTTCGTTTCGCCCCCCGAAAATCCAATGGAAACGCACCTTCCGCCACTGTGCATTCGCGTTGGCGCGGGACATTCGCTAGACTTGCCCGCACCCGGAGCCGTTCATGCGATCCCCCGCCGAGCCGAATCCCGCGCCCCCCGGCGAATTGCCGCGCGTACTGGGTCCGCTCGATGCGATTGCCCTGGTGGTCGGCTCGATCATCGGATCGGGCATTTTTCTGAAGGTCAGCAACATCGACAACCTTGTGCCGTCGTTCGGCGCGATCATGGCGGTCTGGATCGTCGGTGGCTTGGCGACGCTGTGCGGCGCGCTCTCGCTGGCGGAACTCGCCGCGATGTCGCCGCACGCGGGGGGGCCATACGTCTATCTGCGCGAAGCCTACAACCGGCCGACGGCCTTCCTCTGGGGTTGGGCCGAGTTCTCGATCATTCGCACCGGCTCGCTTGGCAGCCTCGCTTGTGGCACGGTGATCTATCTGAACAAGCTGCTCGAATCGCTGGAGACCACCGGATCGCTCCCCGCTTTCGTCTCTCCGTATGTGCCCCTATCGCACTGGGCGCAGGGGGCAATCACGATTCTCGCCGTGCTCGTGCTCACGTGGATCAACGTCATCGGGACGCGCTGGGCGGCCCGCACGCAAAATGTGACGACCGTCATCAAGTTGGCGTTTTTGCTGGTGCTGATGCTCGGCCCCTTGGCTTTTGGAAAATGGCAGGTGGCCAATTTGCAGCCCCTCGCGCCGCCGGAGTTTTCGTGGAGCTTTGGCCAGGCGTTTGGTTTGGCGCTGGTGGCGGTTTTTTGGCCCTACGACGGATGGATCAACATCGGCCCCGTCGCTGAAGAGATTCGCGAGCCCCGGCGGAATGTGCCGTTGGGACTGGGCCTCGGAGTACTGATCGTGACGCTCGTCTATGTCGGAGCGAATATCGGCTATCACCTTTGCCTGCCGCTTGGCGCGGTGCGGGAATCGAAGACGATCGCGGCGGATGTGTTCTACAGCGTGCTGGGGCCGGTGGGCGTCTCACTGGCGGCGGCGGGAGTGATGATCTCGATGTTCGGCGCGCTGAACTCGAATTTGCTGGCCGGGCCGCGAATCTATTTCGCGATGGCCCGCGACGGGCTCTTTCCGCGGGCGATTCGGCAGATTCACCCCCGTTATCAAACCCCCGCCAACGCGGTGCTCGCGCAGTCGGCCTGGTCGATCACGCAGATCGCGCTCGCCTTTGCAATCGTGCCCGACCCGAAAGGAGCGTTCGACGCGCTCACCGACTTCGTCGTCCTCGGCGGCACGATCTTCTATGGACTGGTGGTCGCCGCCGTGATCGTGCTCCGCTTCAAGCAGCCCCAGCTCGAGCGACCGTATCGTGTCTGGCTCTATCCACTGACTCCGCTCTTCTACCTCGCGGTGGCAGCGTTCGTCGTTGTCAGTGGGTTGCTGCGGGCCTTCGCGAGCGATGCCTCGCTCGCCGAAAGCTATCAAGTCCCCGCCATCTTGGGGCTGATGGTCGTCGGGCTTGGGCTCTACTTCGCCTTTCGGCAGCTTGAACCGGTCACGAAGGGCTAACCCCGCCGATTCCCCCGAACTATTGACATTCCAGCCGTTTGGATGATAATTTCGATTGGTCAAAAAATGTATTTTGCCGATATGAAATCATCGATTTTTGTGTCATTCCGCGCTGATCTCTTCACAATTCGACGTTCGCAAAGTGGTGCCCGGCGTGCCGAGGGTCTTTGGATCGTCGCGGCCTGGGCGCTGTGCTTGTCCGGTTGCGAAAGTCCCCCGGCCACGACAGGCAATGCTCACGAACATCGCCACGCCCGGCCCGCCATTACCAGTCAGTTCGCGGGTCGGTATCCGATCGAGGCGGTCTGTACCACCGGAATGGTCGCCGATCTGGTGAGCAACGTCGGTGGCACGCATGTGCGGGCCTCGGCCCTGATGGGTGCGGGAGTCGATCCGCACCTTTACAAAGCGTCGCCGGCCGATGTCGCAAAGCTCGACTCGGCCGACATCCTCTTTTATTCGGGATGGCACCTCGAAGGGAAGCTAGCCGAGCTATTGGCCCGCATGGGCCGCCGCAAGCCGACCATTGCCGCGGCCGAGCAGATTCCAGAGACGGCGGTGCTGCACGACGAGCATGGCGCGGCCGACCCGCACCTGTGGTTCGATGTTTCCCTATGGAGCCAGGCGGCCAGCGAAGTGCGTGATGCCCTTTGCGAGTTCGATCCGCCCCATGCCGCCGACTACCGAAAGAACACCGACGATTATCAGGCCCGCCTCGCCGCGCTGCACGACTATGCCCGCGTCGAGCTGGCCTCCGTCCCCCGCGAGCGGCGCGTGCTCGTCACCGCGCACGACGCCTTTCAATACTTTGGCCGGGCCTACGATTTGCAAGTGCGCGGCATCCAGGGAATCAGCACCGATAGCGAAGCGGGGGTGCGGCAAGTCAACGAGCTGGTCGATTTCCTCGTCAAGCACCAGATCAAGGCGGTCTTCGTCGAGACGAGCGTCGCCGACGCCAATATCCGCTCGCTGCTCGAAGGGGCCGCCGCCCAAGGACACACCCTGCGAATCGGCGGCGAGCTCTTCTCCGACGCGATGGGAGCCGCCGGCACCTCCGAGGGAACCTACGAAGGGATGGTGCGGCACAACGTCGATACGATCGTGAAGGCGCTCAAGTGACTATCCTCGATATCCACGACGTAACCGTCGCCTATCACCGCAAGCCGGTGCTGTGGGATGTTGATCTCGCGCTTGCGCGGCCGCAATTGGCGGCGGTGATCGGGCCGAACGGAGCCGGCAAAAGCACGCTTATCAAGGCGGTGCTGGGGCTTGTGCCGATGGCCAGCGGGCGGGTGGAAGTCTTCGGCAAGCCGGTCGGCCAGGTCCGCCGACGAATTGGCTATGTGCCGCAACGCGAGAGCGTCGATTGGGACTTCCCGGTCAGCGTGCTCGACGTGGTTCTGATGGGAACCTATGGCCCCCTGGGGTGGTTTCGCCGACCGGGATCGGTCGAGCGCCAAACGGCCCGCGATTGCCTGGCGAAGGTGGGGCTGGCGCAATACGAGCAGCAGCAAATCGGCCAGCTTTCGGGCGGCCAACAGCAGCGCGTGTTTCTCGCCCGCGCCCTCGCCCAACAAGCCGACATCTATTTCATGGACGAGCCGCTGGCCGGCGTCGATGCGGCCACCGAGCGGATGATCTTTGCCGTGCTGCGCGAGCTGCGCGAAACGGGCAAGACGATCATCGCCGTGCATCACGATTTGCGGACCGTGCCGCACTATTTCGACCATGTCGTGCTGCTCAATGTGCGCCTGGTGGCGGCGGGGCCGACGGCGACCACCTTCACCCCCGAAAACCTGCGCAAAACCTATGGCGGTCGGCTCGCCCTGCTCGACGCGGCGGGCGAAGCGGTGCGGGCCGGAAGCGGACCCTCGTGATGCTGGGCCTTAAATATAACACGCTGATCGTGCTGGCCGGCGTCAGCCTGCTCGGCGCGAGTGCCGGCATGATTGGGTCGTTCGCGGTGCTCCGGCGGCGGGCGCTCACGGGGGATGCCCTTTCGCACGCCGCCTTGCCGGGCATTTGCGTGGCGTATCTGATTTTGCGCGAGCGTAACCTCCCCGCGATGCTGCTCGGGGCGCTCGCCAGCGGTGTCGTGGGGATCATGGTGATTTCGGCCCTCTGCCGCTGGACGCGGATTCGCGAGGACGCCGCCATCGGCAGCGTCCTCGGCGTCTTTTTCGGCTTGGGGATCGCCCTCAGCCGCATCATTCAAGGACTGGAGGGTGGCGGCGCGAAGGCGGGGCTCGATTCGTACATCTTCGGCAAGACGGCCGGCATGACGCGCGGAGATGTGGAGTTGATCCTGATCGCCGCTCTCGCCGGCCTCGCGGTCGTCGTGCTGGGCTACAAGCAATTCCTCTCCATCTCGTTCGATGCCGACTTCGCCCGCTCGCTCGGCTGGCCGGTGTATCGGCTTGACTTGTTGCTCATGTCGCTGGTCGCGGTGGCGGTGGTGGTGGGAGTTCCCGCCGTGGGAGTGGTGCTGATCTCGGCGCTGCTCATCATGCCCGGTGCCGCGGCCCGCTTTTGGACCGACCGGCTGGCGACGCTCCTCATCGTGGCGGGCCTGTTTGGCTTCGCGATTGGCCTCGTCGGCACGGCCCTCAGCGCGACGTTCCTCGTGCTGCCGGCGGGGCCGATTATCGTGCTCACGGGCACGGCCCTCTTCCTCGTTTCGCTCCTCTTTGGGACGCGGCGGGGGCTCGTCGCGCGGGTCATCGAGCAGCGGCGCTTTGAAGGCACGCTCGGCCTGCGCCGCCTGCTGCGGGCCGCTTGGGAAACGCGCACGAGTGCCGGCAATGCCCGCTTCAGCCGCGACGACCTGCAAGCGCGTCTTGCTTGGCCCACTCGCAAGCTGGCTGTATTGCTCAACCGGGCCACGATTGGCGGGCATCTGCGGCCAGTCGGCGCGGGTCACTATGCCCTGACATCCGCCGGCGAGGTGGAAGCCTTGGCCGTGGTGCGCGGCCACCGCCTGTGGGAAGCGTTTCTCACCGCCTACCCCGAACAAGCGAGCGGCGCGGCGAATCTGGCGAGCCTGTCGATCGACGAGTATGTCTCGCCCGCGATTGCCCAAGAGCTGACCGCCGAATTGAAATTGGCCGGTCGTTGGCCGGAGGGGGCGACATGATCGCCGCCGCGCCGCGCCGCAAACCCAGCGGATTGTCGCCAGGGTGGGGCTTGTCCGCCTATCTACTGGCGAGCATTGTGCTCGGTTTACTCCTCCTGCGCTGGCAACTGGGCCAGGGCCGGGCCGAGGCCGAATCGGTCGAGCCGCGCCAGTTTGTCACGCCCCTCTGGACGATCGCCATCGGCATCTTGTGCAATGTGAGCTGCGCGGTTTTGGGGTGCTATCTGGTGCTGCGGCGAATGAGCCTGCTGGGAGACGCCATCAGCCATGCGGTACTGCCGGGTATCGCCATCGGATTCTTGCTCACGGGGAGCCTGAATGGCTGGCCGATTTTGCTCGGCGCGATGGTGCTGGGAGTGCTGACGAGCGTGCTTACGCAAGCCATTGCCGGGGCGGGGCGCGTCGCCGAAGACTCCAGCATGGGCATCGTGTTCACGTCGCTCTTCGCGCTCGGCGTAATTCTGATTACGTCGCTCGCCGCGCGGGCCCACATCGATCCGGAGTGCATCCTCTATGGGCAGATTGAGTATTCGGCTATTGACTTGCCCCCTCCCGGCGGCTGGCAGGTGCCGCGATTGGCGTGGCGACTTGGCGCGATGCTTGCCGCGACGTTGCTATTCGTGGTGGTGCTGTGGAAGGAACTGAAGATCGTCGCGTTCGATCCGGCCTTGGCCGCGGCAATGGGCTTCTCAGTGCCGGTTGTTCATTATTGCCTGATGAGCATGGTGGCTTGCGTCAGTGTCTCCGCCTTCGAGCCGGTGGGATCGATCCTGGTGGTCGCGATGCTGATCGTGCCCGCGGCGACCGCCAGTCTGCTCACCGACCGGCTGGGCTGGATGCTCGCCTGGAGCGCGACGATCGCGGCCGCCTCGGCCATTTTTGGCTATATCGCCGCGGCCTGGCTGGCGAGCAGCGTTGCCGGGATGATGGCGGTTGCCGCCGGGGTACAATTGGCCGGCGCGGTTTGCCTCGCCCCGCGCCACGGCCTCGTCAGTCGCTGGCTGCGGAATTTCGCCCTGGCCGTGCGGATTACCGGCGAAGACATCATCGGCCGGCTGTTTCGCGAGGAGGAAGCGGCGGGGGCCAGGAGTCAGGAGTCAAGAGTCAGGGAACAGGAGATGAGGAACAAGGGACAGGAAACAGAACCTCCCCCTCTCCCCCTCTCCCCCTCTCCCTCTCTTCCTTCCTCCGTTCCTCCGCTCGTCGCCTGGCTCGCGACTTGGCAACTGCGCCGCCGCGGCTGGCTCACCCCTTTCGGCGGCCTGACCGACGCGGGGCGCGATGCGGCGCGGAGCCTGATTCGCGCGCATCGCCTCTGGGAAAGCTATCTTGATACCTACTTCGACTTGCCGCGCGATCACCTGCACGACGCCGCCGAGCGGATGGAGCATTTTCTCGATCCCGAACTGCAAGCCGATCTCGATGCCGAGCTGGCGGGCCGCGCGGTCGATCCGCACGGCAAGCAGATTCCTCCCGCGACGAGCGCCGGCGCTTCATCACCCGTGCCGACTGATTCCGGCAAGCACTAAAGCCCTGGGCTCGAATGCATGATGCCACCGTCGGCGAAGATCGTGGTGGCGGTGACGTAGCTCGCGCCCGGTCCGGCGAGAAAAGCGACGACCCTGGCGATTTCCTCCGGCTGGGCCATGCGCCCCAGGGGAATCGCATCGTCCAGCCTTTTCAGCAAGGACGGGTCGTGCATGGTCGAGGTGTTGATCGGCGTCGCCACCGCGCCAGGGCCGACGCCGACCACGAGGATGCCGTGCGGCGCGAGCTCCAGGCCGGCGGTGCGGGTGAGCATTCGCATGCCCCCTTTCGAGAGGCAATACGCCGTGTTGCCGGGCATGGGCCAATCTTCGTGAACCGAAGTGATGTTGATGATTCGGCCGCCACCCCCTTGGGCGATCATCTGTCGGGCGGCCAATTGCGTGCCGAAAAAGGCGCTCTTGAGGTTGATGTCGAGCACCTTCGCATACTGGGTTTCGGTGGTATCGAGCACCGAAGTGCGGGTTTCGACCCCCGCGTTGTTGACCATGATGTCGAGCCGGCCGAAAGCGCTGACGGCGGCGGCCACCAGCTTCTCGAGGTCGGCGACGAGGCTCACGTTCGCTTCGACGCCAATTGCTTTGTCGCCGAGCGCCCGAACTTGCTGCTCCAAGGCTGCGGTCGATTCGGGATGCACGACATAGTCGATGACGACGCTGGCCCCTTGCCGGGCGAGTTCCAGCACGATCGCCTTGCCGATGCCGCTATTGCCGCCGGTGACGATGGCGACTTTGCCCGCGAGATTCATGGGAAAACCTGAGTGAGTGAGTCGGTTTGAAGTTCACCGCCACTGGTCGCGTTCGATCAATAGCGCGGCGATCAGGGCGGTCCAGCCGGTTTGGTGGCTGGCACCGAGCCCGGCTCCATTGTCGCCGTGAAAGTACTCGTGGAAAGGGAGGTAGTCGCGCCACAGCGGGTCGGTCTGAAAGTGCTCGTTGCCGCCGAAGACGGCCCGCCGGCCGCCGCGAGCTTCGTCGCACAAAAAGATGCCTGCGAGTCGGTCGATCAACTCGACCGCGACCCCGCCGAGTGACATTCGCCGCCCCGAGCCGGTGGGGCATTCGATCTGAAAGTCGTCCCCATAGTAGCGGTGATATTCGTGCAATGCCTGGACGATCAGGTAGTTCACCGGGAACCAAACCGGCCCGCGCCAATTAGAATTGCCCCCAAACAGGCGGCTGTCGGACTCGGCCGGCAGGTACTGGACGCGAATTCGCTCTCCCCCCGCGGTGAATTCGTAAGGCTGCTCCAGGTGTCTTCGCGACAGCGCCCGAACGCCATGCTCCGAGAGGAACTCGTCGGTGCTCAGCATGCGCCGCAGCACGGCCGCCAGTCGTTCGCGCGTCAGAATCGCGAGCAAGCGGCGACCGCTACGGGCGGGCACATCGACCGGGGCGACATTCTTGAGCAGATCGGGGCGGTGGCGCAAAAACCAGCTTGCTTTTTCGTGGAACATGTCGAGGCCGGCGAGCACTTCCGGATCGACCGCGACCACGGCGAACAAAGCGATGAGGCCCACCATCGAGTGAATCTTGAGCGGCAAATTATGGCCATCGGTGGTGTGAACCACGTCGTAGAAGAACTCGTCGGTTTCGTCCCAGAGGGGGATTCCGTCCCCGTCCATGTTGGTCATGGCGTGGGCGATGTAGAGGAAATGCTCGAAGTATTTGCACGCCATGTTCTGGTGCAGCGCTTCGTGATGGGCCAGTTCCAGCGAGATCGACAGGAGCGTGATGCAGTGCAGGGCCATCCAGCTGGTGCCATCGCTTTGCTCCAGCACCTCGCCGCTCGGCAGCGGCAGGTCGCGGTCAAAGCAGCCGATGTTGTCCATTCCGAGGAAGCCGCCGCCGAAAATATCGCGCCCGCTGCTGTCCTTGCGATTCACCCAGAAATTGAAGTTCAGCATCTCGCTTTGGAAAACCTCCTGCAGGAACGCGAGGTCCCCCTCGCCGCGCTGGGCTTTCTCCAGCTGATAAATCCGCCAGGCCGCCCAGCCGATGACCGGGGGATTCACGTCGTCGAAATTCCATTCGTAGGCGGGATATTGCCCACTGGCGTGCTGATACCACTCGCGCCCCATGTTGAGCAGTTGCCCCTTGGCGAAGGCCGGGTCGATGCGGGCGAGCGCTACCGAGTGGAAGGCCAAATCCCAAGCGGCATACCAGGGATATTCCCATTTGTCGGGCATCAGCACGACCTCGGCGTTGTGCAGCTCCTTCCAATCCGCATTGCGGCCGTGCCAGCGCTCGGCAGGAGGGGTCGGCTCGGTGGGGTCGCCGGTTAGCCAGCGAAAAACGTCGTAATGATAGTACTGCTTCGACCACAGAAGCCCGGCAAACGCTTGCCGCGCGACGAGCCGCTCGTCGGGAGAAAATCGTGCGGGGAGCACGCTGGCATAAAACTCCTCGGTCTCGGCAATGCGCGACGTGAACACCTGGTCGAATTCGGCAAAGGGATCGGCCAGGCGCTGCGTGCTGAACCGGACCTCCACGGTCAGAGACTCCTCCGGCGGCACCATCATCCGCGCGTGGCCAGCCAGCTTGCTTCCTTGCGCGCCGTTCACGGCCGAGCGCAGGCCGCCGACCACCCACTCGTGAACGCCATCCTTCACGAACGGACCCGAGTTTCGCGCCCGGTCGATCCGCTCGAAGTTGGTTTCGTTCTCGGTAAAGAGCAGTTCCAGCGACTGGCCGGCACTGGTACGCGCGGCCCACCACCGCTCGCCGACGTGCGGCTCGAAAGTGGTCGCCAGCCCTGGCCCGACGGCGCGAATCGCGGGGCGCTCGCCGCCAACGTTCCAGGTCCAGCGGTTGCGATACCACAAATGCGGCAGCACGTGCAGCGGCGCGGCCTCGGGACCGCGATTGTGGGCCGTGATACGACAAAGAACGTCGTCGGTTCCCGCCTTGGCATACTCGATGAAGACATCGAAATAGCGGTGGGCGAGGAAGTCGTCCCGCAGGGCGTCGAACAGCTCAAATTCCGGCTCTTGCTGGCTCCGGCGGCCGTTGACTTCGATCAGCGTCTCATACGGGTAGGCCGCGTGCGGATACCGGTAGAGCATCTTCATGTACGAGTGCGTCGGCAGCCCGTCGAGATAGAAGTAGTATTCTTTCACATCCTCGCCGTGGTTCCCCTGCAAATTCGTCAGGCCGAACATCCGCTCCTTGAGAATCGGATCGCGCTCGTTCCACAGGGCAACGGCGAGGCACAGGTGTTGCTTATCGTCGCAAAACCCGCCGATGCCATCCTCGCTCCAGCGATAGGCCCGGCTGCGGGCATGATCGTGAGGAAAGTAGTTCCAGGCATCGCCGCTGGCGCTATAGTCCTCCCGGACCGTCCCCCAGGCTCGCTCGCTGAGATAGGGCCCCCAGCGCCGCCAAGCGGCCGTGCCCGCTTCGGTCTCGGCCAGGCGCTCGTGTTCGCGCGTCGCTGCCATGAATTGCCCACTCGGCTCGAGGTGTGAATCGAAGTCGCCTCATTCTAGCTGGTGCGTGGGCCAGGCGACCCGCCAACAAATGGCTACGTCTGCGGATATTCCGGCACCCCCAAAGCCTGGCGCAGCTCGGCTGCGATCCAGGCGAGCTCGGCGGCGTCCCGGCCGGTGAGTAGGCCGCACGGCTTTCCTTCGCGACCATGAATTTGCAGTTGCAGCACCGGCTGGCCGTTCACTTCGATGCCGCTGGAGCCGAGGCGAATCGCGGCGACCTCGCCCGGCGGCCATTCGCGCTGCTGGCGGCCGAAAAACCCCGTTTGCAGCACGAGCAGCGTCCCATCGGCCACGGCTAGCCCCGCTTTTCGCGAGCCCATGTTAAGCGCGGCGAGCAGCAGGCCGATGCCGATGAGCCAGAAGAGACTGACGAACCCGCCGATGAGCCACGCATCGTCCCCAGGCCGCTGATTATTGAACAGCGCGAACGCCGCCAGCGTGGTGAACATCGTCATGAAGCCGTTCCAGAGCAGGCTGAAGAAGAACAGCCCACTCGTTCCCTTCCACAACCCAGCAGGGGGGACGCGGATCGACAGCCCTCCATCAACTTGCTCCAGCTCGATCCGCGAATTTTCTGGCCGGGTCGGTGGCGGCAATACATCGTGCAAGTCCTCGTCGCCCTCTTCGTCGTCTTCCCAATCTTCCTCATTGGCGACGGGGAGCGCCGGCGTCGCGATCCGCTCTTTGATCCCTTCGCGTTCCAAGGCGGCATTGCAGCGCTCTTCGAGTGCCGCGGCGAGCGGGCCGAGCAGCGCGTGCCGATAGCCCCAGGCCAGCATTCCGTGCGCGCCCTCGAGTTGCAACGCCAGAGCCTGAAAGGCGTCGATCACGGAATCGGGATCGGAGCTATTCACCGGCTGGCCATTCAATCCCAGCACGCTGAAGCCCCTGATTCTGTCGATCCGCCAGCGCTTGCCCCACCAAAGCGGTCCGAGGCGCTCGTCGGTCCGGAGCCATATTCCGCGAATCCGAATGCGGCGATGTCCCGCCAGCGCCGCGAGCCCCCACCACATTGGCACCAATCCCGCGACGGTCGGCAAGCTGACGAGAAACACGAACGAGCGAAAGCTCTTTCCGAGCACCCAGCGAACGTCGGTCCAAGCGGCCAGGATGCTGTAGGTAAGCAGCGATGCAACGACGAGCCCCAGCAGTAGCAACAACCAACCAACGACGCGGCCCCGGCCCAAATCGCGCGGGGGGAGAATGTACTCGATGCTCGCCGGCCACAAATCGTGAACGACGACTTCGCTCGGCAGCCGGGCTTGCATATCGCAAGCATAGCTGACGCCGGGCGGGCGTGGCGAAGCCGCAAATCCTCTTGCCCAGCCCACTTCAAGGTTTCGCGAAGTCTTTGCCGACAAGGCTCTCGTGAACCGATTTTTGCCAGGTTGCCAGGGCGGCCTGCATTTTGGCGACCACCTCCGGCTTGTCCTTGGCGAGGTTATTTTTGTGGGGCAGGTCGGCATAAATGTCGTATAGCTCGATCCCTCCCGTCGCGGCCGCCGCTTTCTCCCTCTTTTTCCCTTCGGGGGCAGCCTTGGTCGGATGGACGATCAATTTGTATTGGCCATCGATCCAGACCGACTGTGCCTCGGTCGCCAAATCGACTTCGGCCAGGTTCGCGCTTTTGCCGTGCCACAGCAGAAAGCCGAGCGGCTTGTCGCGGGCAGTCAGGCGATTGTCAAAAAGCGGGACGAGGCTCTGGCCATCCACCACGGGCTGGTTCGGCATCGTCACCCCCACGACATCGAGCAGCGTGGGGTAGATATCGACGTGGCCGCAGGGGACCGTGGCCACGCGCGGTTCTCGGATGCGGGCGGGCCATTCAAGCACGCTCACCGTCCGTACGCCAACGTTCGTCTTTCCCTTGCCTGCCGGGTCTTGCGAGGCGGGGGTGATGCCGCCGTTGTCGCTGGTGAACCAGAGAATCGTATTGTCGGCAATCTGGAGCTTCGCCAGCTCAGCCCGCAGGTTGCCGACGGCGGCATCGAGGCCCGAAATCTCGCCGTAAAAATCCTGCTGCTTTTCGGGGAGATCCGGGTAGAGAGCCTTGAACTCCTCGGCTGCCTGATGCGGGCTGTGGGGAGAGCCAAAGCAAACATACGCCAGGAACGGCTCCTTCGCGGCGGCTTGCTGACGGATGAAATCGAGGGCCAGGTTCATCGTCGCCACGGAGGTGTCTCCCGCCAGCGGGACGAACTCCTTGCTGTCTCCCACTTGCAGCTTGGCTCCCAGATCAAAATAGTTGATCGCCCAGATGGCCGTATCGAAACCCTTCTTCGCGGGACTCGTTTCCCCCGAGCCAAGATGCCATTTGCCAAACTGCCCCGTTTTGTAGCCGGCCGTCTTCAGGGCTTCGGCGATGGTGATTTCCGGCTTGCGCATCGCTCCCAGGTGATGCAGGCCGGTGCGAATCGGATTGCGGCCGGTCAGCGTGGCAAAGCGACCGGGGGAGCACATCTGCTGGCCGGGATAGAAGTAGTCGAACCGCAGCCCCTTGGCGGCCATGTCGTCGAGATGCGGCGTTTTGGCGTGCGGACTCCCCGCATAACCAGTATCGCGCCACCCCATGTCGTCGGCCATGACGATCACAATGTTCGGTTTCTCGGCCGCGGTGCTCGGTCGGCCCGGCAGCAGTGCGATGGTGCCGCTTGTCAAAAGGAGCAGCAAAGGAAAACGCCAGTCGCGCATGATGTAGCTCATCGATGGAGGATCCAAAGTTTAGAGAGGATGGTCGCTTGGCGATCGCCCTCGCGGAACATCGCTCAGAATAGCTCCGCGATGGGCTTGCTTCCCGTCGCCGCATAGGGAACGGGACGCCCCGCCGCATCGTAAGTCGCGGTGGGGTCGATGTCGAGCGCCCGGCAAATGGTGGCGAAAAAGTCGCCGGCACTGATGGGCCGGTCGGCCACCTCGACCCCGTCAGGGGTTGTCTTGCCGACGACTTGTCCCCCTTTCAGCCCCGCGCCGGCCAGCACGGTGGTCCAGCACTTGGCGTAGTGTCCGGCCCCTTTCTTGCCATTGTTCCCCCCACCGATGCCCGCCAGTGGACCGCGGCCGAACTCTCCCATCCAAACGATGAGAGTCGAGTCGAGGAGGCCGCACTGCTTGAGATCGGTAATCAGCGCCGAAAAACCTTGGTCGAGCTCGGGGCTACGCTTTTGGACCGGTTCCGCCGCGCCGCCGTGATGGTCCCAACCTCCCCAATTCACCTCGACGAACGACACCCCCGCCTCCACGAGACGGCGGGCTTGCAGGCATTGCACGCCGAATCCGCCGCTGCCATAAAGCTGCTGAATCTCCCGCGGTTCCGATTTGTAATCGAAGGCGCGGGTTTGCGTGGCGTGCATCAGGTCGATCGCCTTGCGGTAGCTCGCCGCGTGCGAGCGGAGCTGCTCGGCCTGAAAGCGGTCGATCTCGGCGGTTTGCACCTCTTGGAGTAGTTCGAGCCGCGCTGCTTCGCGGGCCGCGATGGGGGGGCGGATATCGGTGATCGAGCTGCCACTCAGCATCATGGGGGCAAAATCGGCCCCCAGGGCCCCGGCACGCTGAAACGACTTGGGGACCGACGACGAGCCGAGGTTGACGTAGCTCGGCAAGCCGGTGCCCAGCTGGCCACATTCCTTGGCCACGATCGCCCCCAGGCTGGGATAGTTGATCGCGACGCTCGCGCGATACCCGGTGTGCATCAGGTATTGGCCGGGGGCGTGGTTGTTGAGTCCGGTGGACATCGTCCGCAGGAGAGCCATGTCCCCCAGGCAAGCGGCGAGCTTGGGCAAGTGCTCGCTGATGTGAATCCCGCTCACGGCGGTGGGAATGGTTTTATAGTCGGGGTCTTTGTCGGGGACGGCAAAGGTGTGGGTCTGGCTTGGCCCGCCGTCCATCCACAAGAGGATGCAGCTTTTGGGCCGTTTGGTGGATTCGGCCGCGCTCACTCGCGCGGCGAACCGCGCCAGCCAGCCCGTGAGCGACCCGCCAATGGCCGCCGCCGCGATGGCGCGCAAGCCGGCGCGACGTGAAAAATCGCTGTTGGTCATGTTGGGGTCCTGGTGGGTGAAGCGGCAACTTCGCTCAGTGGTTGAAAATAAACTCGCCGCTGTTGATGAGAACCCAAAGCAAATCGGCATAGGGATCGGGAGTATTGTCGGGCTGGTCGTTTTTGCGCTGGGGAAGTTGCCGCGGATCGAGCCGCTGGATCTCGTCGGCCGCGGTCGCGATGAAGGCACGCATTCGCGCCAGTTCCTGGGAACTGGGATTGCGGCAGAGGGCTTGGAGATAGACGCGGCGGATGTTTTCATCGACGGTCGCCTCGGCCGACACGCGGCCGGCCAGCGCCTCGCGATTGAACAGCTTGCCGTCGCCGTTCATCATTCGCAGCGCTTGCTGCAAGCCACGAGTGTGCTCGGTGGGGAGCGAGTCGTCGGTTTCATGAACCTCGAGAAATGCCGCGCGGACGAGGCCCGGATTTTTCTCGCGGGCGTCCTTTTCCAGCATCTTCGCGAACGTCGGCACCGCCGCCGACAGCGAGGCGAGCAGCTGATCTTCCGTCAGTTGCTTGAGCGATTGCCGGGCGAAGAGCGCGGCGGATGCGCGATCGGGCGCATCGCCAGCGGAGGGCGCGCTTGCTTGCTGGTAGGTTTGGCTATGGCAGATGCCGGCGAGGAGGCGTTTGAGGTCGAAATTTCCCGCCGCGAACTGGGCGCTTAGCTCGTCGAGCAATTCGGGGTGGCTGGGCCGGTTGTCCTCGGACATGTCGTCCACCGGCTCGACGAAGCCGCGACCAAACAACTGCGACCAGACGCGATTCACTTGCGCTCGGGCGAAATAGGGGTTTTCGCGGCTCGTTGCCCAGGCCGCGAAAGCTCGCCGCGGCGATTCTTCGGGATCGAGCTCCGCCAGCTCGGACCCCAGAAACCTGGCCGCGATCATTTGCTTCGTCCGCTGGCCGTTGGCGTCTTCCAGATTGATGGCGACCGTGGGATAGACACCGGGGACGAAGGCATACCTCCCCTTTGCCGGCTCGTCGTAAATCAAATCACCCCCCGTGGCTGGCTCGATCAGCCGTCCGATGCTGGTGTCCCCATAAGTGGCTTTGTCGTACCGCACCCGCTCGAAGAACGCCGCGGCGGCCCAAAAGTCGGTCTGCTCCCATTTCGCCTGGGGATGGTTGTGGCACTGGGCGCACTCGATCGACTGGGCCAAAAACAGCCGCGAAACCGACGCGATGATCCCCTTGGGCTGTGGGCGGCCCTCGGTGTTGTGGGCGTTGAGGAACGCGGTGGCGACATTTTGAGGCTGCCGCTTGGAGTCGCTCTTCCGGGTCAGCTCGTTGTCTTTGTCGCTGGGCAAATAACCTTCGGCGGTGAGCAGGTCGGTGACGATCTCGCTCCACGCCCGCCCGCTGTTAAACGAATCGGCCAGCCACTCGCGGAACCGCTCGTGCGGGATGCGCGGATAGGCCCCCGCCGATTTGGGAATGAGCAGCTTGTGCCACAGGATCGCCTGGTGGCGGCCGAACTCGGGCGAGGCGAGTCGCTCGTCGATCAATTGGCGGCGCTTCTGGGGATGATCGGCGGCGAGAAAGGCCGTCGTTTCCTCGTAACTGGGAATGCGGCCGGCAAGGTCGAGATAGATGCGGCGGAGAAACTCGGCATCGTCGGCACGGGGGGAAGCGGTCACACCGGCCGTCTTGAGCCGCTCGCCGATTCGCCGGTCGATCAGCGCCGCGATCTGTTCAACGCCGCCAGGCTCGGTCGATATTTGCGACCGCTTGAGGGGCGCGGCGGCGTCAATCCGGGCGGCCTCGGCGGCGGTGGCGGGAGCGCCGGCCAAGATCCAGCGGCGGAGCACTCCCTTTTGGTCGGCCGAGAGCTTGTTGCCGTCGGCGGGCATTTTGTCGGTGGCGATAAATGTCCAAAGCAGGCTGTCGCGCAGCGAGCCGGGCTCGATCGCCGAGCCCGTTTTGCCACCACGGAGCAGCCCCTCGCGAGTGGTCAGCCGGAGGCCATTTTTGGGGGACTCGCCGCCGTGACAATGCAGGCAACGCTCGGCCAATATCGGCCGGATATCCTGGTCAAAACTGGGAGTGTCGGCGAACGTCGCCGTCCCGCCGGCTAGTCCCGCGCTGACCGCCAGCATGGCGGCGAGCAGCCGATTGGGGTGGTGAAACATGGTTTGAAAGTCAGGTCGCATAGCATCGTTGGCTTGCCGCCAACCGCGAAACTTGGCGCTTAATCCCCAGCAGGGAGATCGAATTGGTAGGTAGGCTCCGGAAACAGGCCATTCGCCAACGAGAGAGAATGCGACAAGTCGTTGTGCGGCAAGACCTTACAATCCGTCGAGTTCAGCGACAGCGAAGCCTCCCAAGTTGTAAATTCCGTTCCCTTGCGATACCAAGCCGCCTGGCCCAGCGGGGATTCGGAGGTACCCGGCAAACTCTCCGCTCACCTTTGCCCCAGCGATTGAATTGCCGCCCAGGCACGCCTATGTTCCGTGAGCGTCGTGCCCGAACTTTTCGAGTTGACGGAGCGCTAGGGAGAGAACCGTGCTGACCACGTTTTCGATTCGCAGGTTGTCCCGTTTCGCCATCGTCCTGTTGCTGATTGGGCTTCGCGGCATGTCCGCGGGGGCTGCCGAGCCGCTGCGGGTGGCGATTGCCGCCAGTCCCAAGGAGTTTTCTTCGCTGGAGGACTACCTGCAAAAGCACTTCCACGTCGTGTGCGTTCGCCTCGACGCCCAAAAGTCGGGCGAGGTTCCCGCCGCGGCGAAGGCCCTCGATTGCGACGTGATGCTGCTCAACCACTATCGCACCCAGCCGACAAAGGAGCAGCTTCAGCACCTGCAAAAGTACTTTCTGTCCGGCAAGCCGGTGGTTGGCACGCGCAAAGCGAGCCATGCCTATCAGAACTGGCTGGAGATCGATCAGGTCGTCTTCGGTGCGAAGTACGGGAGCCATTTTTTCGAGCGGCGCAACGAGCAAACGGTGTTCGTCGAATCCAAATACCAAGATCATCCGCTGGTGAAGGGTTTTGAGCCGTTCATGTGCGGTGGCGGGCTCTACAACTACACGCAATTGGCGACCGATGTCGAAGTGCTGATGAGCGGCGGCCCGCCCGGCAAATCGATGCCGGTGACTTGGCTGCGGATCGTCGCCGAGCGCCACAACCAGCGGGTGTTCTACACGCGCTACGATCCCGAAGACGTGGCCAAGAGCACGTCTGCCCGCGATCTGGTGGTGAACGCGCTGTTTTGGGCCGCGGATAAGGACTCGACCAAGTATCGCCGGCCCTAGCCGGATTCGCATTGCGAAGGACTACTCTCTGCCGAGCCTCGATCCGGTGCGCTCCGCCGGCCGGTTTGATTTGCCGATGGCGGGGCAAGCACCAAAGCCCAACTGAGATTGGCGAGCTGACGGGGGTCTTGACGAACTTTATCCGCGACGCGCTCGGTGCGCGGGAGCCGGCCCCGACTGGCGAGCGGAACTTGCCGATCATCAGCCACCCCGCCGCTTTTACCCCACGTTCGTCCAACTCCCGCTTCTCGCGCTGGCCAGCACGGCATCGCAAATCTTTTGGGTTTCGAGGGCGTCGCGGAAGGTTGGCCCGGCGGGCTTGCCGCTGGCGAGGCCGGCCAGGAAATCGGCCACTTGATGCACGAAGCTGCTCTCGTAGCCAATGGCGAGGCCCGGCACCCACCACTTGCCCATGTAGGGATGGTCGCCGTCGGTGATGTGAATGCTCCGCCAGCCGCGAAGGTTCCCTTCGTCCCGATGGTCAAAATATTGCAGCCGATGCAGGTCGTGCAGGTCCCACTTGATGCTCGCCTTCTCGCCGTTGATTTCCAGCGTGTAGAGCGCCTTGTGTCCGCGGGCATAGCGGGTGCTCTCGAACAGGCCCAGCGAGCCGTTGCTAAAGCGACACAGGAACGCGCAGGCATCGTCGATGCCGACCTTCTCGACCTTGCCCGTCAGCGTGTGCTTCCGCTCTTTGATGAACGTTTCGGTCATCGCGGTGACATTGCTGATGCCGCCGTTGAGCCAGATCGCCGTATCGATGCAGTGGGCCAAAAGGTCGCCCGTCACGCCGCTGCCGGCCGCGGCCGCGTCGAGCCGCCACAAGCCGGCACCTCCTTGCGGCAGGTCGGCGCTGATCGTCCAGTCTTGCAAAAAGTTGGCCCGGTAGTGAAAGATTTTTCCCAGCTTACCGCTGTCGATGATCTGCTTGGCAAAGGTCACCGCCGGAATGCGGCGATAGTTGTACCAGACGATGTTCGGCACGCCGGCTTTCTCGACGGCCTGGCACATTTCCTCCCCTTCGGCCGCGTTCATCGCCAGGGGCTTCTCGCACAAAATCGCCTTCCCCGCCTGAGCCGCGGCGATGGCGATCTCCTTGTGCATGTTGTTCGGCGTGCAGATATCAACCGCGTCGATGTCCTTCCGGGCGAGCAGTTTCTTCCAATCGGTCTCGACCGACTCGTAGCCCCACTTGGCGGCGAAGGCCTGGGCCTTCTCGCCGTCGCGGGCACAAACGGCCTTCAGCACCGGCTTATATTCCAGGTCGAAATAGTGGCTGACGTTGGCGTACGCGTTCGAGTGGGCCCGGCCCATGAAGCCATAGCCGATCATGCCGATGTTGTAGGGTTTGGACATGGTTGGAGAGGGGGTTTGGAGGAGTGGAGTGATCGAGTGTTGGAGGAATGGAGTTTGAGAGTTTCGGATTTGATTGTTTTTTTGGAACTTGGTCCTTGGTTCTTGGTCATTCCCCACCGGGGTCGTCAGTTTACGCAATTCCCCATTGCCGTGGGGCGGGCAGCGTGGCGGCCGGTCTCCCGGTTCTGCCTTGCCAGCCCCATCCGCCCGCGAATTAGTTATCCAAGCGAGTTTTTCGCACGTTTTTCGGCTGGCCCTCCGTTACCCCAAACGCTTGTCCTGCTTGGACTTGCGCCCAGTCCGGGGTGATAAATCGCAGTCCGGCCCGATAAGCGGTCTTCACAATTGCTCCTCCCCAAAGTGGTCCGGCGAGGCCCGTCGCCGGACTGCATTTGCAAGCAGGTTGTTCGACGGCAGAGCTCGGAACCGCCGCCAACCTTTCATCCCACCACCGTCCTGCCCAGAGACCGGCAAAGTGGCCCGGCGAGGCCCGTCGCCGGACTGCATCGCCAAGCACCCTTTGGCGACCCCTCGTCTTCGACGCCCATCGCCAAGAACAGCAGCCTGCCCGGCCTTCCACCGGCCGGCATTGTGAAATGTGAACAGAAATGAAGTAAGTATCTGTAAACAACATCTACACGTCAAGCATCTAGCGCGCGGATTTTCTTCCTGTCCCTGACTTACGTCGCGACCCTCCGCCGCAGCTCCTTATGCCGCAACCACTTGCGCCGCTCTCCCACGCCCTAAGTCGCGCTCCAAAAAGTCACTCCCCGTGACTAGTCTGGTCAACCATTCCCGCTCGCTCCAGCAGTCCGCCGAGTTCCCCGTCCGAGTAGTGGCGGCGACGGCGCGCCCCAAACCTATCATCGCACGCCGATCTGGCCGCCGCGCGCGAAAGCTATCGCCGCCGCTGGAAGGGTTGGCAAAAGAGCTTCAACGAACACCTCGGCCCGCTGCGGCGCTATTTGCAGTCGCACGTCGGCCGCCCCTGGAACAAAGTCCACAGCGAAATCTGCGAGCGCCTCCGCCTCGACTCCGCCGTGCAAAGCCACTTGCTCGACCACCTGGCTCAATACGTCGAAACCAACGCTCGCCTCATAAGCGGCATTCTCTGCCGCCCCACCGGCCAGCCCCTCGCCGAACCTCACTTGTTCCGCCGCCCCCTCTTCTACGTCTGCCCCAAGAGTGGCCTTCTCAAAGCCGTCCGCGGCCAGAGCCGCAAGGGGCGGAAACCCACGTAGGTTATGGTTTAACATAACTCTTCACGTCTTTCTCAATTGTTATGCTGAAGCATAACTACTAGTTGGGAAATTATTTGCAGGCACCGTCGAGTAGCCCCACGATCGGCTGGGGGGATGTGCCGGCGCAGTCTTTAAGGCAGGATTCATCCTGCCACTGGCGACAGACGGCAGGACAAGTCCTGCCCTACGAAGTCTGCCGCTCGATCCGCCCATTCCGCCAGGTTGCCTAGCCTTATGACTCACAACAACAAGTACACGAAGTTCGTCGTCCTGCTTGGTGTGTTATTCGTTGGCAACCTTGGGCGGGCTGCGGAAGTTCCGAATCCCGACCTCGCACTCCAACCGGCCACGGTGCTCATCAATCCCTGGAAGAACCACGTTCCGCCGACCAAGCGGCAAGGTGTGGCCGGCATCGAGCGTACCGCGCAAGGGCGGCTTTGGGCCGTGTATGGCCGCGACGTCGAAAGCACGCGAAACTACCAGGTACTGAAAAGGAGCGACAACGACGGACAATCCTGGTCCGACGTCAAGCTGATGATCATGCCGCAAAAAGACGTGCGGGCCATGTCGCCTGCCATTTGGATCGACCCGCAAGGGAAACTATGGCTCTTTTGGGGGCAAAGCGCTGGGCTGCAGGACGGCCGCTACGGCATCTGGGCGATTGCGACTGCCGAGCCGGATGCCGAGAATCCCCATTGGTCCGCCCCACGTCGCCTGGGCGATGGCATCCTGCTCAACAAGCCGACTGTCCTCGCCAATGGAGATTGGCTCCTCACCTCTTCGATCTGGAAGGCCGACGACAGCATTCGCGTGTATGCCTCGGCCGATCAAGGGGCGACGTTCAAGCTTCGCGGCACAGCGAACGTTCCTGATCCTGCGAAGCGCGGTCCTGATGAACCGATGATCGTCGAGCGCCGCGACGGGTCGCTGTGGATGATGGTCCGGATGCAAGGCCTGGCAGAAACAACGTCGTCCGACGGGGGACGCACCTGGACGCCCGTGGAGCGGATCGCCATTCCTCATCCGACATCGCGTTTCTTCCTTCGGCGGCTGAGCTCTGGAGCCTTGTTGCTGGTGAAGCACGGTCCAATGAGCGGAAAAGTGAAACGCGAACAACTCATGGCCTTTGTCTCCGACGACGACGGCCGCAGCTGGCTCGGTGGCTTGATGATCGACGATCGGGACGACGTCACCTACCCCGACGGCGTCCAGAGCAAGGACGGCACGATCTACGTGATTTACGACCACCACCGCACGCCTGACGGAGAAATTTTGCTCGCCGTCTTCACGGAGGACGATGTGCGGGCCGCTCGTGACGTAAGCGGCAAGGTTCGCCTCCGGCAAATGGTCGATCACCTTCCTCCCACCGCGCCCGAGGTAAAGTCCCCCTGAAGCAAAGCCAGCGTGCGCCGGTCGCCCTGCTTGCGCGTGGTGTCGTTCAGCCAATCGTCATACCAGACGGCCAGGTTTGCCCGAATCTCTCCGTGCGGCCCGTCAGCCCTCCTTTTTGATCCGGTCCGCCAGCCAGGCGGTGAGCTTGTTTTGCGACTGGTAGAGGTGGCTTCGATGGCCTGCCATTGCCAGGTAGCCCCCCAGCGTTTGCAGCACGATGCTCGCTGCCAGCACCGCCCCCAACTGGCCCCCTTCCAACCGCACGATCGCAAACACCCCCGCCAGATTCCCCGCCGCCAGCGTCGCCAGCCCCAAGAAAATCTCTCCCTTCGCCCACCCCGGACTCAATCGCTTGAGCCCCAACTCCTCATGCAGGTGCCGCTCGGTGACGTTTGTTAGTTGATCGGTCATGGGGAATTCCAAAATCAGGGTGCGCACAGCCCACACTGCTCAACTGGTGGGCAAAGCCCATCCTACGCGACTCAGTCCGGCTCGTCGTAGCGGTGCCTTTGCTCGTGCTCCCAGTCGCGTTTTTTTTCCTCCAGGGCATCCTCGTCCAGCCATCCGTATTCGCCAGGGTCGATTGAAAAGTGTTCTACGGGATCAAGGTACGCTGTCCGCTTGAATTGCGCTCCCAACCCAATCCCGTGAAGGAATTCATGTCCAGTAATCGAAAGCGGACACGAGTAGCATTTGAGTTCTGTTGGCAAATATATCTCGTCCTGCGCCAAACTTCCGTCGTCGTCCTTAGGTTTGGATTTCCATACGAGTTTCCCATGAAGTCGAGCCGGACCCTCGCAGGCCGGACAAGCGATGTCCTGGTGCTTACCCCAGCTCTTCCAGTCGTTTTTACGGAGCGACTCTCCGGTGCGAATTGCTTCAAGTCTAAGCTCGATTGACATTTCCTGAAACGCAGTTCTTGCTTCCTCGACCAGACGATGGGCTTCTGCTCGACGGTCAGCAGCAATCGCTACCATCATTTCCTTTGCCGCCTCTGCTTCGTCCTTGCCCAAGAACTGTTCAAGCGGCTGATTCTGATGTTCAATAAGTATGCTACACACCCGATAAAAATCGCCAAGCCAATCGGTATGTTTGATGCTGGCGAAAGGTGTGGCCCCCGAATGCAGATCTTCGTTCCTTCGCTCTGCCATAGACGAGCAGAGCTTTGATTCCCGGTCGGTGAAGCCTGGGCATACCTTTTGACACCTCTCTACGACCAACTTCATTTGGATCGACTTCGGTTGTTTGGTTGGAAAGCCACAGGCGTGCAGAATGTTGTCTGTCCCTTCTTTGGCGTCGGCGAGCAACGTGGGGTGCACTTTGGCCAGCGAAGCCCTGCATAGCATTTCAAGGGCGAAGCTGGCCCAGAGCGGGAATACCTCGCCGTCACGATCTTCCTCGCCCAGTGCTCGCTGCATGAAAACGCAGGCCTTCTTCCATACGCTGTCATAGTCCCACATCGCTCGGTGCTCCTAGACGAACGTACTCGAATGGTTAAGCAGAACATCAGACACCGCGCGGGTGGCCGGGTTTGCCTGCAAACCCGGCCTGCAGGAGGCATCGACGTCGTCTACCGGGTCATATTCGGTTGTCGCCTATGGCTGTCGCCCAAACCTCAGGTTGAGGCCATTCTGGTGCTCTAAACATCAACAAGCAAGTGACGTTATCGCACCAGGACGTTTCAAGATCATCGCGTCCTCTTGGAGCACCGCCGCATCGCGTACGACGAGCGATAACTTCGGGACTTGGTTTTCGTCGCGGAGCGACGCGGCGATGGTAGCCGGGCGTTTCAACGCCCGGAGAGCTATCAACCCATGCCGACGCGTCGCGGAGCGACGCCTGAGGCGGCGCGAAGGAAGATGATCCGACGGCGTTCCCCGTTCCTCTTCCCTTGATTCAATCGTCGCTACGCGACGGAGGTGAACTCCTTGCGAATCATGCCCGGGCCTTGAAAGGCCCGGCTACCGTCGGGCGTCGCTCCGCGACGTGAGGAATTGGCCGCGAGCAGTTCGGGCGAAATGCTGCACGGTCGGCAATTGTCAGCCACGCGCGGGGGGAGTACCGTGAGGGCCGGAAAAACGGCGATTGGCTCGATTCGGCCTTAAAGGGAGAAATGGCGATGCGCGAAGGCAGGGTTTTGGCGCTGGTGGTGGGTCTATTGGTTGGAGTGTGCGGATCAGCAGCGGCATTGGCTCAGCCGCCGGTGCGGATGTTTGATGCGCCGGGGGCGCCGGAGTTCAAGGTGCTGAAGCCGGGCGAGAACCCGAAACCGGACGAGAATGGAAATTTCGTGATCGGGCCGGACTATGTTCCCGCGCCGGAAACCAAAGAGGTGGAGGGGGTGCCGAAGGGAAAGGTGATGCAGTTCACCATCGATTCGAAGGAGACCAAGCTGCTCAATCCGGGGATCGCGCGGAAGGTGTTTGGCACGGTCGATCCGCAGAACCCCAAAACGCTGATCGTCGAAACGCACACGATCGACTACGTCCGTCCGATCACCGTGTATATCCCGGCCCAATACGAGCCCGGCAGCGCCGCACCGTTCATGGTTTGCCACGACGGACCGAAGGGGAAGCCGGACCTCACGCTCCCCCGGATTCTCGATAACCTGATCGCCCAAAAGCGGGTGCCGGCCTTGATCGCGATTCAGATTGCCAACGGCGGCGGCGATGCCCAAGGGCACCAGCGGGGGAAGGAATACGACACGATGTCGGGCGTGTTTGCCGACTACATCGAGACGGAGGTGCTGCCGCGGGTAGAGAAGGAATGCGGGGTGAAGCTGACCACGGACCCCGACGCCCGCGCGGTGATGGGATCGAGCTCCGGCGGCTCGGCGGCCTTGATTATGGCCTGGTATCGGCCCGATTTATATCGCCGCGTGCTGACCACTTCGGGAACGTTCGTCAACCAGCAGTGGCCCTTCGACCCCCAGACGCCCGGCGGCGCGTGGGATTTTCACGAGACGCTGATTCCTGGTAGCCCGAAAAAGCCGCTGCGGATTTTTCTTTCGGTGGGAGACCGCGACCTGCTGAATCCCAACGTGATGCGCGACGACATGCACGACTGGGTGGAGGCCAACCACCGGATGGCCAAGGTGCTGGCGGCGAAGGGGTACGATTATCAGTATCTCTTCTGCCGCAACTCCGGGCACGGCATCCGCAACGCCCAAGCGCAGTTTTTGCCCCACGCGATCGAGTGGGTGTGGCAGGGGTATGGGACAAAGGGCTAGGTGACGAGGTTCTCGTCGCGGAGCGACGCGGTGCTGGTAGCCGAGTGTTTCAACGCCCGGACCGTTTGGTTCGCGTAGAAGCCTCAGGCGGGCGAGTTTCCGTTTCGGTTGATCCCGGCTTGCTCGACGACCTGCCGGCACCAAGCAACTTGCTCGGCCGACATGCGAGCATCGGGAGCTTGGGTGTAGTCGATTCGATCAGCGAATGGGCCTTCATCGTAGGCTCGGGCCAAAACCGCTTGGAGATCGAGCACCACATCGGGTTCGCCCCCCTTCAAAGGAATGGCAATTCGCGGGAGGGGCCGCTGGAGAGGGACGGGGTAGGTTTCATACTCGCCCCGATGTCCGGCGCGAGCGATGGAGATGAGGTAGTCCCAGTCTGGCAGCCCGCTCAGCAGGTGCGCGGGGACCGCGACGGTATGTCTCCCGTGCCGGAGCAAATCGACTTCGACCAGATTCGCGCCGGAACCGAGTGTTTCTCGCTGCTTCTTGAGATACAGGTCTTGCCCTTCCCCCGGCGCTTTGTTGGCGGGACTAAGAAACTCGATGCCGGTGACCAATTGGCCCCCCGCAGCGTCGATGATTTCGAGATAGGGCTCGTGCAATTCGACTTCGAAGCTGCGGACGAGTACCGGAGCGTCGGCTTCGAGTGTGCTGACCCCCGCCACTGGCGGCGGGGAGAGCCGCGGGCGCTCGACCACGGCCACGTCCGGATAGTGAGGCCGTCCAGGCTCGGTAACCCAAACCCGCTCGCCAATGCATACCAGATAGCCGCGCGGCCGGAGCAGCGGCTTGAGCAAGGCGTTGGCGCTAGCGATCAGCAGCAAATGCAAATTCGGCCACGAGGCGGGTTTCTCCAGATAGGGGTCCATTCCTGGGAAGGGACTTGGCATGGGGGCCTCAGTTTGTCGATTCACAAAGCGACACCCCTATTTTACCCTCAAGCCCCCCACCCATGGGCCTCGCGGACTTTGAGCATCGTGCGGAGGATGGTGTTGTAGGTTTCCTGCTTTTCGAGGACTTCGTTGGGAAACATGCAGCCGTCCCAGCAAATGTGCTGGAGATTGCGGGCTTTGGCGTCTTTGAGCCAGTAGCCGGCGGTTTGGACGATGTCGAGCTTGCCCTTGGGGTCGTCGGCCTGGCAGTGGCGGCCCGTTTTGTCGTGGCTGCCGGTGCCGTGGACGGTGCCGTCGTTTTGGGCGACATGGAAATCGAAGGTCCAGGGGCGGAGGGCGTCGGTCATCTTGGTATAAGCCGCGGCGAATTCGGCGGGGGTGTAGCCGGGCTTGAGCAGGGCATGCTGCTCGGCGTTGTAACCGAGGAGATAGAGGTAGGTGTGGGCCTGGTCGGCCTGAAAACCGACGGTTTGGGGCATGCCGACTTCGTTCAAAAGATCGAGCATGTCTTTCCACGAGTGCATTCCGGCCCAGCAGATTTCCCCCTCGGCCGCGAGGCGCTCGCCATGATCGGCCGCGACTTGGCCCGCCTCGCGAAAGGTGGCGGCGATCTTTTGGGTGTTTCCCTGGGGATCGGCATCCCAGTGGCTGGGACTATCGGCCGAGTCGATGCGGATGATGCCGTATTTGCGGACGCCATGCTGATTCAGCACCTTGGCGATGCGGCACGCTTTTTTCACCGCCAGGACGAAATTCGCCCGGTCCTGGTCGGTTCCCATCGCCGAGCCGCCGACCGTGCCCGGCCAGACCGGCGCGACGACGGAACCGACGGCCAGCCCCTGGCCGGCAATTTTGTCGGCGAGGCGGCGGAGGTCGTCGTCGCTGGCATCCGGATCGAGATGCGGATGGAAGAGGAACAGATCGACGCCATCGAACTTCTTGCCATCGACACTCGCTCCGGCGGTCAACTCGAGCATGCGGTCGAGGCTGATCGGCGGATGGTCGGTATTCGGCTCCTTGCCGACGAGGCCGGGCCACATGGCGTTGTGGAGTTTGGGGAAGGCGTGCGCGGGAGAGGGCATGGCGGCGAATCCTGGGAGTCGAATTGAGCAGGCGGAATCGAAAAGGAACTTAGCATTTCCTCTTGGCATTCGCCATCCGCCCTGGCCGACGATGCCGCGGCGCGAAAGCGTTGCGTGCCGGTTGTCAAGGCGGGGTTTGCAGGTCTTGATCGGCCGCTAGACTGGCGGATCGTGATTGGCTGAATCGCGCCTTAGCCGGGACGGAGTCCTACCCCTCAGGGGGCGCGAGCGGGTGGTCGCCAAGCGGCCACGGGCCAGTCATTGATCGTATCCCTCCCCTAACAGCTCACGGTTGGGCTTCGCGGTTCGTAGAACGTCCCACTCGCGGCTCTGCGTTGCCAGAGCGAGCCAGCACTTCAGCCTGCGTGGCGGTGCCGCGCTCGGGGTGCGCCAGGGCGGTTTCTTACCTAAGGAGCAGTGTCATGTAACCGTATCGGATGGAGTCGTTTTTTGGTTTGTTTTCTCGGATAGGGATGGAATGTCATGAAACGGATTGCTTTGTTGGTTGGCGTTTTGGTGCTCGTGGCCGCGAACACGGCGGAAGCCCGCCGCTATCGCCGGTCGAACCAGGTGACGTATCGGCAGCCGGTTGCGGCGCCGGTGACTTATGCGAAGCCGGCTATCGCGCCGGCGGAAAGCCCCGCCGTGGAAGAGGCGGAGGACGAGATCGAGGAGGAAGGGGGCGAGTCGCCGGCCTCCGCCGCACCGGTCCGGACGGTTTCGTACAGCACCGCCACGGCGCAAGGGGTCGCGAACATCATGGCCGCCCGCAACCAGGTGGGTCACTGGGGTGGCAACCCCGGCTACGAAGGCTGCGGCTGCGGCCCGACGCCCCAGGCCGCTTATGCCATCTGCTGTTACGCCAACAGCGGCATGGCCACCGTCGATGTCGGCTACGCCCAAAGCGCTAGCGGCATGTGGTACTGCTGTCGGCGGTATCGGTAAGGCGTTTTGGGAGCGATGAGACATCCGCACGGAGTGCGGAAGTTCAAGCAACGAACAAGCCCCGCAGGGAACGCGGGGCTTCTTTCTTTAGAACCGTTTAGCGCTGCTTTTGTGCCAAAGCCCGCGCCCAAGCGATGAACTCGTTGACCAGGTCGAATTCGTCCAGTTGTTCTTGCAAGGCGAGAAATCGCCGAAGGTCGTCGCTGGACACGGCCGGAAAGGCCTGGCTGTGTTTCATGGCTCGATACGACGTATCGGAAACGCGCTTCAGGAAGCGAATTCCCTTGCGGTCGTGCTGCCAAACTTCGGGTACGCCAAGTTGGGCATACGGCTCAAGTCGATCCAATGACTTATTCGTCACGTCCAATTCCAAAACCAGGTCGGGCGGCGGATGGCGATTCAGATTGATGCGCTTCAGACCGCGAACGACCGAGAAGTTGGCGATGTAGTAGGACTCGTCTGGCTCCAGGCCCCGCTGTTTTAGTTGCCGCTTGAGGGTGGTCGAGCCCGACGATGTCATGCGGATCTTGAACTCGATGGAGAGATTTTCGATGAATCTCGCCAGGATTTTCTTGATCCACTCATGCTCCTGGGAGAGGGTCATGATTTCGAGCACTCCATCCGCGAAGGTATGCGGAAATCGACGATCGTCAAACACCTTCAGGAACTGCTCGTAGTCTTCCCACGACAGATCGTCGATCAGAAAACATTGTTCCGGCGGCGGGCGCTTGACGATCATGGTCGATCTCCCTTCGGCCTATTCTACTTCCGATAATCCCCCACCATCGGCAGCTTCTTGTGGACGTCAGGACCGAAGTAGCGCAGGCCGACGAGTGGCTCGCTGCCGGTATTCTCGATCTCGACCCCCTCGGTGGCGGCTTCGTGGCTGATGAACACCTCGTCTTCGGTTTCCTGGCCAAAGCGGATCATCGCCGGGGTTTGCAGCGGGAGCTTGCCGATGCGACCTTTGCCTTGCACGGTGATCCAGCCGCTGGCGCCGGGATCCTTGATGATGCATTTGGCACCGGGATCGAGCGTCAGTTCCTTGGCGCTGAAAAGCTGCTCGCCATCGACGTGGCCATAGACGATCCACTTATCGAGATAATGGTCGCCGCTCGCCTTCTTATCGACGATCGGCTCCAGGTAGTTGCTTTCCTTGAAGTGCGTGTCGACGTTCTTTTCCCAGTCGAGCTGGCCGATGATGAAATCAAGGTCCTGGTGCTTGTCCTTGGGCATGTCCTTCACCAAGAGCGACCACGGCACATACCGCCCTTCGACGATGTTCTGGAACATGCCGAACACGTCGCTCCCCCATTGCGGCTCGTAGGTACACAGCGAGCCGGGAGCATGCAGCACGCCCGGCGGAATGAGCCAGCCGGTGCCGCGCTTCAGGCGATAAGCCCGCGATAAGTCGAGAATGCCGTTTTCCCCCTTGTGCCAATTTTCGAGGCAGCGGCGGAGGTCTTTCTTCGTCGTGCCGGGCTCCAGGCCCATGAAGGTGTAGCAGAAGTTGTTATCGACGTTGTTATATTGCGGCGGGAAGTAGTAGCTCTCGGGCTTTCCTTCCTGGCCGACGAGCTTGGCGTTGGCCGCGCTTTGATGCATGTGGTGCGGAATCGGCCCCATGTTGTCGAAGAACTTGCTATAGACGGGCCAGCGCTCGTACTTCTTGAACATCGTCTTGCCAATGAGCCGGGCCCCTTGCTCGGCGACCGCATCGCGCAGCAGGAACTGCTTGCCCTCGAACGAGCAGAACGAGAGCCCTTCGTGCCAGACGCGCCCCTCGTTGGCCGCTTCGGTGGTGCTGGCGAACCAGCGCTCGTCGATGCCGCCACGCTCGGCGCCATAGGCATAGAGATCGCCCGGATAGAGCTTGATCCGCCGGCCCGGATGCAAAAACGATCGCGGGACCCAAGTAGGAGTGAGCCGCAACAGGCCCCCCCCCTTATCAAGGGCACGGTCAAGAACTTTTCCGATGCTGTCGCCTTTAACGAGGTTCTGCTGGATCATGGTGTGGTGTGCTCCGTTGCCAAACAGGGCGACAACCGCGGGAAAACGCCGCATGTCGCGAGAAAAATAGGGAAAATCGCCAGCGACTGTTGTAAGCGGCAGCCGGGCCGGTCGCAAGTTGGCGAATCGGGCCAGATTGGACCGAAATCGAGCCTCACCCCCCACTCTAGGAATCGCCCGCGGGCTTCCCTAAGATTGAGCGCTCAGCAGCGAATACCCTGGGAAAGTCACTCCCACGCGGTCGCGCGGCAGTTCTGCCGCCAGCGCGGGCGAGAAGGAGTTGCGACCATGTCGGCCGGCGAAGAACGGAAGGGGACAAGAGTTACGTTTCTCGATCAAACCGGGGCCAAAAGCGTCGAGGCGGTCATCGCCGACTCCGTTTCGGTCAAGCGAATTCTGCCCAACATCATCACCAAGATGAATCTCCCCGTGATGGGGCCCGACGGCCAGCCGATGAGCTACAGCCTGGACCACAAGGAAGGTGGCAAGCGGCTGCAAGAGAACGACACGCTGCCGCAAGCCGGCGTGACGGACGGACACCATTTGATTGTGTATCCGGAGATTGTGGCGGGGTAGTGTGGGGCAGGCGTCCCGCCTGCCATGGCACAATTGCTCGGCAGGCGAGACGCCTGCCCCACGGAGAAACCCATGCCCGAATCCCCTCGCCTCCGCCGCCTGCGCAGCGACCTGGCCGCGCTCTCGCGGCTGGCGGCGGAAAGCTCAATTTTCACCTTCACGGCGCATGGCGAGCCGCCCGATCTGTATGTCCTGCGGTTCACCGGCCGCGGCCTGTGGCGGGCCGAAAACAGCGGCGAAGTGCTGGTCCACGAGGCCCATGAAGTCCACATTCGCCTGGGGGCGTCGTATCCGCGGATGATGCCCGAGCTGGCGTGGAAATCGCCGATTTTTCATCCGAATATCTCGGCCAGCGGCGTCGTTTGCCTCGGCGGCTACGGAACCTATTGGGTGCCTAGCCTGACACTCGACGAACTGTGCTCGATGCTGTGGGACATGATCCGCTATGAAAACTACGACGAAACCAGCCCCTACAACCGCGAAGCGGCCGGCTGGGTGAAAAACCAGGACCGCTTCCGGCTCCCCATCGACCAGCGCCCCCTCCGCGACCGCCTCGCCGGGTTCGCGCCGGCGGCGGAGGGTGCGGCGAAAAAGGGGACCCAAGTCAGGGGCCGGGAGCCGGGGACCAAGGGCCAGAAGGCAGGGAACAGGCAACCGGAGCCGGCAAGCCGAGGCCAGGGAACCGGAGGCAGGGAACAGGAGTCAGAAGTTAGAAGTCAGGGAGTGCCGACAAGGGAGACACCACCGGTCGAGGCCGAGGTGATTTTTTTGGACGACACGCCGCAACTCGCCGCCGCGGCACCGACCCCCGCCCGCGCCGACGATGGCATACTGTTCATTGAGTAAAGTCATTTGTCCGTGGTCCGTGGTCCGTTATCCGTGGTCATTGGTCATTCGAAACACCCTTATTGCCGACCCATCGTTACTCGACATCGATCACCCACTTTGCACTTTGCAATCCTGTCCTCTGTCTCCCGTCCACTTCTCCCATGCTCCCCCCTCTCCTTTCCCCGGCCGCGCTCCGCCAAGCGCGGCAACTGGGAACGCTCCACCGCGAGGGGCCGGTGGTGGTCATTCATGAGGGGGTTCTGGAGGCGATTCTCGAATTCTCGGAGCAGGACCAAACGCGCGAGCGCGGCGGCTTTTTGCTCGGCGGAGTGCAAGGGGAAATGCCCCAGTACGTCGTCATCCGCCATTTTCATCCCGCCTTGCAGGCCCAAGGAAGCTCCGCCTCCCTCACCTTCACGCACGACGCCTGGGCCGCCTTAACGCGCGATACCGAGCGGCATTTTCCCGGCGAACTGCTCGTCGGCTGGCAGCATACGCACCCCGGCCTCGGCATTTTTCTGTCGGGCTACGACCTCTTCATCCAGCGGAATTTCTTCGCTCAGCCCTGGCAAATCGCGATGGTCGTCGATCCCCGCCGCCACGAATTCGGCTTCTTCCACTGGCGCGGCGGCGACGTTCGCGACTGCGGCCTGCTTTGCCCGTCGCGGACTTAGCTGGTATCGCCACTCCGTGCGCCGCTTATCGCAGGGAAGTTGCTAGAGAGCTGGGACCACGTTCTCCGTGCGGTCAACAACTTCGTTCACGCCCTCTTTTCACCGAATCACAACTAGGCGGAGCCAAGCCCGCTCACTTCACTCCGGGCGAATGGCGGGTGGAGTTCGCGAAGCATTCCCGGTGAGCCTCGCGACCAGTCGCGACGTTTCGAAACTAGCTCTTGAGCAGTTTGCGAGTTAATGCATCGCGTCTTGTGGAGCGGTCATATTTTGAACCCGTGGATTCCGAGACTCGTTGCAAGGTGTATCGCCGCAGGGCAAGAACAGCTTCTTCTAACTGCTTATGGCCGCGTTGGTTCGCCTTCTCCATTCTTTCAAGACGCTCAGTCACCGAATTCAGTTTACTCTCAAGAATCGCGTTGAGTGTTTTCTCCACGCCACTAAAAATCTCTTGAACTTTTTCCCGAGCAGATTCCTGTTCCGTGGTTACATGTGGCCCTGGTTGAAATCCAAACTGTGAGACTAGTTCGCGCCCCGCACGCTGGAGTTCAAGCACAACTCCTTTTTTCTTCGGTGCCGCCGCCCGATGAATCAAGCAGGCTTCCTCCAAGTCCGAAAGAAGATGAGACATGCGCGATTCGGAAATTCCAAGCCTCGCCCGCGCATCCTGGCGTAGCATCGGTCGATCATGCTCGTAAAGCATTCCCAACAAGAATCGCGCATGTTGTCCGTGGCTTCGTAGTACCAAATCGACTGACGGAGATCCGACGCGCTCCCCGGCCAACTGTAGGAGCGTAGCCAAAAATCGCCACACGAGGGATACCATCGGACTTAACTTCGGCGACGAATTCTCCTGGGGGCTCTCGATCACCCAGAGGAGCATGACTGCCTCGCTCGTTATTTCCTCGCGTGTTCCTCTCAACAGGCACCGCACTGCTCGCTCTTGGAGCAAGGGGGTGACGCGATTGTTCAAAAACTCCGGTTTTTCGCACTGGATCCAAGAGATAAGG
>JANRLS010000124.1:0-27783 GCA_033762315.1 Pirellulaceae bacterium
CGCAAGTCACCGCCCCCCCACCCCCCCGCCGCGCGTGGAGCGGGGGTGTCCCCGCCGCCCATATCCACACGCGCCCCAACACCGCGCCCCAAACCCCGGCGACAAAAAGGGGACAGGTCCATTTTTAACGCTTCGTGCGGCCAACAAATGGACCTGTCCCCTTTTGATCTTCCCCTTTTGTTCTCTTGGGGCCTCACCAGTCACGCTCGCCCACCCACTCCTCGCCGTACTCGAACCCGCACAGGTCGATGGCCCGGCCGACCTGCTCGTAGATGTCCTCTCGCTCGATGGTGCAAATCCACCCGTCGTCATCGAGGGTGTTGAACCGGCGGACGCACGCATCGACCGCCGCGCGGGCGGCCTCCTCGGATAGCTGCTGGCCGAGTGCGAGCAAGTCATCGACGAGGCGGCGGACGCTCGCCTCGGATGCCGCCACGCGCTCGGCCTCCACGAACTCATCCCAGCCGGCGAAGAACCGCTCGTCGCGCAGTCGCTGCAAGCCGGCGATGTCCGCCATCGGTGCGCCTCCGCCGCCGAACGAATGAAACTCACCAGCGAGCCGCGCCACTGACTCACACCTAGGAAATCACTCTGCCGCGGCTTGTCTGGTGAAGTGGTTGAGGGGGTCAAAAAGGGGGCAGGTCCATTTTTAACGCTCCATGCGGCCAACAAATGGACCTGTCCCCTTTTGTTCTTTTCGGTTGCACCGTTTCTTTCGCGGAAGAGTCCTCGCGATCAGCGGCAAGTGCAAACAAGAATTGCAGAAACGATTCCTCGTCGCAAACCGACTTCAGGAGGTCGAAGGGTTCCCATGGCATAACAGCTAACTCTGCGACTCAATTGCCTGACAAACGCACCCGCCAAGCACCATCGCCGCTTTGTCAGATCGCATCCAAGCCGTATAGTAGTGGCCGTCGATCAGCAATGCAAAGTCTCCAGCTCTGGCACCCAGCCCTATGCCCACGCCCCGCGCCGTCGTCTTCGATCTCGATGGCCTCATGTTCAATACGGAAGACCTGTATCAGGAGGTGGGGGCGGAGATTCTGCGCCGCCGCGGCCATGCCTTTACGCAGGAATTGCTCGACCGGATGATGGGGCGGCCAGGAAAGGTGGCGCTGCAAATCATGATCGACATGCACCAGCTCGACGCGACGGTCGAGCGGTTGCAAGCCGAGACGGACCAGTTATTTCCCGACATTTTGCGGGCCCGCCTCGCGCCAATGCCAGGCCTGATCGAATTGCTCGCCGCGCTCGAGCGGGAGCAATTGCCCAAAGGCATCGCCACCAGCAGCCGGCGGAACTTTGTCGAGCGCGTGCTGGGCAAATTCCAGTGGGAGCCCCGCTTCGCGCCGATCCTCACCTCCGAGGACATCACCGACGGCAAGCCGCACCCGGAAATCTACCTGAAAGCCGCGGCCCGGCTGGGGATTGCTCCCGGCGAGATGCTGGTGCTGGAGGACAGCCACAATGGCTGCAAGGCGGCGGTGGCGGCGGGAGCAGTGGCGGTGGCGGTGCCGGGGGCGCATAGCGCGCGGCACGATTTCAGCGGGGCGGCATTCGTGGCGAGTTCGCTGGCCGATCCGCGGATTTATGAGCGGTTGGGGATTTCGCCGGGGGCCTAGTCGCCCGATAATTGGCGGAAATCTTTTCTTGGGAGCTGTTACATGGGCGATTTCCCTTGCTGGCGCCGCGGGCTTGTGTGGAGAGAGCTTGAGTGGAGCGGGCTGGTGTGCGTTCTGCTCGCGGCACTGGCGGTCAGCGCGGTTGCCGCTCCGGCGACGAAACCCAACATCATCCTCATCGTCACCGACGATCTGGGAGCCGATTTGGGCTGCTATGGCAACCCGGTCATCCAGACGCCGCATCTGGATGCGCTGGCCAAAGACGGCGTGCGGATGACGCATGCTTTTTGCACCACCGCCAGCTGCTCGGCGAGCCGGAGCGTGATTTTGACGGGCCTGTTTAACCACGCAAATGCCCATTACGGGCATGCCCATGCGTATCATCATTTCAGTGCGTATCCGAACGTGAAATCGCTGCCGGTGCTGCTGGCCGGCGCGGGCTATCGCACGGGGCGCATCGGCAAGCTGCATGTCGAACCGGCGGAGGTTTTTGCCTGGCAGTCGGTCTTCAAGGCCAACGAGCGGAACCCCGTACAAATGGCCAATAGCTGCCGGGAATTCCTCGCGGCGACGAGCGACCAGCCGTTTTTCCTCTACTTTTGCCCGGCCGATCCGCACCGCAGCGGCGGTAAGGCCCCGGAACATGCCGACTTGCCGGCCGACTTGCAGCCCAATCCGTTTGGCAACACGGCTGCCGGCTATCCGGGCGTGACCGAAGTGAAATACGACCCGCGAGACGTGATCGTGCCGCCGTTTTTGCCCGATTCGCCCGCTTGCCGGGCCGAATTGGCACAGTATTACCAGTCGGTTTCGCGAATCGATCAAGGAATTGGCCGGCTGATTGCCCTGCTGAAAGAAGCCGGCCGTTACGACAACTCGCTCCTCATCTTCACCAGCGATCATGGCATCGCTTTTCCCGGCGGCAAGACGACGGTGTACGAGCCGGGGATGCGGGTGCCATTTCTCGTCAAGCTGCCGGGAGGGACGCCAGGACTCGGGAGCCAGGAGTCAGGAGCCAGCCAGGCCGAGACCGCTGGCCAGACCAGTGCCGCGATGATTAGCCATGTCGATCTGGTGCCGACGCTGCTCGACTTCGCCGGGGCCTTGCCGGCCGATCACCAGTTGCACGGCCGGTCGTGGAAGGAGGCGATCCGCGCAGAGAAGCCCGCCGGTTGGGACCGCGTGTACGCCTCGCATACGTTCCATGAAATCACGATGTACTATCCGATGCGGGTCGTCCGGGCGGGGAACCACAAGCTGATCTGGAATATCGCCGCCCCGTTGCCGTATCCCTTTGCCAGCGACTTGTGGGATTCGCCCGCGTGGCAAGCCGCCTTCCGGCAAGGGCCAAAAGCCCCGTATGGCAAGCGGACGGTCCACGATTACATTCACCGCGCGCCGTTTGAGCTGTACGACTTGCAGGCCGATCCCGACGAAACCAAGAACCTGGCCGGCGACCCCAGCCGGGCGAAGCTCCTGGCCGAGTTGAAGGGAAACCTCAAGGAGTTTCAGCAGCGGACGAAGGATCCGTGGGTGCTGAAGTGGGATTACGAGTGAAGGGACGGAAGGGGAAGGGAATTCGGAGAACGCCCTTGCCGACGCGGCGGGTTGGCAGGGGAGAATTCGCGAGCTGACGCAGCGGGTTGGCGTGGAAAGTGCTAGTTGCTGGCGACCGCTTCGGGGGCGCTGTTTTCGCGGTTGTTCCAGCGGTCGAGCATCGTTTTGGCTTGCGCCGCGAAATTGTCGGCGGCGGTCTGGCTGCCGCGAGCCTGCTCGATGCGGGCCAACAGTTCCAGCGCCTTAATGATCTCGGGATGCGGCGCGGTCAGGGCCAGCTCGCGGGCGCTCAGCACCTTGAGCGCATAAGCCGCGGCGTCGGTGGGGCGTTTTTGCGCGAGCCGCAATTCGGCCAGGGCTTCCCAGCACTTGGCGGTGCGGAGGTGCTTCTCGCCCAGCTTGGCGAGCACGATCGCCTCGCTGTGCTTCAGTTGCTCCTCGGCTTCGGTCAGCTTCCCTTGGGCGATGAGCACGCGGGCCAGTTTGTAGCGGTCGGCGCCGACGCTGGAACTATCGGCACCCACCGCCTTGATGTCGAGATCGAGCGCTTCGGTCAGGAGTTTCGCCGCTTCGTCGTAGCGACCTTGATCGAACCGCAGGACGCCGAGATTTCCCTTGATTTCGGCCAGTTGCCGCTGGTTGCGCACGCGCTGCTCCACCTCGTGCTCGGCCTTAACGAACCACAGGTCCGCCTCAGTCAGCTCCCCCCGGTTGCGGAGCAGCTCGGCCAGATCGTTGTAGCGGGCGGCGAGCTCGCCGGGTTCCATGCGCTGGTTGGCGAGCGCGGTTTGCGAAGCATCGGCGATCCGCACCGCCTCGCGATGCAACTTCTCGGCTTCGGCGAGGCGACCTTGCTGGCGATAGAGCTCGCCGAGTCGGCCGGTCACGCGGCTGGTCGCGTGATGCCCCGTGCCGAGCCGCTCCCGGCTGGCGACGATCGCCTGCTTGAGCAGGCTTTCGGCCCGGGCATAGTGGCCGAGTTGGTTTTCGCAAAATATAAGGAGATCAAGCGTGTCGAGCAGCTTGCTCCCCTCGTCGCTGGGATTGTCCGCGCGCAGATCGAGCGCCATTTGAGCGAGGTCGCTGGCATCCTGATAGCGGGCCATTTTGGTGAAAATCTCGGCCACGCCGAGCAAATTGTCGGCGTGCTGCAGCTTGACCTGCGGGGCATCGCGCTGCGAATCGAGCTTCTTGTAATGCTCGACGACTTCCGTCGAAATCTTGGCGATCAACTCCGCATCGCGGGCGTGATCGGGGGCGAGGCTGTCGCGCAAGTCCTTCAGCAGGAACTGGATCAGCTCCTGCCCGGCCTGGGCGCGGGCGGCGGCCAATTGCCGCTGCTCCTCGGCCAGTCCGCGCTGGCGATTGGCTTCGAGATACTGCAAGCAGCTGACAATGCCGAACACGAGCGCGACCACGGCGGCCCCGCTGATGACTGCCAGAATGGCTCGCCGCCGCCGCCGCGCGCGTTGCTTTTTGGCCCGCGCCGCGCGGGCCGAAGCCTCGATAAACACGATCGCCTCGGGCAACAACTGATCGCGCCGCTGGGCGAGCAGGTGCTCGGCCTCGGCCAGCGGCTTTCCTTCGGCCAGCAAAAAGGCGGGCTCGCGATTTTCCTCTTGCCAGCGGGTGGCGGCGGCTTGCACGCGGCCCCGAATCCGCAAAAAGTCGCGGTTTTCCTCAATCCAATGCAAAAGCCGCGGCCAATGCTTGAGGAGTGCTTCGTGGGCCAGCGTGACGACCGAGCGATGCTCGTCGTCGATGTCGGTCATGAACAGCCGCGCGGCGATGAGAGCCTCCACGAGCGATTTGCGATCGGAATCGGCCGAGATGCGGTCGAGCGAGGCATAGAGCCGGACGACGCTATGCTCGGTCACCTGGTTGAGGCCGACCAGCTCGCTAAAGACCGCCGCGAAAGCCCGGTCGAGCCGTCCCTCCAGCACGCGCCCCACTTCGGCCAGCGTTTCTTCGGCCCGCGTGCGGATCGCCCCATAGAGGCCGCCGAGCTCGCGATAGGCGGCGAACGTAAGCAGGCCCGTGCGGCCGGCATCGCTCCGCTTATAGATTTCGTCGAGCGCGAACTGCAAGAGTGGCAGCGCGCCGGGATCGCTGGCGGCATCGTCCTTGAGTCTTTCGTCCAGCGAGCCGGCAGCTTCGTCTTCCTCGAACCGCAGCCCCGCGAGCTGCGCCGGCAGGCGAATCATGCGGCCAATTTCGGCCGAGGTTGGCGGGGCGAGGTGATATTGGCCGCTCCCCGCTTTGAGCGCGAGGAGTGTCGGCAGCTCGCCGCACCGCTCGTAGAAATCGCTCCGCATCGTTCCCAGCACCCAGACGAGGCCGCTTTTGGCGAGCGCTTCGAGCGCGGCGACAAATCGCTGCCGGTCGTCGTGATTCGCGCCGGGGCGAGAGAAAATCTCTTCCAGCGGGTCGATGACGAGCGCGAGGCGGGCGGGGGGCAATGATCCCGCGGCAAAGGGCAAGTTGGCCGCTTGGGAGACATCGGCCAGCGCGCGGCGAAGCAGCGGAATCGCGGCGGCCGGAGACTGCCGCAGGAGAGCCGCCAGCTCGGTTTCGCTCGTGGTGGTCGGCGCGAGCTCGGCCAATGCGGTTTTGCTCAGCAGGGCCGCCGCCAGGCCGTCGAGCAGGTCGCCGGTCGAATCGCTCGGCTCGAAAATCGCCCGCCGCCAGCAGCGAATTCCCTCGATCACCCCCGGATCGCACAACAGCGGCAGCACGCCGGCCCGGGCAAAGCTCGACTTGCCGACGCCGCTTTTGCCAAAAATGAGCACGAAGGGCGCGCCGGCGGCCGCTTGCTGGCGGAGGGCGACGAGCACTTCGTTGACTGCCGCCGTCCGGCCGAAATAGATCATCCCGTGCTCGTAGTCGAAGCGCTCCAGCCCGCGAAACGGCGAGCCCTGGTCCCACAGCGGGCGCTCGGCCGCGAGTTCCCCCCGGTCGAGCAATTTGCCTTCGATCAAGCCCCGCAGATGCCGCTCCAGCAAATCCTCGAACTGCGAGGTGCTCTCGAAGGGGTGGAATGCCGCCTGCAGCGAGCCATCGGCCGAGCGAAACCAGCGGTCGATGAACCGCTCGACGGCGCTCTTCTGCCGCGTCAGTTCCAACAGGTCGGCTTCATTGGCCGAGAGCTCGATCAATACCCGGGCCGATTTACGATAGACCAAAAGGTTGGGCAAACCGCGGGCCTGCGCGGCGGCCAGGGCCTGCTCGAACTCGTATTCCGTCCCCGATTCGTAGCGGCTGCCATCGGGGCGGCAAATCGACTCCGGCAGCCGGGTGCCGAGGCGCGACCAAAGCACCATCACCACGATGTCGAAATCGCCACTGCTGGGGATTTGCTCCTGAAACGACCCCGTGGCGAGTAGCGGCAGTTGCTCCCAAAGGAGCGCTTCAAGCTGGGCCCGGCCCGCATAGCGAAAACGAAGCCGCTCGATGACGCGCTGGGCAATGCTCCGCTCTTCGCCGACATCGCCGGGGGAGGAGACAAAGATTTTGATCGGGCGCGTCATGGTGGCAAGTTGGCAGCGGGCCGGGGTTCGAGAGGCGTAGCAAGTGTGGTCAGAATAAATGCCCCTGGCGGGTGAAGCAACCAAGATGGAGGGTGAAGTGTTCGGAAATCGCGGGTGCGATAAGTTGCCGCGGCCGCGATGTTCGTCGCGCGGCCGCGGCTTAGTTCGAGACGATTCGTGCAAGTTGGTCGTTACGACACCGTCGCGAGCCACGAGTTCATGAAGGCGTATTTGGTATTCACGCGGCCGCCGTTCATTTCGCCCCGAAAATACGAGGCAAAGACCTCGGCGAAATCTTCGTAGGGGCTGGTTCGGCCGTAGCTGCTGACGAAATTGCCATGCTTCGATTGCAGGTAGTACCAGCCGGAGCCTTGCCCGGTGACGGGGCTTTTGGGAGCGGAGTAATAAAGGTGCTCGTAGCCGCGGGGAATGCGCTGGGTCCAGCCGCTGATGTTCAGGAAATCTTGCCAGTAGCGGTTTTCATTCTCCCAGTTGTGGCCGATTTCGTGCAGCACGGTGTCTTGCATGGCGGAATTGGCGGCGGGGCTGTTTTCGTTCCAGTCGGCGATTTGCAGGCGATGCTTGCCGCCAGCGAGCGTGCTGTTGAGGCCCGACCAGGGATTGGCGCTCGACGCCTTTTCGAGCGTCAGCAGGCTGCCAGCGGCATCGGAATCGCGCAGCAGGCGCGGGGCCTTGTCGAGCACCATTTTCAGGGCGACGCTCGCAATCTCCATTTCTTTCACGGTCCAGCCGCTGCTGCCGTTGAGAAAGCGAACGGGAACATCGGCGGCGGTGAAATCGCCAGTGGTCGGCACCGCGCCAGCGTGATAAGCAAAGAGATCGACGCCGGTTCCCCCCCAGAGGGTGTCGCGGCCCGACCCGCCGAGCAGGGCATCGCTGCCGGACTCGCCGGAAAGATAGTCGTTGCCGGTGCCACCTTGCAGGGTGTCGTTGCCATTACCGCCGTAGATTTGGTCGTTGCCGCCTTGGCCGCTGAGATGATCCCAGTTGTCGCCCCCGTGCAGTTTGTCGTTACCCGATCCGCCGACGAGCAAGTCGTTGCCGCTTCCTCCGTAGGCGACACAGGGCGCGCCGGTGTTGTTGGCGAAGGTGTCGTTGCCGCCATAGCCCCAAAAGCCGACGCTCGACAGGCCGGTCGTCCGCCAGACCGTGGTTTTGCCGTTGAGGTTGACGTTGATGGTGGTGCCATTGCTCGTGACGGTGGCTACGTCGGCGGCTTCGGTGCCGACGATGCACAGCATCGAGCCCGAGGTGTACACATCCCCCGCCATGAGCGAGCGCCCTTCGAGCTGCTGGAACCGCAAGGTGCGGGGCTGGCGTTTGCGGATGGTCTTGGTGCGGGCCTGGCCGAACAGGCGATTGGCGGCATGGCGAAGCGAAGCGACAAAAGACATGGCGAGTTCTCCGGAAAGGTTGGCCGGCCGCGTTTGGCCGGGGTTGTTTCCCAGGAACTCGCCAACGGCCGCCGCGACCCGACAGGTCGCGGGGCAAAATTCTTGCTTGGACCAGAAACCACTCTTGAGAGGGGTTCTATCGCTGGGCCAGCACTGGTTCTTCGAGGCGAATTGCAGCCCCGGCAGTGACTTCGAGCGTGAGCCGGGCCGAATCGCCGGAGCGTAGCTCGTGCCAGATGATCGTCCGTCCCGCCAGCGACTTCAGAAAGATATGGGCGCTTGCGCTTCCCAGGGCCTGCACGCGGTCGCCCTGAACAACGATGGCCGTCCGCTCTTCCGCGGCCAGGCCGATGATGTGGGCACCCGCATTCTTGCGGCCGGCCAGGGCGTCGAGCTGTGCCGCATCGCGCAGCAGGCCGGTGAAGCGCTCCAGCCGGCCGCCGCGGGCGTCGAAATGTTGCTCGACGACGGCGTTTTTGAGGAGTCCCAGGCCGTGGGCGGCGATGGCGGTGCAGGGGCTGTCAAAATCGCTCCGGTCGTGCGACACGGTCATGATCTCGGGCATCGCCGCCATGCCGGCCGAGGTGCCGCCGACCACGCCGCCGCGCTCGACGATCCCCCGCAGGGCCTGCTGAAACCGGGTTTGTTCCGGAAAGTTACCGACGAACCGATAGTTGAGGCGCGTTTGATCGCCGCCCGAAAACCAAACTCCGGTGGCCGTTTCGAGCGGGCGGACGAATGCCGGATCGTCGGCATCGGCGGGGTCGTCGGTATAGAGGAACTGAAAACTCTTGATCCGCCCTGCGCGGGCGAGGCCGACCCACGAACCAAAACGGCGGGCGAGCGTCGCTCGGAGCTCGGCCTCGCCGTAGTCGGTCGGTCGATAACCGGCGGAGGGAATCAGCACGATGCTGGCATTGGCTCCTCCCGCCAACTCGACAAAGCGGTCGAACACTTCCTGATCGATCCGGCCGCCGCCGTGCAGCACCACCGCCCCCGGCCGAGCCGGATCGCGAGGCGTCGGCAGACCGAGCAGATTCTCGGCGGCCGCGGCGAAGGAGACGAAGAGCGTGGAGCCAGCAATCAGCCCGACGAGCGCAGCCCAAGCGCGGAAGCGAATCATGGAGCACCTAGAGAGAAGAGTTGGCCGGCGCGCCCCCGGTCCATCGTCCGGCTTGTCCGTAAGCATACGCCAGGACATGGCGGCGGGCAAAAGCGGGGCGACACAAGCCCGCTGCGCAAGGGGAGAAACTCGCGTGGGGGATTTTCCTTGCGGGCGCGGTGGGCCTGAGTTATGGCCCCAAGCTGACGCGGCGGGCTTGTGCGGCGCTTGCGGCTACTTTTGTCCCAGGCAGTACAGCATTTCCTGCCGCTGTCCGCCGCCGTGCTCGACGACCCGCATATAGATGCGGCTGCCGCAAATGGCGGGAGTCGCGAAAACTTCGTCGCCGAGCTGATTATCGCCGAGCCGCTCGCACTTGGCCGGGCTGGCCCGCCAGATGAAGGTCTGGCCCGATTCGCTGGTGGCGAAGAGCCTATCGCCGACGAGCACCAGCGACGCGCTGAACGTGCCGCCGAGCCGCTCTTTCCATAGTTCCTCGCCGGTGTCGGCTTTCCAGCAGCACGCCACGCCGGCGTCAAGAATGGCGTGGAGGTAGCCGCCGCTGGCGATCATCGACGGCACATAGACCTGCGAGTTATTTTCCCAGGCCGACTTGCCTGAACCGTCGGCTTCGATCGCCTGCACGTGCCGCCGCGGATAGCCGCCGCTGACGAACACCCGCCGGCCGTCGGAAACCATCGTGGTGACGCATTCGGTCGTCGCGCCGGCCACTTCCCACAACTTATTGCCGGTTGCCGGGTCGAAGCTGCTGGCCAGGTCGCATCCCGAAACGAGCAACTGATCGCGTCCCGCCACGCGGAGCACGATGGGGGAGGCGTAGTTCGCCTTGGCCGGGCGCTGCTCCAGCCACGCGATCTTGCCGGTCGCCCGGTCGAGCGCCGCGACCGCCCCGCCGCTTTTGCTGTCGGCGGTGACGAAGACCAGCGAGCCAAACAGCGCCGGCGACGAGCCAAAGCCTTGATGGGTGGCGAAATCGGCCACTTTGGTTTGCCAAACTTGCTTGCCCGCCAGGTCGAGGGCCGTGGTATGCACCGCGCCGCCGTTTAGGAAGTTCACATAGAGCCGGTCGCCGTCGCAGGCCACCGTGGACGAGGCTTGGGAGGTCTTTTTGTTTCCCTTGCGGTCGAGCCCGCCCCGATGCACCTCGGCTTTCCAGAGCTGGCGGCCCGTTTCCCGGTCGTAACAGAGGACCGACTGAATCTCGCTGTCTTCCTCGGCGGTGGCGAGAAACACGCGCTCGCCGACGACCGTGGGGGAACTATGCCCGCGGCCGGGAATCGGCGATTTCCACCGCACATTCTGATCTTTGCTCCACGTCAGCGGCGGATGCTGATCGGCCGGCGCGACGCCAGTTCCGAGCGGCCCGCGCCACATCGGCCAATCAACCGAATCCGCTGCGGCGAGCGATGACGTGACGGAGAACAAAAGCGCGAGGCTAGCCAGGCGAGGGGCGGGGAACATGAGCGTTCCTGGTGGGTGGGTTGGGGGGGATTTCGGGTGGTGGGCGAGGAGTAGCGCGAAAGGACGAAAGCATGAAAGGGAAAGTTAAAGATCAAGATACCTCAAGCCGGCTCGAACCGCCTCTCTGCGCTTATCGGATCCGCTTCGCATTTTCGCTCGTTCGTGCTTTCGCGATCTCCGGTGGAAGCACGAGCCGATCGCAAATTTGCTCGCCGGCTGTCCGTTCGTCGATTCAGTGGCCGGCAAACAGCTCCGGCACGGGGTGCCAGTCGGCGATGTCGTCCCAAGGCCAGAGCGGTCGGGGGATTTGCGTGAAGTCGTATTCCCAGTAGTTCGGCGGCGCGCAGCCGGGGGCCCGCACGCTATAAATCGCGGCGGCGTGCTGCTCGTACACCGCCCGAAAGCCGCACGGGCTTTTGGCGATGACCAGGGCGGCGGCGAACGGATCGTGGCCGGCGGCGCGAAACAGCTCGGGGGCGAAGTGCGGACCACTGCGGGTGGTGACGACGACGCGGATGCCGCCGGCGCGCAGCACGGCGGAGCGCCCCATGTCGATCGCCAGGTTCTTGCCCAGGTGGCCGCTAATCACGAATTGGGCGTCGAACAGCCGCTCGATCCGGCCGGTGAACGGGATGCGGATGCCGAACCGGGTGTCGCGCAGGCCGCCGATTTCGCCCGCCCACACTTGCCCGACACCGAGCCCTTCGGCTGCCGCGACGATCTCGGGGGCGACGACGGTGAGGAGCGCCGGCCGCGACCATTCGTAATTCAGCATTTCGCGCAAGATCCAGACGCTATCTCCCGGCGCGCCGCTGGTCGTGGCATCGGCGGCGTCGCTGAGCACGACGAGGCCCGTGGGATTTTCGTGCGCCCGGCGCACCCCCTCGGAAACCGAGACGAGTTCCGGCAGATACTCGCGCCGTCGCGACCACAGCTCCGCGGCCACTTCGCCGCACGCTTGCCGAGCCACATCGGGCTGGCCGTCGGTCGTGACCACCACCACCGAGCCGAACTCTGGAATATCGAGCCACGGCTGCACGGTGGCGATTCCCGCCGCCAGCACCGCGGGCCGGCTTTCGAGCGCTTGCAGTTGGCGTTTGAGATCGGCACTCGCGCCGGTGGGCCGCTCGGTGTGGGCCCGTTCGGCGGGCAAAACGCAGGGAATCTTGACGTAGGCGGTCGTCGGCCTGGCCCCCGCGACCAAAATGCGGCGGAGCACCGCCGCGCCGCGCTCCCCCGTTTCAAAGACATCAATATGCGGCACGGTGTGAAACAGCACCAAGGCATCGGTACTCGCGACCATTTGCCGAGTGATGTTGGCGTGCAGGTCGAGCGTGGCGACGAGGGGAATTCGCGGGCCGATCACCTCGCGAATCGCCGCCAGAATCTCTCCCTCCACGTCGGGATGCCTGTCGGCCGACATTGCCCCATGCAGCGCCAACAGCACCCCATCGACCGGCAGGGCCTGCGCGAGCGACCGCACCATTTCATCGCGCAGCCAGAAAAAGGTCTCCTCCGTGGCCCGGCCGCTTGGCCACGCCGGCAGCCGCACGGTGCCGACGATCTCAGGCCTTTCGGGCCAGCGGCGGAGCGACTGAATGAAGCCCCCCAGCTCGTTGGTGTTTTGCATCCGCTCGACCAGTTCCGGGCCATGATACAGGCCGAGCGTCTCGAAATCGGCCCGCGTCGTGGCGACCGGATTCAAGGTGTTCGTTTCTTGCCAGAGTTGGCCGATGGCGATGCGCATGGAGGTCATTCGTCCGTGGTCATTGGTCATTTGATCTCGGCCACGGCTCGGTCCAACCGCGCCAGGGCTTCGTCCACGTCGGTCGGCTGCATGGCGGCGCAAAAGCCTTGATGGCAGGGAGCGCCGCCGTAGTCGTGAAAATAGACGCCGTGCCGAATCGCCGCGGCGTAGAACTTCATGAGCTTCGCCCGGTCGTGCTGTTGGGCATCGGCATAGCTGCGGACTTCGTGCGTGGCGGGGATGCCGAAATAAATGCCAAACCGGGCCCCCAGCCCCTGCACACGGGCGGTGATGCCGTGACGGGCGAAGAGCGCCCGCAAGCCGCCATACAGCTGCTCGGCGATGGCGTGGATGTGCTCGTAGAAGCCCGGTTCGCGATAAGCCCGCACGGCAGCCAGACCGGCGGCGACGACGACCGGATGGCCGTTGTAGGTGCCGCTATGCTGGCAATCGCCGGTCGGCATGAGCCGCTGCATGATGTCGCGCCGACCACCGAACACGCTCAGGGGATAGCCACCACCGACCGCCTTGCCGAGCGTACACAGATCGGGGGTGATGCCGAGATACTCCTGCGCCCCGCCGACGCCCATCCGAAAGGCGCTGAGCACTTCGTCGAAAATGAGCAGCGCGCCATGCTCGCGCGTGAGTCGCCGCAATGCCGCGATGAATGCGGCGCTCGGCAGAACGCAGCCGGCATTGAAATAGATCGGCTCGCCGATGGCGGCAGCCAGTTCGGGGCCGAAGCGGGCGAAAGCCTCCTCCAAGAGGTCGGTCCGGTTATAGGGCACCTGGACGATCTGTTGCCCCAGCCCCGCGGCGACGCCAGCCGAAATCGGTTTCAGCGGCGGATTGAGGCGGCCGAGCTCGCCGTCGGTTCCCCACATCACCTGGTCGTGGTAGCCGTGAAAATTCCCCTCGAAGCGGAGCAGCTTTTGCCGGCCGGTGAAGGCCCGCGCGAGGCGCAGGCAGTGCATCGTCGCCTCGGTGCCGGCCCCGGTGAACCGGACGAGCTCGAGGCAGGGAATCGATTGGCAGAGCAATTCGGCCAGTTCGCCATGGATTTCCGATTCGTACGAGCAAGCCGCTCCCCGGTCGAGCGCGGCTTCCACCGCCGCGCGCACACGGGGATCGCCATGTCCCAAGAGAGCCGCTCCGTGGCTCGTACAGAGGTCGATGTACTCGTTGCCATCCAGATCCCAAACCCGGCAGCCCTGGGCGCGGTCGAAGAGCATGGCGTGCCCCACCGCCTGATTGACGCGCGTGGACGAAGACACTCCTCCCGCCAAAAACTGGCTGGCCCGCTGATGCTGCCGGACGACGCGACTCATGAGGCTCACTCGCGCGAGACGAAAAATTTCGCCCTAGCATAGCATGTTGAGATGGCATTCCAAATGTTGCGATGGCTGGAGCGGTGCGATGACGCGACTTGATTGAAGGAAGCCGACTCGCTTGCCCCACCGGGGCAACCTTTGCCAGCCTAGGCCGAAGGCCTAGGGACGGAGGGTTCCATCGCTCGATCAAGCCCCCAAAGCACGCAATCTTGCCATCGCGCCCCGTTGGGCTGGGGCGTCAGGAATGGATTTGATTCCCAGGGCGTTGCCCTGGGCTGGCCTGGGTCGGCCCGTTGGGCCGCGAACGGCTAACGTCTGCAACGACATGGCGCCATAGCGACGATCAGAAAACGCCGCACACGGAATCCACGGGCCGCGAATTCCCGATTCCTGCGCTCCCTTGTCGATTTTCCCCCCGGCCGCTCGACTAGGAAATGAGCGGCACTTTCGTCGCCAGGTTTTGATCTCTTGCCGGGGGAGCATCCCATGTCGGGCACGGTTCGTTTGCATCGCGTTTTGAAGGCCCCGCCGAAGCGGGTTTACGAGGCGTTTCTGAATCCGGAGGCGATGGTCAAGTGGCTCCCGCCGCACGGCTTCACCGGCCAGGTCCACGCGATGGATGCCCGCGTCGGGGGTTCGTACAGGATGTCATTCACCAACTTCAGCACCGGCAAAAGCCACTCGTTCGGCGGTACCTACGTCGAGCTGACGCCGCACGAGCGCATCCGCTACAGCGATAAGTTCGACGATCCCAATCTGCCCGGCGAAATGAGCGTCACCATTTCGCTTCGCCAGGTGGCGTGCGGCACCGAGTTGTCGATCGTCCAGGAGGGAATTCCCGCGGCGATTCCGGTCGAATTCTGCTATCTCGGTTGGCAAGAATCGCTAACGCTGCTAGCAAACTTGGTCGAGCCGCAGATTCCCGATGGGGCCTAGTGCTTTGTCACATTCAAGTATGGGGATGTACGACGATGCCGTGCATCGTCCAGAGCGGTAGTTGTAAGGACGAATTTGGTCGAAGCCCGGCTTCGACCTCCGCCAGAATCTAATGGTGACAAAGCACTAGCGCGAGGCGGGACGAATCTTGCCATTGACAGGCGTTGCTGCCAGCCCGTAAGACCTCCCTTGCGCGGCGTGCATCTTCCCCCGGAGCTTCGACCTTGTCCTGGTTCTCGACCCCGGCTTATCTGCGTTTATTCGGGACCGCGGCAGGGACGGACATGCGCGCGCCGGCGCTGAATGTGCTGGGCCGCCGCGGCGCCAGTCGGCGAGCCTTGCTGATCTATTTGCCGCAGGCGTTTCGCTTGCCAAAGGAGCATCCCGATCAGCTATGGCATCAGAATCGCCGCCGCTCGTGGCAGATCGTCGAGTGCCTGGACGAGCTGGGCTATAGCGTCGATGTGGTGGCGACAACCGAGAAGCGCTTTCGCCCCCCCGCGCCGTACGATTTCGTCCTCAGCAACAACACGCGGCTGAAGTTCGCGGTGCCGCTGCGGCCCGGTGCCCGGCTGGCCCTCTTGGCGACAACCCTGTATCCCGACCGGCATAACGCCAATCTCCGCGGCCGGCACGACTGGCTGGCCTCCCGTCGCGGCGTGCGTCTCGCACCGCGGCGTCAATATAGCGTGGATGCCCACGATTTGCGGCGCTTCGCCGCTATTCTGTGCGTGGGCAACCCTACGAATACCGAGTCGTGGCGGCCCGCATTCGGGGGGCCGATCCATTCGTTCAACAACTTTGGCCACTCATCGACCGAGGTTCCCACCGGCAAGGATTTTGAAGCGGCCCGCCGGCACTTCTTGTTCTTCGCCAGCGGCAGCCAGATGCAAAAGGGACTCGATCTCTTGCTGGAAGCGTTCGCCAGGAATCCCGATTGCCACCTGCACGTCTGCAGCAGCTTCGCCGACGAGCCAGATTTTTGCCGCGCCTTTCAGCGCGAGCTGTTCGAGACCCCGAACATTCACCCGGTCGGCAAGATTCTGACGAACGGCCCGAAATTCAACGAGCTATTGGCCCGCTGCGGGCATGTGATTAGCGCGAGCTGCTCGGAGGGGCAATCGGGTGCGGTCGTGCAAACCGCGTACGCGGGCCTCGTGCCGCTGGTGACCCCCGAAGTGGGGCTCGACGTGGCGGGCTACGGCGATCTGCTCCCGAGCGACAGCTTGGAAGGCATCGCCGCCGCCATCGGCCACCGAGCCGAGCAATCGGCATCGTGGCTCCGCGAACGGAGCGGCGCCGCGCTGGCCATTGGCCAACGACTGCACGGCGAAGGCGCGGTGCAAGACCGCTGGCGCGAAATGCTCGGCGCGGTGCTCAGTCTTCAATCCGCCGCCGCGCCGCTTTCCCGCGCGGCAGGAATCTGGCAGGACCGCGCGGACGCGGCTGGTCCTATTCCGGCAAATACTGCAACCGCCCGCACGATTTGCAGAACGTCGGTTTGTCCAGTTTCAGGAGGTTGAGCGTTTGGGCGGTAATCGTATGGCCGCAGCCGCCGCAGCATTCCCCTTCGATGGGGGCGAGGGCTTCATCTTGCATTGAGCGGGCCAGACGCAGGTAGGTGTCTTTGAACTCGCCGTCGAGCAGCCCTTCGGCGGCTTGCAGCTCGGCCGAGACGCGGGCTAGCTCCGCCTCGAGCCCCTGCTGCTGCTCTTCGACCTTTTTGTGGGCTTTGCCCGCTTCGTCCTTGGTTTTGGCGAGGTTGCTCTCGGCCACCTTGATGGCGGCTTGCAAATGTTCGAGCTTATCGAGCGCTTCGAGAATCTCGTCGGCCAGCACGCTATTGGCCTGTTTATCGGCGGCGATCTGATCTTTCAGCAGCTGATATTCTTTGTTGCTTTGGGCGGCGAACAGCTTGGCTTCCAGGTCTTTCAGCTTCGCCTCGCGCTGCTTGAGCTGGAGCTGCTTCTCGTCGGAACCCATCTTGGCTTGCTTATACACATCCTTGGCGGCAGCCAGCTCCCCTTCGCATTTTTTGACGTTCCCATCGGCCAACCGCATTTGCTTCGGCCCGCGTTCGAGCCGGCTACGGAGGTCCGACAGCTGCTTGTGGATGCGATGCAGCGTGCGGAGGGATTCGGTGAGTGTCGCCATGCAGCGATTATAAGCAAAAAGCCGCCGGCCAAGGGGCTGGCGGCTGGGAAAATCGAAATGGCGGCAGAAAGCAGAGCCGTCCCACACCCCCACCCACTCCCAGGAGGGAGAGGGAGCGTGGGGGTGGACCTTCACCCTGGCTCTCGCAGCGAGAGAGGGAGAAGGCTTACGCCGCTTCGCTCACCAGCGGCTTGAGGAACCCTTCGAGGTGCTTGCTGCGAACCGGGTGTTGCAGCTTCCGGACCGCCTTGGCCTCAATCTGCCGGACCCGCTCGCGGGTGACCTTAAAGATGCGGCCCACCTCTTCCAGCGTGTAGGTGTAACCGTCTTGCAGGCCATAGCGCAGGCGGATGATCTCGCGCTCGCGCCAGGTCAGCGTCTTGAGGAGGCCGTCGATCTTCTGCCGCAGGATCACATGATTGGCGGAGTGAACTGGGCTCTCGCTGCTGCTGTCCTCAATGAACTCGCCGAAACTGGCGTCTTCGCTGTCGCCGACGGGGCGGTCGAGGCTGACCGGGTGGCGGCCGATGTCGAGCACACGGCGGGTCTCTTCGACCGGCAGACCGGAGAGCTCGGCGATTTCCTCGGTCGTCCCTTCGCGACCCAGCTCTTGCAGCAGCCGCTTTTGGATATTCCGCAGCTTGCTGAGCACGTCGATCATGTGGACCGGGATGCGGATCGTGCGGGCCTGGTCGGCGATGGCGCGGGTGATCGCCTGCCGAATCCACCAGGTAGCGTAGGTGCTGAATTTGAAGCCACGGCGATATTCGTATTTATCGACCGCCCGCATCAGGCCGGTGTTCCCCTCTTGAATGAGATCGAGGAACGTCAGCCCGCGGTTACGATACTTCTTCGCGATCGACACCACGAGTCGCAGGTTGCCGCTCGAAAGCTGCCGCTTGGTCAGCTCGTATTGCGTGTGCTGCTGGCGGGCGGTGGCGCAGCGGTTGCGCAGGCTGCGGGGGCTTTCCAAGGTGATTTGCATCAGATCGCGCAGCTCGCGGCGCAGGTCGGCCCGCTCGTCGCGGGCGAGCGAATCGTGCTTGATTTCGGCCAACCGGGCCTGAATCGCGTCCATCCGCCGCGAAAAGCCTTCCAGCTCGCGCAGCAGCGGCTGCACGCGGCGCGTCCGCAGCGAGAGCTCTTCGACCAACTGCAAACACTTGCGGCGGCGGCGCAAAAAGTTCTTGCGGGCGGCTTGCTTCTCGGCCTCGGGAGTCGATTTGCGGATCAGTTTGGCGAAGTCCCGCTGATTCAATTCCAAGAGCCGCTCGATCGTGGCCAGATTGTGCGGCATTCGGGCCAGAATCTGCTCCTTGGTGAGCTGCTCGGTGAGCGAGACCTTGATCGTCCGGTCAAACGGGAGCTTCCCTTCATACACCTGCCGTAACGTGGCGACCGTGGCCCGCATGGCGAAATCGCACGACAGGAGCGAACGGCGAAACCGCTTGCGGGTGATTTCGATCTTCTTGGCCAGCGAAATCTCTTCGGCCCGCGACAGCAGCGGAATCTGCGACATTTGCGACAAATAGAGCCGAATCGGATCGCTGTTCAGCTTTTTCTCCAGGTCGTCCGGCTTGAGGACGAGCATGGGCTGATCGTCCTCTTTCGGGGCGGGGGGAAAAACCTTGAGCTTGTGCTCTTCCGGCGGCTGATCGACCAGCTCGATGCCGCGTTCGTCGAGGGCGACGAGGAGATTATCGAGCTTTTCGGGGGTCACATCCTGATCGGGCAGGTAGAGATTGACGTCGTCGTAGGTGAGATAGCCTTGCGATTTTCCTTTGACGACCAGGGTCTCGAGTTCTTTGTCCATGAGCTTCATGTCCGGTTCCTCCTTGAAACGGGTTCCTTACTAACCCGAAGCGTCGGCGAGGGAGAGCCGATTGAAACGGCCCCTTGCTGACGCCGCGGGTTGGTGTTCGCGATGCACTCCGAATCGCTGGCTGGCCCAGTTGCGGGGGGCTGGCCGGCGACCCGCCAGTCGTCACCCATCCGTGGGGACGATCAATCCTTGCTGGCGGCGTTTGGCGGCGATCATTTGCGACAGTACGTCCAGTTCCTCCGTGTCGTTATAGACGCGTTGCTCCAAAGCGGCTTCGGTTTCGCGCCGCTCACGCTCTTCGTGGGTTTGGCGAATCTGGCGGATGACGCTCCGCAGCCGCGTGGGGCCGTCGAGCAGCGCCTTTTCGAGCTTGGCGTGGGCCCGCTCGTCGAGCGTCACCAGCAGATTTTTGAGCGAGGGATTTTCGATTTCGGCCAGCACCGCGCCGAATTCGAGCGATTCGCCAGCCTCTTCCAGCCGGCGATAAGTGGCGAAAATGAGCTTCGCGGCAACATCGGCGAGGTCGTCGTCGGCCACTTCGGCGAGGGCGGTCGGGGCCAGCTCGGGATGCAAATCGAGCAGCTCCAACAGCTCGATTTCCATCGCCGATAGGCTGGCGAGGCGATAGCGCTGCTCGGCGGGAGCAACCTCTCTCGTTTCGCCGGGCACGGACGCGCGGCTTTTCACGCCGCGGCGCAGCTCGGCAAAGCGGGTGCGCAGGTCGGCGTCGCCAATCTGAAAATCTCGTGCCAGGCGGGCCAAAAGCTGATGCGCCCGCAGGCTGCTGGTGTCCATCGTTCCCGGCGGCATGCCGCGGGCAATCGTGGCGAGAATCTCCTCCAAAGCCTGGTTGGCCCGATGCGTATCGCGCACCAGGTCGATGCCGCGAGTGGCGACGCGGATTTTGTGCTCCAGGGCGTCGATCGCCGTGCTCATGAGCGAAGTGAAGGCTTCCCCGCCGCGCTCGATCATGAACTCGGCCGGGTCGAGCTCATCGGGGAGCGACAGAATCCGCAGATCGACCTGAGCGGCGACGAATAGCTCCAAAATGTCGTTAGTGCGGTTTTGCCCCGCTTCATCCCCGTCGAGCACCAGATAAATCGCGTCGGCAAAACGCTTGAGCACGCGAATGTGCGACTCGGTGACCGCGGTGCCGCAGCAAGCAATGACATTGTTCACGCCATGTTGGTGGCAGAGGATGACGTCGGTATATCCCTCGACGATAGTCAGCTCGCGCGATTGGGCGACGTGGTTGCGGGCGATGTCGAGGGCGTAGAGCGTTTCGGTTTTCGAATAGAGCCGCGTGCCGGGACAGTTGACGTATTTGCCCGCTTTCGCGTCGGTATTGCCGGGGAGCACCCGGCCGCCGAAGGCGATGGTCCGCCCCTGCGTGTCGCGAATCGGAAAAATGAGTCGCCCTTTGAACCGGTCATAGACGCTGCCGCGTTCGCTGGTTCCCACAAGCCCGGTCGCTTCCAGCACCTTGGGGGAGTACGGCGTATTACGGGCCCGATCTTGCAGCCAGGTCCAGTGGTCGGGCGAAAAGCCGATGCTAAACAATTCGACGCTCGCCGGAGTGATGCCGCGCTCTTCGACATACTGGCGGGCCGCTTCGGCGGCGTCGCCGCGCAGCAGGCATTCGTGAAACTGGCGCGTCGCCCACTCGCAGCACTGATAGAGCGTGTTCTTGTCGTCGGGGCTGCCGGGCTCGGCTTTGGGGCGCGGGGCTTTCGACAGCTCGATTCCGGCCCGGTCGGCCAGCATTTGCAGGGCCTCGCGAAAATCGCACCCTTCGCGTTGCATGACGAAGCTGAATGCATCGCCGCCAATGTCGCAAACATAGCACCGCCAGGTTTGGCGGCGGGGATCGACCATCAGGCTCGGAGCGCGGTCGTTATGCCAGGGGCAAAGTCCCTTGAACGTCGCGCCGGCGCGGCGCAGCGGGATCGCCGCACCGACCAGATCGACGATGTCCGTCGCCTGGCGCACCTGCTCCTTGGCATCACCAAAAGTCACGGGCGACTCCTGCGATTGGCTCTGACCGCGGGATGGCGGCCAACTGCCGGAGTATAACGCGCCGCGCCACCAGCGCGACCGAGGGTCGGTCGCGGGAAGAAACGGCGTCCATGCCATCGGCCTGGGTCGGCCGATAGTGTGCCCTCCTTAGCACGGGCGGCATATTACGCCGGAAGCGAAATTCTGGTCAACGGCAGTTTGGTCTTGGTTTTTGGGGAGTTCTGAAAGGCAGAAGGAGCCACGGATGAAACACGGATCGAACACGGAAATTTCAGATGAGGGTCCAGATCGCGCCACTTTGAAATTCTCCCATCTGTGTAAATCGGTGTTTCATCAGTGGCTACCGATCAAGCCATGATTTTGTATTGGCTGAGGGCAGGTTAATCTAGGAGGAACTTCCTCAGTGGCCTGTTTCATGCGCCAGCCATCATTCATTGCAGTTGCTCTTGCCTGCCTGATCGGTTCTTCGCTGCGCGGCGAAACCCCCGATGCGGCCATCGCCCAGCGTGTCGCTGCACTGGTCGAACAACTAGGCAGCGATGACTTTGCCCGTCGCGAGGCGGCCGAGCGTCAACTGGCGGAACTGGGCGATGCGGCGTGGGAGCCGGTCAGCGAGGCAGCCAGGTCGTCCCCCGATTTGGAAGTTCGCTTTCGGGCGCGGGAACTGCTCGAAAGGCTCCGTAAAACCCGCTTTGGCGAGGTTCGCCGCTGGGAAGATCACCGGGATATCGTCTGGGCCGTGGCGTTTTCGCCCGACGATAAGCTCCTCGCCACCGGCGGCGGTGGCCAGCACCAAAATGGCACCTGGACCGCCGGCTCCGACTTCGCCATCCGCGTCTGGGAAGTCGCCGGCGGGGGACTGGTCAAGCGACTGGAGGGGCATACCGGCGCGGTCAATTGCCTCGAATGGTCGGCCGACGGCACGCGCCTCGCCTCCGCCAGCAGCGACAACTCGGCGATCCTGTGGGACCCGGCCACCGCCAAGCCGCTACGGCGCTTTGCCGGCCACACCGCGCCGGTCAGCAGCGTTTGCCTGACCCCCGATGGCACGCAGCTGATCACCGGAAGCTGGGATGCGTCGGTCATCGTTTGGAACGCCGCCAGCGGGCAGCTTGTTCGCAAGCTGCCGAACCACTATGGCCGGGTCTGGAGCGTCGCCCTGTCGCCCGATGGCAAATCCGCGGCGGTCTGCGGCGACCATCCGTATATCCGCCTCTGGAACCTCGCGGACGGCAAAATCAGCGGCGAGCTGCAAGGGCATGAGCAGGCCGCCGTGCGGGTCGCCTTTTCGCCCGATGGCAAGTGGATTTTGTCGGGGGGCTGGGACAACACGGCCCGGCTGTGGGATGCCGCGAAGCATACGCTCGTCCGCACCTTCGAGGGGCACACCGGCCGGGTCGAGGGGCTCGCCTGGACCGCCGACAGCCGCCGCTTCGTCACCGCGTCGCTCGATCAGCAGGCCCGCGCCTGGGACGCCACCACCGGCAACCTGCTACACGCCTATGCCGGCCATGCCGATAACTTATCGCGCGTCGCCATCACGCGCGACAGCCGCTATCTGGCCACCGGCAGCTGGGACCAAACCGTGCGGCTCTGGCCGATGGCGAAGCTGCCGTAGCGATGTTCAGACCGATTCGCGCGGTCCCGCGGCGCGCCGCAGACGGTCGGCAATCGCGACTCCCAGGCCCGTTTCGGCGGGCAACGTCGCGAGGGCAACGCCGCACCCCAGCTCATCGACGCGGCGCAGCGCTGCATAAAGTTCGCGCGCCAGATTCTCGTCTCCCGCCGGCAGAATAATGGCTTGCACGCCGGCGGGCAGCTCTCCCAGATCGCCCGGCCGGGCCAGCACGGCGACGCGGTGGCCTTGTCCGGCCAACTGCGCGGCGCGGATAGCCAGCTCGGAACGAGTGATCAACTCGACCGTGGCCCGCGGGGCGTAATGACTCTCAAGACTGCCGGAAACGCGAGGAGAATGCGCGCCGCGCTGGCCGAGCGCGCCGCGCAGCACGGCCGCGACTTTGTCGGCCGTGATGCCCCCCGGCCGCAAAATTGCGGGATCGCCGCGCGACAGGTCGATGATCGTCGATTCGAGCCCCACCTGGCACGGTCCGCCGTCGAGAATCAAATCGACGAAGCCGGAGAGCTCGTCGCGGACGTGCTCGGCGGTCGTCGGGCTGACATGGCCGAAGCGATTGGCCGAGGGGGCGGCAATCGCACCGCCGAACGCGCGCAGCAAGGCCAAAGCTGCCGGATGCCCCGGCACGCGGAGGCCCACCGTGTCGAGCCCGCCGGTGACGAAATCGCCGGCTTTGGGCGAGCGCGGCAGCACGAGGGTCATCGGCCCTGGCCAAAACGCGGCGGCCAGTTGCCAGGCGGCGGCGGGAATGTCGCGCGCCCAGAGCGAAATCTGTTCGGCGGCGGCCAGATGGACGATGACCGGATGATCGGCCGGCCTTCCTTTGGCGGCGAACATCGCTTGCACCGCGGCGACGTTTTCGGCATCCGCGCCGAGGCCATAGACCGTTTCGGTCGGGAGAGCGACCAGCCCGCCGCGGCGCAAAATGGCCGCCCCCGCGGCAATCGCGGAGTCGGTCGCGGGGAGAAGCTGCGTGGTGCGAGAAAGCGGTACCATTCTTCCGATTGTAGCCCGGACCGGCCACTTATCGACCTGCAATCGACAAGCCCGACCTGCGCGCCGGCCCGGCGGTCAACTAAGATGCAGCAACCGGCTCCGCAACCTTCAACCGCCCCTTCCCGTGGCAGGAGAAAATCCCATGCTCGCCGCTCGCTTGTCCCTTGCACTTGCCGTCGTGATGACGACCGCAGCCCTAGCGCATGCGGCCGAACCGGCTCCGAACGCGTTGACCGACGAAGAAAAAGCCGCCGGCTGGAAGCTGCTGTTCGACGGCAAAACAACCGACGGATGGCGGAATTTTAAGAAGACGAACGTCGGACCGGGGTGGAAGATCGAAGGGGGCGCGCTCGTCCGGGCCGATAAGGGAGCGGGAGACATTATCACCGCCGATAAGTTCACCGCGTTCGAGCTGTCGCTGGAATACAACATCTCGAAAGGGGGGAACAGCGGCTTGATGTTCGGCGTCACCGAAGAGGGGAACGCCCCGTGGCACACCGGGCCGGAAATTCAGATTCAGGACAATGTCGCCGGCCACGACCCGCAAAAGGCTGGCTGGCTCTATCAGCTTTACAAGGCCGACACCGACGCGACGAAGCCGCCGGGAGAGTGGAACCAGCTCCGCGTGCTCATCTCGCCCGAAAAATGCGCCACCTGGATGAACGGCAAGCAGTACTATGAGTATGTGAAGAACTCGCCGGACTGGGACGAGCGGGTCGCAAAGAGCAAATTCGCCAAGATGGCGGGCTTCGGCAAAGCGGCGAGCGGGCACATTTGCCTGCAAGACCACGGCAACCTCGTCAGCTTCCGCAACATCAAGATTCGCGAGATTAAGTAGGGTGGGCTCCGCCCACTATTGGTCATTCTCGCAAGGTGGGCCCAGCCCGCCCTATGTCGCGATGACTCCCGCCCCATGCCCTACTGGACCGACAAAGTCGCCCTGGTCACTGGTGGTTCAGCCGGTTTGGGGCTCGAAATCGCGCGGGCGCTGGTTGCGGCCGGCGCGCGGACGACGATTGCCGCTCGCGACGAGGCTCGGCTGCGAGCGGCGGCCGAGTCGCTTTCTATCGGGACACGAACTTGCCGCTGGCAGGCGTGCGACGTGCTTCGGCAGGACGACGTTGATCGCCTGATCGGGCAGACCGTGGCCGAGCAGGGCCGGCTCGATCTGCTGGTCAACTGCGCGGGGCGGAGCGCGCGGGGAGAACTCACGAAGACGACCGCCAGCGAATTCGCCGAACTGCTCGACGTGAACTTCCTCTCGGCCGTGCGCTGCACGCAGGCCGCCTTGCCGCATGTGGTCGCGAGTCGGGGGCATGTGGTGCAAATCGGTTCGCTGGCTTCCAAGGCAGCCGCCCGGTTTTTGGGTGCGTATCCCGCCAGCAAGTTTCCGCTCGCGGCCTATGCCCAGCAATTGCGGCTGGAACTGGGGCCGGCTGGCCTACATACGCTGCTGGTTTGCCCCGGACCAATTCGCCGCGCCGACGCCGGCTTGCGATACGATGCCGCCACCGCCAACCTGCCCGCCAACACTCGCCAGCCGGGGGGGGGCGTGCGAATTTCGGCCCTCGATCCCCAGTGGCTGGCGGGACGCATTTTGCGGGCCTGCGAGCGTCGGCAAGCGGAGCTTGTCGTTCCCGCCAAAAGCCGGCTGCTGTTTGCCGTGGCCCAGCTGTGGCCGAGCCTGGGCGACTGGCTCATCACCCGCATGACCCGCGGCTAAGTGGGGCGTTTGCCCCGTGAGCGCCTCGCAACTAGACTGGCGGCGGAAATGACTGCCGCGAATCCTTGGCTTTCCAACACAGTGCATTCCAACACAGGCAACTCGTGATCCCTCGTCCGCTACTGGTGGTGCTCGTTCATGCCCTGCCGATTTTGGGGCTCTCGTTCGGCGTGCTGCTCGGCGCTTCCTCGCTGGCCCAAGGGCTCGGCGATGCCGGCGGAGCATGGGGCTTGTTTTGGGGGGCGATGGTCGCGCTGATTCTGCTGGTGATCGACGCCCTGCTCCTCTTGGCGGCGCTCGGGCTAGCGGCGCTCGACAAGGAAGATCCCAATCGCGACGGCCGCGAACCTTAGTCGCTTGGCTCGCGGCGTTGCCGATTTTTCGGGGCCGAACTCGGCCAATTACCGCCGCCGGCTGGCGATTCGTTGCCGCAACTGATCGCGGAAGCGGTCCATCTTGGCAAACAGCTCATCCGCCGCCTCGGCATCCAGGGTGGCGACCTCAGCCCCGTGGCCGCGCCCAAAGCCACGCGTCGGGAAGGCAGGGGGCGGATCGACCACCAGCACGTGCGGCTCGTCCGCGGTGGTGGAATAGAAGATCTCGGGATTCACCACCACCGGGTCGGCGACCGCAACGTCGTCGTCCCCCACGGTGAACATCGCCACGGCGGCGTCGGTCGAGCTGGTTCGCGAATCCCCCGCGCCCCCTACATCGCCGGTCGGTTCGGCGGCCAACGACGGTGTCGCGGCGACTAGCGCCTCGCCTTCGCCATAGGCACCGGCGGTCGCGGTCATGAAGTTGATGATCGCCAGGATGTCGAGCACGTTCACCAGCGAATCGACGTTGGTATCGACGTACGCGCCCGGCACCTTGCCCGACATGCCAATCGCGATCTGGCTCAGCTGCCGAATGCCGTTGGTCGAAAGATCGTTGATGACCGTCAAGATGTCTTGCGCGTTGACGCGCGTATCGAAGTTGACGTCGTAGTGGTTTTCGGGATTCGTGAACCCCTCGCCCGCCGCCAGCGGCACCACGATATTGAGCGCGGGAGCTTGCGGCAGGAAGACAAACTCATCCGGAATCGCGATGCTGAAATTCGGAAAGCCGGAAACCGTTTGCAGCACCACTTCGGTGCCGAAGCCCTCGGCATGGTCGGGCTGCACCCGGATTTGTCCGGCGGCCAAGGCATGGAAGCGAACGAGCATCACGGCGATGGGGGAGGTGCCCAAGGCCGGATGATTGCCGTTGGCGTCGAAGAACTCCGTCGCGCCGACTTCGTTGAGCAGGCCGGGAGAGCTGATCGTCGGGTCGTCGAGCGTGAGTTGGTTATAGGTTCCTTGCGGCGGGGTAGTGAAATTGATGTCGTACCGCAAGCCGCCGCTTCCATTGGGAACAATCACCGGCTCGGCGAGCTTCAGGTTGGGGGATGCGCCGATATTTTGCACCAAGAGGTCGAGATAGGCGGTTTCCGCCCCTTGGGTGTTCTGAATGTTGGTATGCACGCCGAAATCCTGGACGTACACGCGGACGAAGAAGTCGTCTCCTTGGTTTACCGTGTTCGTCAGGTTGCCGTTGATATCGACGTATTCGACGGTGAACTGGGCATCGTGCTCGGAGCCGCGCGTGGTGGTGCCCGGTGTCACTTGAATCGTGAGCAGCGCGTCGGACGTGCCGATGCCGGGCGTATTGATCGTATAGCGATAGATGATCGTTCCCTGGAATCCGACCGGCGGCGTGAATGAGAGGGTGTCGTTCGTGGTGGAGGTGCCGGCCACGATCGTGGGAACCACGGCCGGATTGGGGAGCGACGAAACTTGCACGATGTTGCTGATGCGGGTGCTGCCGACGATGGGGCGGTCGTTGGCGAGGACATCGATGATGGTCGCGGTCGGAATCGCCGGGCTGACGACATTGGTGACGAAGGCCAGATCGTCCACCGCCCGCGGATCGGGCGGATTGACGTTGACCGTGACCATCGCCGTATCGAAGGCGATCGGGCGGCCGGTGCCATCGGTAATTTGATACTGGAAGCTATCGCTGCCGCCGCCAACGTTCGGGCCGGGAGTATAAAGCAGCAATGTTCCCGCGGCGGTGCCGACCGTCGGCACATCGACCGGATTCAGCCGCACGATGCTCCCCGTGGTGAGAATCACGCTGGAAACGGGCAGGCCGGTGGTGGGGCTAATGATGCCCACCAATTGCGGTGGATTCTGGGTGCCGCCAAAATTCGAGCCGATGTCGTTGGCCAGCACATCGAGGGGCACATCGACCTGGCCGACCTTGATGAGCGGATCGACGCCAGTCCGGGGAAAAACGTCGTCGCGGGCATCGGGAACGTCGTTGAGCACGTTGACGACGTAATCCTCGACCTCGCCGGCCAGGGCGTGGCCGGTGGATTTGGCGGCGGCTCCTTGCTCGTAGCCATAGCGGAAGCGGGCGAAGGTTTGGCCAAGCGTGGCGGTCGCGGGGACGTTGATCGTTCGGGTGTAAATGCCGGTGCCCAGTTGCAAATCGGTGAAGATGCGCTCGCCGGAATCCGCGAAATCGCCGTCGCCGTTGAAATCGATCCACCCTTGCAGGTAGCCGGGCGAATTGTTGCCGGTCCGCACGCCGACGGTAATCGTCACCGGATTGCCGGGGTTGAGGGCCGGAATAATGACGCCGTTTTCGTCGTCGTTGCCGCCGGTGGGATTCGTATCATCGCCGGTGGCATTCGG
>JANRLS010000125.1:0-2994 GCA_033762315.1 Pirellulaceae bacterium
AGTGGAGCGCTCGATAAGCTGGCTCCAGAACTTTCGGCGTCTTGTCACGCGTTACGAGTACCATGCCCATCTCTTTCACGGATTCGTCCAGCTTGCGTGCCTCATCGTCGTCCTAGGACGGTTTTGAAATACGCTCTAGTAGGAAATCCGAAATCGAAAGCACGAAATCCGAAACAAATTCCAAATCCAAAAATCAAATCACTAAACGCTCGGTTTCCATCATTCCTCTATTCTTTTGTTTCTTCATTCTTGATTGAGACTTGTTTAGTGCTTCGGATTTCGTGCTTTGGATTTCGGATTTCGGGCTTCACCCCTACGTGGCTTCCGCGGCCACGATTTCAAGGTATGCGTCTTCCAGGCTCACGCGCCGGCGGCTGAGGCCGACAATGCTGATGCCGGCGGCCCGCAGGCGGTCGATCAGACCATCGACGGCCTCTTGCGCGGCGAGGCGGACGACGAGCCGATGGTCGGTCGCCGAGAACGATTGCCAATTGGCAATCGGTTGCTCGCCCAGGGTTTGGCGGATCAGCGGCTCGGGGGCGGTCAGGTCGAGGTGCAGCTCCAGCGCTTCGTGCGGCTGGCCGTTGGTGGAGGTGGCGGAGCGGCCGGAGGTGATTTCCGCGACGTTGGCGACGCGGCGGAGGTTTCCCTTATCGAGAATCGCCACGCGGTCGCAAATCAGCTCCACCTCTTGCAGGATGTGGCTGTTGAGGAAGATCGTTTTGCCCCGCTTTTTCAGGTCGGCCAGAAAGCCGCGAACCTGCGAGCGGGCCAGCGGATCGAGGCCGTCGGTCGGCTCGTCGAGGATAAACAGGTCCGGATCGTGCAGCATCGCTTGCGCCAGGCCGAGCCGCTGCAGCATCCCTTTGCTGTAGGTGCGGACCGGGTCTTTGGCCCGCGTGGCGAGGCCCACCATTTCGAGCAGGTCCCCCCGCCGCTGGCGAATCACCCGGCTGGGGACATTGCTCAGGTGGCCGTAATATTCGAGGGCGGTCAGGGCGGTCAGATGGCGGGGAACCCGTAGATTTTCGGGCAAATAGCCCACCAATTTGCGGGCCCGCCGGTCGCCGGCCGGAAAGCCCAGCAGCTTGGCATCGCCACCGGTACGGCGGATGATGCCCAGCAAAATCTTGATGAACGTCGTTTTTCCCGCCCCGTTGCCGCCGAGGAGGCCAAAAATCTCCCCTCGCTCGACGCGCAGGCTGATTCCCTTGAGCGCCGGCTGGCGCTTGCGACGCAGCAGACCCTCGACGTAAGTCTTGGCCAAATCATGGGTTTCGATGGCTGCGTCGGACATATCGCCTGGGCCGCGCTCCGCTGAGTTGGTCGCCGCAAAACCGCCTATAGTAGCCGATTGCCGATCCGCGCAGGATAGTGTGGGAACGATCGCCGCGCGGCTACTTCCCAGACACTACCTTATCGGGGATCGGGTTGTTTCGCGGGATTGTCCCCCTGCCCCATCGAAAGCGCTTTGCCATGACCATTTCCCGCCGGAATTTTCTGACCAGCACCAGCGCCGCGGCCTTCGCCGCCGCCATTCAGGCCGCCGCCAGCGCCGCGGCTGATCCCCAGCGGCCAAGAATCGTGCTCCGCTCCAGTTGGCAAACGGTCAACATCGGCGACATCGCCCATACGCCCGGCGTCCTCGCGCTGCTGGAAAAGCACCTCCCCTTGGCCGAAGTGCGGCTGTGGCCCTCGAAAGTGGATAACGGCGTCGAGCAACTGCTCAAGCGGCGATTTCCGCGGCTCGCAATCGCCCAAACACCTGAAGAGATCGCCCGCGCTTTGGCGGAATGCGATTTTCTGTTGCACGGCTCGGGGCCGTCGCTCGTGGCGACCAAAGACGTGGCTCGCTGGCAGAAGGAAACGGGCAAGCCCTATGGCATTTATGGAATCACGTTTTCCTCAACCGATCCGGCGGTCTTGGACCTCGTGAGCGGGGCGAAGTTTGCCTTTTTTCGCGATACGGTGTCGCTGCAATTCGCGAAGGACCAGGGGGTGAAATGCCCGATCATGGAGTTCGGTCCCGATGGTGCGTTCGCCGTCGATTTGCGGGCCGACGACCGGGCCGAGGCTTTCCTGCGCGAGCACAAGCTCGAGCCGGGCCGGTTCATGTGCTGCATCGGCCGGCTGCGGAACACGCCGTACTGGAAAATCCACGGCCGCGAAATGACCGCCGAGGACCATCGCAAACACGGCGAAAACGAAGCCCATAAAGAGGCCGACCATGCCTCGCTGCGGCAGGCGATTGAAGCGGTCGTCGGCTTGGGAATGAAGGTGCTGGTGTGCCCGGAAGATCAGAGCCAAATGGCGGTCGGCAAGGAGCTGCTGGTCGATCCGTTGCCGGCGAAGGTTCGCGACCGCGTCGTGTGGCGCGAAAATTACTGGCTCACCGACGAGGCCCTCAGCACGTATCGGCTTTCGGCGGGGTTGTTTGGCAACGAAATGCACTCGCCGATCATGTGCATCGGCAACGGCATTCCGGCGGTGGTTTGTCGCTGGAAACAGCAAACGAGCAAGGGGTTCATGTGGCGCGACATCGGCCTCGGCGAGTGGCTGTTTGACCTCGATGATCCCAAGCTCGACCGGGGCCGGATCGTCGCCGCGGTGAAGTCGATTGCCGCCGATCAGAATGCCGCCCGCGAGAAAGTCGGCGCGGCGCGAGAGGTCGTTCTCGAGCGGCAGCGGAAGACGATGGAAGTGGTGGGAAAGGGGGTGGGGCTGATAAACTAACCGGCCGGGGCGGTGATCTCGGTGGCCTCCGCGTCAGCGTTGGTTGATGCACGCAGGATGCGGATGGCCCAGTGGCCGGTCCAGGGGCCGATCCGCCACTCGCCAAAGAGGAGCCCCTCGCCGTCGTAGGTGCCGACATATTCGACGCTGTGCTGGCCGACATACTGCTTGAGGATCGCCACCTGGCCCCCTTCCCCAAGCGTGCCGGCGAGCGTGAACGGCCCGACCATGTCGATTCCCGAACCGCTGATTCGGCCCCCA
>JANRLS010000126.1:0-69979 GCA_033762315.1 Pirellulaceae bacterium
GCATTCATAACCATGGCGGGATTCCTCTTTCGACGTAGATGGCTTTACTGGCTGGGGTTCGCCTCACCGGCTGGCGGGGGCGAATCTGGTGGCAAGGGGAGATTGCTGCATGTTCGCTCGTCGAGGAACAAGCTCCACAAGGTGCGAGCGGACGTTAGCCCGCCAAGGCTTCCTCAATCTCGGTGAGGGCGTCAAGCAGGATCTTTTCGACGGTCACTTCGGCCTTCAGCGTGTTCTTTTTCAGATGCTGAATCAGCGGCTCGCTGGCGATCCTGGTGCGGAACGCCTTGATCGTGCTGAGCACGGTCTTATACCCACCGTCTCCCGCGTTGATGTCGGTATCGATCGCGCCCTTCATTTCCAGGTAGAAATCGTTCAAGTATTCTTCCGACAGGTCGATCAACAGACCGGGCTCTTCGTCGGGAACATCGCGCTCCAGGGCTGCCTGTAGCTTTTTCAGGTCGGCGCTGATTTCCGGCGGAATCCGCTTCCAGCGCTCGACCAGGAACTTGCGCTTGGCGACCGTTCCCTTGGGGATCCCCCGGTCGTTGGATTGTGGCGGCGGCGCGACGGACTCGGCCGGGGTCTCCTCCGTTTTGCCCTGGAGAATCCGCTCGACCTCGTCCAGCAGGGCGTTGGCCCCGGCAAAGTCCTTCTTACGGGCCAAAAGCCCCGCTTCGCTGGCTTTCAGCTTCGCCTCATCCCCCGCCGGAGTCCCCGCGGCAGCCTTAATTTCGGGAAGCAGGGCTTTGAGCCGGTCGTTGAACTGAGCCCCCGGATCGACCGGCGGCGCGGTGGCCAGGGCGTGGCATTCGGCCAGCTTTTCGAGCGCCAAGGGCATGTCGCCCCCGGGCTTGGAAAGCGAAGTGGCCTGCGCCAGCAGCTTGACAATGTCGGGCGCCGTTGGACCCTTGGCCTCGATCGCGGCCTTGATGGCGGGGCCCCACGCTGCCAGCTTTTCCTTCCACTCGGCATTCGGGTCGGGGGGGGTCGGCTGGGCGGTGGCGAGAGCGTGGCACTCGGCCAGTTTTTCGAGAGCCAGTGGCGTATCGCCGCCGGGCTTCGAGAGGGCGGTCGCCTGAGCCAGCAGCTTGGCGATGTCGGGAGCGGTTGGCCCCTTGGCGGCAATGGCGGCATTAATGGCGGGGCCCCAGGCAGCGAGCCGTTCCTTGTAGAGGTCGGTCAAGTTGCACAGAGCGTAGCACTCGGCCAGCTTGGAGAGCGCCAGGGGCATATCGCCGCCGGGCTTGGATAGGGAAGTTGCCTGCGCCAGCAGCTTGACCATGTCGGGCGCGGTTGGCCCCTTGGCCGCGATGGTCGCCTTGATCGCCGGTCCCCAGAGGGCCAGCTTTTCTTTCCACTCGGCATTCGGATCGACAGGCGCGGTCCCCTCCGTGGGTTCGCCGGGGGCACCTGGATCCGCTTCCGCATCGGCCACATCGGAGAGCTTCGTCACCACCGACCATTCGGGCTTGGTGGTGATTTCGGTCCGCTCGGAGATGAACTCCTTGATCTTCTTCGTGTTGATGCTCGGCTCGGCCTCCAGCACCTCGAACTTGAGGATCGGCCCATCTCCGACGCACACCCCCTGCACAACCAGATTCCCCTTGAACTCGGACTTGGCCTTTTGAGCCACCCCGGCACTGATGATCTTCTTTTGCACGATCAGCCCGACGACCTCCGGCCCCTTGGCAACCAGGGCATAAAAACGGGGCTTTTTCCGGGCTTGTTGAACTCCTTCTTTGAGTTCTTCGTCAATTTCGATCGCATCGGGCTTGGCCATGATGAATTCCTACAGCGGTCGAGCACAGCGGCAACAAGGGACTCGCGCCATACGACGCAATTGGTCGCTAAGTCGCGCGAGCGAAATCATCCCGCGAAATGCGGGCGTGAGAGAGGCTGCTCGCTCACCAGACTAGGAGATTGAGCGGCAGTTTGCAACCAACGGCAAAAGCGGCGCTCGCCAGGTCATGTAGTTTGGCCCGCGGGCATCGTGATCACGCGCGCAGCAAGGCGGCGAACGCTATCCAAATCGTGCGTGACGAGCAGCGTCGGCAGCCGATATTCGTCGATCACGCGGGCGAGGTAGCCGGAAATGGACTCGCGGAGGGCGGGATCGGAGGCGCTCAGCGGCTCATCGAGCAGCAAGAGATCGGGGCTGCTCAGAATGGCTCGCCCCAGGGCCACGCGCTGCCGCTGGCCACCGCTGAGCTGGTGCGGATAGCGGCCGACAAGCGGGGCGAGGTCGAGCACTTGCAGCAGGTGCTCGTAATCGGGTGATTTTTCGGCCCGCCGCCGTACGAGGCCATAGCGCAGGTTGGCCGCCACTGTCAGGTGCGGAAAGAGGACGTAGTCTTGAAAAACCAGACCGACGCGGCGGGCATTCGGGGGCAAGCTGACCCGCGCGCTAGAATCGAAGAGCATTCGGTCGCGGAGCGCGATGCTGCCACGAGTTGGTGTCAGTAAGCCGGCCACCAGATGGAGCGTCGTCGTTTTGCCGCTCCCGGAAGGGCCGACGAGGGCGGTTGCCTCCTCGCCGGCGGTGAAGTCGATTTGGAGGGCGAAGCCCGCCGGATAGCGGAATTCGCAGGAAACCCGCAAGATGCTCATGGTTTAGCCGATGGCCCCCCGCAACTTGGCCCGGCCGTACCGTTCGAGCAGCTCCCCCGCGAGCAAGGCGAGGGCGGCAATGACCACCGAAATGATCACCAGCCCCTGCGCCCGGGCCGTGCCGGCGGGAGAATCGAGCAGCGTATAGATCATCAGCGGAATGGTCCGCGTGAAGCCGGGAATGTTGCCAGCGATCATGATCGTCGCCCCGAATTCCCCCATGCTCCGGGCGAATGCCAGCACGCAGCCACTGACGATCCCCGGCCGGGCGAGCGGCAGGAGGATCGTGCCAAAGGCGTCGAGCGGGCCCGCGCCGAGCGTGCGGGCTGCCTGCACCAGGCGGTCGTCCACGGCGGCGAAGGCCTGGCGAATCGGGCGCACGAGGAGCGGAAACCCAACCACCGCCGAAGCCAGCGCGGCCCCTTTCCAGTCGAAGACGAACCGCAGGCCGAACCAGCTTTCCAGCCAGGCCCCGATGGGTCCCTGCCGGCCAAAAACGACGAGCAGCAAATAGCCCGTGACCACCGGCGGCAGCACGAGCGGCAGATGGACCGCGGTTTCGACGAGAAACTTTCCGGGGAATTCCCGCTTCGCCAAGAGCCAGCCGAGCGCGATGGCCGCCGGCAAGCTGGCGGCGACCGCGGCCAGGGCCACGAGCAGCGTCAACCGCACGGCTTGCCATTCGTCGGCGGAGAGCATGATCCGCACCTTCCGCTAAGGGAGCTTGGCAAAGCCGAGCCGTTGGTAAACATCATTTGCTTCGGCCGCTTGCAGGAAGTCAAAAAACTGGCGGGCGGCTCGGTTTTGGTCGCCGCGCTTGAGCAGCACGAGCACATAGACGATTTCGTCATGCAACGCCGGATCGAACGCATGCACCACTTCGACCGCCGCCGCCGCGACATCGGTCGAATAGACAATGCCCGCTTCGGCCTCACCGCGCTCGACGTAGCCGAGCGCCGAGCGCACATCCTGACCGCGAGCAATTCGCCCCTCCCTGGTCAGCGGCTCCAGCAGGCTCAGCTTCGCCAGCGCCTGGTCGGCATACTTGCCCGCGGGAACGTTCTCGCCAGCGAGGGCAACCTTCTTCACCGCCGGCTGCAAAAGGTCACGAGGCTCGCGAATTTCGGCGGGATTGCCCCGCGGCACCACCAGCACCAGCTTTCCCGTCAGCAGTTGCTTTTCGTCGGCGGCGAGCCCCGCCGCGCGGACCTTGTCGGCCCATTCCTGGCTGGCCGACAGGAACAGGTCGGCCGGCGCGCCGGCGACGATTTGCGTCGTCAGGCCGCTGGAGGGACCGAGATTGACGCGGACTTCCGCCTGGTTACTCCGCTGGAACTGCTCCGCCAGCATCTCGACCGCCTCTTTGGTGCTGGCGGCGGCGGAAATGGTGACGGTGCCCCGCGTGGCTGGCGGAGCAAGTGGCGGCGGCACGGGGCGCGAGCAGCCCGGCGCGAGCGGCCAAAGCGCCGCAAGCAGTGCGAAGGCGAGTAAGGAATTTCGGGTGGAACCAGGCATCCGCGTGTGACTGCAAACAGTTGTGATCGAACCCTGCCACGCCGTGTCAGAATAGTTTCCATCCCTCAACCGGCCAAGCACGCGCGCGGTTATTCGATTCGTAGGCCGGCGGCAGCGGGCCGTGGGAAGCGGAGGAAAGGGCGGATATGATGGAGCCGAAATCACCACATTGTCTTTTCCACATCGAGCCGGCCCCATGACCACCGCCCCCGAAGCTGCCCTCCCGTTGTCGGTAGCCCGTGTGGTGCTGCGGGCGAAGAAGGCGCTGCCGTTTTTTGGCCGCCATCCGTGGGTCCGCGATTCGGCGGTTCACCGCATCGAGCCCCTGACCATCGCCAGCGAGCATTTGTTCGATCCGGATGGCCAGGTTGTCGATCTGGTCACCGACAAATGCAAATTCATCGCCCGCGGATTCTATAACAGCAAAAGCCGCATTCGCGTCCGGCTTTATACCTGGTCGCAGGACGAGGCGCTCGACGAGGCGTTTTTCCGGCGGAAAATTGCGGCGGCCATCGAATTGCGGCGGCAAATCGGCTACGAACCGGCCGATGAGACGCGCCCCGCCTCAGCCACGCGCCTTATCTTCTCCGAATCCGACGGCCTCTCGGGCCTCGTCGTCGATCGTTATGGCGACTACCTCGTCGTGCAAATCACTTCGCTGGCCATTGCCGAGCGGCTGGAGATGATTGTCGGCGTGCTGCAAGAGTTGCTGTCGCCGCGGGCGATTGTGCTGCGGACCGAAAAGAGCATGGCCCAGATTGAAGGGGTCGAGTTCACCGAAGGAAAAACATGGGGCGAACTGCCGGAAGGGACGCTGGAAATTCGCGAGCACGGCCTGTCGTATCAGATTGACTTGCACGAAGGGCAAAAGACCGGCTTTTATCTCGACCAGCGGGAGAATCGCCGGGCCGTGGCGGGCTATCTGCGCGGCCGGCGTGTGCTCGACATGTTCTGCTACACCGGCGGCTTTGCGATGTGTGCCGCCGCCCTGGGCGGAGCCACCGAAGTGCTCGGCGTCGATAGCAGCAAAAAGGCCATCGCCCAGGCCCGCGCGAACGTCGAGCGAAACAATCTGCGGAACGTCGGGTTCGACATTGGCGACGGCTTTCAAACGCTCGACGCCCTGATTAGCCAAGGGGCCAAATTCGACGCCGTGATCCTCGATCCCCCCAAGTTTGCCCGCAACCGCAGCGGCCTCAACGGGGCCCTGATGGCCTATCACCGCCTTAACCGCACCGCCGTCGAATTGCTCTCCCCCGGCGGCATCCTGGTCACCTGCAGCTGCTCGGGCAGCGTCAGCCGCGAGGATTTCTCGCTGATGCTGTCGGGCGTGGCGCAAAAGACGGGCCGCGACATTCAGGTGCTGGAAGAGCGCGGGGCGGCGGCCGATCATCCCGTTTCCGTCACCTGTTTGGAAACCGCCTATCTAAAGTGTCTAGTCTGTCGCGTGTCGTGAGCTAAACCCTTTTGCGGCAACGCCTTGTGGCGATTTGCTAGCACGCCGATTCCGGCCCTTTTGTCCCCTCGCGGGAACTTTCGCCCCGTCTCATGCGTCAAAAGCGGTGACATGTGACAACGGACGATCCGCAACTGATTGAGGCAACGCTGCGTGGCGATTCGGCCGCGTACAGCACCCTCGTACGCAAGTATCAAGATCGGTTGCTGACCGCCCTGGTACATGTCGGTGGTTCGCGCGAGGAAGCTGAGGATGTCGCTCAAGAGGCGTTTGTCCAGGCCTACCTGAAGCTGGCCACGTTCGCGGGGGGGAGTTCGTTCTATACCTGGCTGTATCGCATCGCCTTCAATGCCGCCATCAGTCGGCGGCGAAAGCGGCGCGGCGAGGCCTCGCTCGACCAAAGTCGCGAGGCCAGCGGCAGCGAGCCAGCCGACGACTCCGAATCCGCCGACGAACGGCTCTTGCGGCGCGAACGAGCAGTGCAGGTGCGACAAGCCCTGTCGCAACTGGCCGAGGAGTTTCGCTCGGTGCTGGTTTTGCGAGAAGTGGAAGGCTGCGATTACGACACCATCGCCGAAATCCTCGATCTGCCGGTCGGCACCGTCCGCAGCCGGCTGCATCGGGCTCGGTTGCAACTGAAAGAACAATTGCTGGAGGTTCTGGCTGAGAAAACCAGAACGGCCCCAGGCGGCACAAAGGATTGAGAGAGCTATGACCCGCGAATTTTCCGACGAACTTCTGAGCGCCTATCTGGACGACCAACTCACCGCCGCCGAACGGGCCGAAGTCGAGGCCCACCTGGCCGCCGATCCGGCCGCCCGACAGATGCTGGACGAACTCCGCGCCCTGAGCGGCGAGGTTCGCTCGCTGCCGGCCCACCGGGCGGGCTCGGACTTTGCAAATCGCGTGGTGGCGGCGGCTCTGGCGGCCAAAGGCCAGCAGCCGCAAGTCGCCGCTGCCCCGCGTCGCGCCTGGCTCGCCGCTACGGTCGCCGCACTGGCCGCAACCGCCGCGGCAATCGCCATTGTCGTTTGGCAGCCCTTTGCCGGCGAGACCAACATCGCCCAGCCGCTCTCGCCCATCGATCAAGCCCTCGCCAGCATCGCTGAACAGCTTCCCGGCCAGGACGAAGCGATTATCGTTCGCGTCCGCGTTCCCGCCGGCATGAATCCCAGCCAGGCGGTCGATTTGGCCCTGGCCAGCGCGGGCATCCAGCAGCGTTCTCCTGCCGACACCGCCAGCGGGGCCATCGAAGTCGGCGCGGCCTATCGCAAGCATCTGGGCGAAAAATTCGCCGCCCAGCCCGGCGTGCCCAATCCCGCCCTGACCGCCGGCACCGCGCCGGTCGTCGATGCGGTCTTTATCGAGGCCACCTGGGAGCACGTCGCCGCCGCCCTGACCGAACTGATGGCCACCACCGCCACGCTTCCCGAAGTTTCGCCCCTGGCCACCATCGCCGCCGCCCGCCCCACTCGCGCCGGCCAAACCGGCGGCGAAGCGGAAGGAACCGAGCCCCTCCCCGGTTCTGCCGCTGCCGCCTCAGCCGAGTTTGCCCAGCGCCTGCCGGCGATCATGTATCGCGTCGAGAAATCTGCCGCCGCGGACCGCCCTGCCGCACCCGCGACAGCGATCGACGCGCAGCGCCGAGTGCGCGTGCTGGTGCTGATCGAAACGCTGCCGTAGGCATTCCCCTCGGCCGGTTGTGTGCCGATACAATAGTCCCATCGCAATCCTGGCGAAGGGGACCCTGCCATCTGTTTCAGCGCCACATCCAGCATCCTGGCCGGCGGCTGCGCCTATGGCGTGTCGGCTTATCTGTTGCGGCGCGACAACCCGCGTCTCAAGTGGGGCGCGGTCGCCCTAATGGGCATCACCGCCATGCAGTGGGTGGAGGGCGCGCTCTGGCTTGACGGCCCCCGGCCCCACGGCGTGGTGAATCAAGTCCTGACCATCGGCCTCATTCCGCTGGCCCTGTTGGTGCAGGCCTGGGGACCGCTTTTCGGCTCGCTCTACGACCTGCCAGTCCGGCCGCGGCGCTGGCCGTTTTTTTTGCTGCTAGTATTGGGCCTGGCGATCGTCGTCGTGGCCCGCGTCGTCTATCAGCCGAGCTACACGCAAGTGACGCCGCAGGGGCATCTCAACTGGTGGTCGCCGCGCAATCCACCGGTGTTTGTCGTTTGGGCCTATGGCCTGTGGGCTGTCACTATTGGCGCGCCCTTCCTGCTGTGGTGGCGACCCTTCTGGCAGGCGCTCTTGATCGTGTCCTGGGGCTGGCTGTGGGCCACGATCAGCTATCTCACCACCGACAGTGCCGCCAGCCATTGGTGCTTCTTCATCACCTTCTACGCGGCCTTTGTTTTGATCTATGCCTGGATGGCGAAGGATCCTGTGGCATCGTCGCCCCAGCAACAAATTGTTTAACGGCAAGCCGCAGGCGACATTGTCCGCCACTCCGCTAGCACATTCGCCTTCGGCTTGCCGGTAAACGATGCCGGCTCACGATTAAGCGCTTAGCTGATGCCCAGCTTGGCCAGCGTATCGAGCGCGGCGCGGGCGTTCTCGATGCCACCCATTTTGGCGGCCAGTTTTTGGGCCTGAATCAGATTGGCGAGCGTGCTCGCTCCGTCGGTGGACTTGCCCCCCTTCTTGCCCTTGCGTCCCTTGCCCCCTTTTTTCTTGGCGTTAGAGAGTACCGTGCTGACAAACTGCGGCGTCACTTTGACTCCCGACTTGCCCAGCGCCTCGGCAATCTCCTTCGGACCCGCGTCGGCATGGTCTTCCTTATAAGTACGAATGGCGAGCGACTTATTAGGACCACCAGACTTCTTAGCCATGTGCTGCTACCTTTGAATAACAATAGTTTGAACCTGAAGAGGTCCAAGCGTAACTGCCGAACTTATCAGCGTCAATCAATGGGCGCTATAAATCCCGCCCTAGCAGCATATCAGAACGCGTCTGGAATATTACTTATTAGCAGGAGATGCTGGCCCACGCAGTCGCCGCCAGTAGCTCTATTCTCATCAAAGGGGCGGATTAGCATTCCACCAAATGGGGGCCTACGGCCGGTCCAGTTCGCGGCTGCGAGGTTTTATTTGTGGCAGACAGAGATCGCGAAAGCACGCCAGGACGAATTCGCGAACGGGAATGACAAACTCGCTCTCCTCCCTGTCGCGATTTCCCACTTTCGACCCTGCACAGTTGAATCCGAACGGCTCGATTAACCCTGCTTTACGATGAAATACTTGGCGTGCGGGCGGCCAGGATCCGCACACCGCTCGGGCCGTTCGGGCTTGTCGGCCAAGAACTCGTCAATGGCCCGCCGCGCGCCGGGCCAGAGCGACGAGCGATACTCGTCAAAGAGAATGATTCCGCCCGGGCTCATCGCGGGATAAAGCTGCGCGAGGCAAGTGCGATAAGACGAATATAAATCGCAATCGAGATGCGCAAACGCAAAACGGCGCGTCGCCGCCAGCGCGGGCAAGGTTTCGGCAAAGGGCCCCGGCCGCAAGTGGACGTCGAGGTCCAGGTCGGCGGCGATCCGCTCGATGTGGCCAATCAATCGGCCCGCCCGGCGGAACTTTCCTTCGAGCTGGCGAATCGTGCGCTCGTGGTTCAGATCGAGCTGCGTCACCGCGTTGGCCGGAAAGCCGTCAAAACTATCCAGGCCGAACACCGCTTTGCGCGGTGCCAGTTCCTGGAAACGGCAGGCCATCCGCAAGAGCGACCGCCCCCGAAACACACCGCACTCGATGACATCCCCTTCCACCTCGGCAGCCCGCGCGGCCAGTTGCAGATAGGGCCGGTGCCGCGCCGCCCACACGAGGGCCGGCCACACTAACCGCCGCAGGGCCGCGCGCGGACTGGGCCAGCGGCTAGGGGAAACACGGGCGGCCAGATGGGCCAGGGCGGGGCTGCTCATAGGATGCTCCGCCCCGGCTTGTACACGGCCGGCCCCACTAGCGACAAGAGCAAGGTTGCCGCGACCGAGTGCTAGCGATGCCAAATCGTGTGCCGGCAAGCACTTACGCTTCCGCCACCAGCGGCGAAACGAGCGTGCCGATGCCTTCGATCCAGGCTTCCATCTTGTCGCCGGGCTTGAGATAGGTGCCGGTGGCGTTGCCGACGCCGGCGGGGGTGCCGGTGGCGATGATGTCGCCGGGCTCCAGCGTGCAGATGTGGCTGATGAACTCGACAACCGCGGCCACGGGAAAAATCTGCTGGCCGGTGGTCGCGTTCTGCTTGAGGCTGGTCCCCACGCTGAGCTTCATCCCCAGCTTCTGCGGATCGGGAATCGCATCGGCCGAGGTGATGCAGGGGCCGCAGGGGCAGAAGCTGTCGTGCCACTTGCCATGCTGCCAATCGAAGAAGCTGTCCTTGTCGCGCTGCTTGCGACCCGGATTAGGGCGAAACTTGCGGTCCGAAATGTCGTTCACCACCGTGTAGCCGGCAACGTACTTGAGCGCGTCCGCTTCGGGAACGTGGCGAGCCTTGCGGCCGATGACCACGCCCAGCTCCAGCTCCCAGTCGATGCTGCCCGGTGAAACCTTGGGAATGACCACGGGCTGGCCCGGATCGACGAGCGTGGTGCTCGGCGGCTTCATGAAGAGATACGGAAAGGTCTCGGCCCTGGCGGTCGCTTTGCCGCCACCTTCGGTGATGTGTTCGTTGTAGTTGCCGGCCAGCAAGATCAGCTTATTCGGCCGCGGAATCGGCACCAGAAGCTGCACCCCGTCGGTCGCGACGCGGACCTCCGCGGGGACCATGTCGCTGTGGCTGGCGACCCACTCGGTCACCTTTTTGGCGGCGGCCAGCCCCTCGCTCCCCGGCGCGAGCAGATCGATCAGGCTGTCGCCCGCCGGCAGCGTCACCTTGTCTCCCGTGGCCTGGGCATACGCTTCGGCCGCGCCTGCCAGCGAAGTGATGAACTTCTCGCTATAAATTCCGACCTGCGGACGATCTTGATGCACAAAGCGGCACAAACGCATGGCGGTGCTCCGAAACGAGTGAGAGGGTGGCGGGCCAGCCCGGTGGGGTACGAGGCGAGATTGCAATCGTAAACGCTCGCCGCGCGAGATGCTACCCGCGAGCTCCCTCGCGCCATGTTCTTCGCGTGGCGGCGGCATCCGCGGGTCGCGCAGGGGATTCGCGCGCGCGACTTATTCTGCCCGGCAATCTGGACCCGGAAGCCGCTAGCTGGGCTTGAGCGGCGGAAACGTGGTCGGATCCCACAGGGTGAGGCCGCCGTGGCCCGCGGCAACGAGCTGGCCGCCAACAGGCCGCGCGAGGCGCTGCACATGGCCATCGAGTTTCACCTTGAAGAGCGGTTCTTTACCGTCCACCTTCCAACCGAGAATGACTCCCCCGCCATCACCGCCGCCGGCCGCCACCACCTCGCTTCCATCGGCTGACCAAAGAACGTCGTTCAGCACCCCTTGATGGTTGTCTTGCAACACGGCCAATCGCTGCCCGGATTTCCAATCCCAAATCTCGATCCGGGCGGGGCCGACGAAGCCATCGACATTGGTCACCGCGCCGATGCCCGCGATCGCCAGCTTGACACCATCCGGCGAAAATCGCACCCGCCGAATGCCGCCGAGCGAACGGTCGCGCTTCTCCGGATCGAACGTATAAAAATCCGCCGCGCGGAAGCGGCCCGATTCCGTGCCGTCCGCGAGACTCCATAGCCGCACTTCCCCCGCTCGGTCGGCACTCGCCAGCGCCTGACCATCAGGCGTGGCGGCAATCGTGTAAAGGGCCGAGACATAACCTTGCGGCGTTTCGGTGGCATGGCCGGCGAAGTACTGCAGAGACTTGCCACTGGTTGCGTCCCAGATTTTGACGAGCATGTCGTCTCCGGCGGTCGCCAACAACTTGCCGCCGGGAAGCACGATCAGCTCGCGAATCCAGCCGGCATGGGCCCGTTCGATGCGCCGGATGAGCCGCGTGTCTTGCGGATCGTGCCAGGCAATCGAGCCGTCGTAGCGGGCGGTGACGAGCGCCGGTTGTTCCACTTCCCCTTCGAGCATGGCGAGCGCGGCAACATAGCTGTGCTCGTGCCAGCGCGGATCGGCCTTCGGCTGCGAACCGGCGAGGTCGATATCGAACACCGTCCCCGCGGCCCCGCCCAAAAAGCAGCGGCTTCCATCGCGGCTGAGGGCGAGGGCGTACTGGATTTCCGGCGCGGCGATCTTCCGCACCGGCTCGGGGGGTTTGGGTTTGTCGGGCATGAGCTGAAACTTCGGGGGGTTATTTACGTCAGCACTTCGGCCACCGGTTTCGAGCCTTCGATCGTGATCGGCACGGGACGCAGACCGACCTGATAGTGCTGGCCGAGGTCGAGTCCCGCGGCGCGATAGATCGTGGCGGTGAGGTCGCCAGCCGAGACCTTGCCGTCGGCTACCTCGATCCCATTCGCATCGGTCACGCCATGCAGGGCACCGGGCCGCGTTCCCGCGCCGGCGAGCGCGCAAGACCACGCGGCGGCGTAGTGATCGCGGCCGACATCCTTATTGATCTTCGGCGTGCGGCCGAATTCGGAGAGCACCAGCACCAAGGTCCGCTCCAGCATTCCCCGTTCGGCCAGATCGTCGAGCAGCACGCTGAACACCCGGTCGAAATCGGTTACCAGCTCACGGTGGCTCTCGAAATTATCGTGATGGCTGTCCCAAAAGCCGCGGGCCACCTTCACCACCGGCACTCCCGCCGCCAGCAGCCGTCGGGCCAGCAGGCAATGCCTGCCAAAGGGGGTGCGGCCATAGCGCTCGCGGTCGCGCTCGGGTTCATGTTCGATGTCGAACAACCCGGCCGAATCCATTAATCCCGCGACGCGGCCATGCACTGCTTCGTATTGCTCCGCTCCGTCGCGCCCCGCCCGGCCGGCGAGAAAACCGCGGCTCAGCTGGGCTCGTAGCGACTCGCGTTCGGCAAAGCGATCTTCGGACATGCCGGCGGGCCGCTCGATGTTTTCGGGCCGACTGGATCGCTCCAGATGGACCGGCGTGTGGGCCGCGCCGAGAAAACCAACCCCCGCCTTGCGCCGCCCTTCGCTCGTGCGAAACACCGAGACATAATCCGGCAGCGGCGAGCGGCCGGTCGCCAGTTCCTTCGCCAAAACGACGCCGATTTCGGGATACACGAGGGCCGGCTCTTTGGGGCGGCCGGTGCTCATCAAGTCGGCCGCCTGCTCATGTTCGCTAATCCCCGTGCTCAGCGAGCGAATGACGGTCAGGCGATGCATCCGCTGGGCGAGGCGCGGCATCAACTCGCAAAAATGAACACCGGGAACGTTTGTCGGAATCGAGCGAAACGGCCCCCCCGTCGGCCGGTGCGGCTTGGGATCCCACATTTCGAACTGGCTCGCGCCCCCCGCCAGCCACAGGAACAGCACCTGCCGACGTGGCTCCGAAGCGCTCGCCGGGACTTCTGCCCCCCGTGACGCGGAGAGGCCACACGTCGCCATGCTCCCGGCAAGCGTTCCTTGTAGGAACAGGCGTCTGCCCACGGACTTTGTCATGAAAAGAACCTCCTCGAACTAACCCGCGGCGCAAGCCAGGGCCGACATAAACCCGCGGCTGAAGCAAGTGAATGTATCGCTGTTTCCCAGGCTGACGCGGCGGGTCCGTGTCAGGGACAAAACCGGAACTCCGCCGAGGTGACCAATGCCCAGACCAAATCGCTCACTCCATCTTCTCGCGTTTCAGCCTTGTCAAGCAACTCCTTCGCCCCCTCGCGCTCGTCCGCTGCTGGCTCGCGCCCCAGCACCGCGCGATACGCGGCAGCGATGCGGTGCTGATCGTCGGCTGCTTGCAGCAAGCGGGCCGCCAGGTTGTTCCCCGCGGGCTGGGTCAGCTGGTGAACGGCCGGATGATTCGCCAAAAAGAGAGCCTCGCCGGCACTGGCTTGATAGCCCTCCTGCACGGGATCGAGCCCGGCCAAAAGCTCCCCCGCTCGTTTTTCGAGCGCGCGATACTTATCGCCCCGCGCCGCGGGACTGTCGTCAGCCGCGAACGCTGGTTCGCCGGTCGCCAGCACCAGCGACAACGCGAACTGCCGCGGCGAGAGGGGCTTGAGGCGGCCAGCGGCGAACGAGCCCGCCGGCGGCGCCGCGGCCACCACCCGGCTCGACAGCCGATAAGCCCGGCACGACGCGATCGTCCGCGCGAGGTGCCGCAGGTCGTAATCGTGGTCGGCGAAATCGGCGGCCAGAAAATCGAGCACGGGGGGAATGCTGGCGGCATTCTCCGAGTGCATCTGATCGACCGGATCGACCAGCCCCCGCCCCAAGAGCCAAGACCAGGCGCGATTGACCATCGCCCGGCTGAGAAACTTGCGTTCGGCCAGGGCGGCGATCACGAGCTGTTCGCGGCGCTGTTGCTTGGCGGCGGTAACAAAGGTCTCGCCCGAGAGGAACATCATCTGGGCCGTTTTTTGCCCTCCCAGCCGGGCCTCGAACGTCACCTCCCCTTCGTTCTTTTCGCCGATACTCCCCTTCGAAGCTTCGTTGGTGCGATTGAAAAACGAGGCAAGGCCGTAGTAATGGTCCTGAGTCCAATCGCTGACGAGCGGGTGGTCGTGGCAGCGGGCGCAAGTAATATCGACGCCGAAAAAAGCCCGCGAGGCATCGGCGGTGAGCGAATCGAGATTCTTCACCCGCTTGAGCAGAAAGCGATTGGCGGGCTTGTCGGCGTCGCTGTCCCAGGGACCGACGAGAATGCCGCGAAAGATCGCTTCCCACGATTTCCCCTCGGCCATCCCACGACGAAGCCATTCGACGAACGCCTCGTCCCCCGCTTGCCGCTGCTGCACGCAGTCATCGATGAGGCGCGCAAAATGCAGCGGAAACTCGGGCCCCGCAATCAGCTTCTCGGCGACCGCCGGCGTTCCCCGCGACTTGAGCTCCGCGACCAAAGCCTCCGCTTCGTCCGCCGTCGGCACGCGCCCCGTTAGATCGAGCATCAATCGCCGCGCCAGCTCGTGCGGCGCGGCCTCCGCCGCCGGCTCGATGCGCTCGATTTTCCAATGCTCGGCAAGCAGCGCATCGACCCGCGCCACGGGATCTTCCGCGCGCACCGCCGCACCGACCAGCCCGGCCGCGAGCAGACTCAGCGTTATCCAAATGGCACGCATCGCTTCGATTGTATCCGCCCACCCCCACAATGCATCCATCTTTTTTGATGGTATCTTTGGTGGGCCGAACTGGGGAGGCAGCTTGACGGGCCAGGGAAGCACTGGCCAAGGCCCCCTGGCCGCGACCGCCACGCGCGGCCCGGAAACTGTTCGCGCGAGCGGTTGTTTGGCAGTTTGGAGGCGGTCGGAGACGTGGGGGGATGAGCAAGCGTTTGGTCCACGGCTGGCCGCCGGGGTGGTCTTCCCGAAAGGGCCTGCCATTCCCAGCTTTGACACGATGCGACACCTGCTCCGCGAGACCTGCAGGCCGCGGATTGCCAGCGACACGCTGGTCCAACTCCGCCAAAAAGTGTCGCGGAGTTTGCAACCCTCGCAGGACGACCCGCGGCGGCAAATTCCCGCCTCAACCTCGGTGCCGATCGACGAATCCAGTCATCGCGAGAACGGTCAAGGTCGGTGGACCTCGGTCTTTCGCGTTCCGCGGTTCACGCTATTCCAAATCGATCCAAATCGCGTCCCGGCAACCGACGAGGCGGCCTCTCGCGGTGAGCTGATCGCCCAACGGGAACAACTGGCGCGCGTCGCGGCCGAACGAGTGCCCGAAACCGAACTCGCCGGCAACCTGGCCCACAGGTTTCCAAGGTACGCGAATCAGTCTCCGCGATTCACGCAGGTTTCCGGCCTGGAGCCGACGAACAACGCCGCCGAGCAAGCGCTCCGGCAGTTCGTGATCGACCGCAACATCACCCAAGGAACCCGCGGGATCCGTGGTCGTGAAGGGTGCGAACACATCTGGACCACCATCGCCACTTGCCGCCAGCACGGTCGCGGTCTGCGTTCCTTTCGCGAACAACCCCTCCTCGCCCAACTCGCCGACACTCCACCCTCACTCCTTCGGCCCGCCCCTTAAATCCCCCCCCACCCAGCACTCCAACCGCCAAGGGTGCTGGCGTGAATGGCTACCGTGGGCTGGGAACCGTGACCAGACTAGTCACGGCGGGGGATTATTTTGGGCGCGACTTAGGGCGAGGCGCGGCGGCGCAAGTCGTTGGGGGCCAAGCACCTGCGCGTGAGCCGCGCGACGTAAGTCACGGACGACGCGAAAATCCGCGCGCGAGTTTCTTGACGCGCAGAGGTTTCTTTCAGAGCATGTGCGTTAATTTGTACATATACCCTCTCGGCAAGCCGGCGCGGCCTGCCGAGGGGGTATTTTCACGGGAGACTTCGCCATGCAGCCCACCATCGATTCGCCCCCCCAGCCCCGAGTTTCCGGCGGTAAACGCCCCCGCCGCACGCCCAGCGCCCGCAACCTGCGGATCCACAGCCAAGTGTGCCAGCTGCGCCGCGGGCAGGCGGAAGTTGCCCGCCGGCATGGGCTGTCGCAGCAGCGGGTGGGGCAAATCTGCGCCCAGGTGACGGCCTGGCTGGCGGAGGAGTCCCCCACCAACCCGTTGGCCCAGGCGCGGGGCTGGCGGGGAGTGCTGCGCGAGCAGTTGGCCCAACTCTTCGCGTGGGCCTGCCGGGAGTTCGAGTCCTCGCGTCAAAGCGTGACCATCGAGCGCCGCGGCCGCCGCAACGGTCGCGAGTGGAGCGAGACGATTACCCGCGAGTCGCTTAGCAATCCCCTCTGGCTGCGATTCGCCCTGCGCATTTCCGAGCTGCAGACTCGGCTCGAAACGGCCCTGCCCGACGATTCGCCCGGACACCCATTCGAGCGCGACGCGCTATCCGCGTCGGCTGCCGAAATTGCCCGCGAAATGGGGGCTCCAGCGGCTGCCGGGACGGACTTATTGGGGTCGCCTCCAAACCCTAGTAACTATAGTAAGCCCGCCGCAAACCCACCCCCGCGCTTATTGCCATCGCCCCCTGCCAGGACCGCCGCAAACCGTTTCCCAGCAACGACTTGCGACCCGCCTCCCGCGATCCCTTCCGTCCCCGCCGAGCGGCACGAAGTTGAGACGCGCAATAAGCCGCCAGCCACCACGCGGAGCTGAGTTCCCGGCCCCCTCGCCCCCCGCTCAAACACGCGAGACCCGGCCGAGCGGCTCGTTCCCCGTTAACCGAAAATTTCGAGTGCCATGACCACGGAACGCGGACGTGTTTCGACCATATGACGGCACGTCCACGCAAGCATGGGACGTGGCATCCAACCCGAAGAATCTGGTTTGACCATGCACCAGGTCGCGCGGGAGTTTTGCTGCAAGCCGTTTTTCTCCGCGCGACTCGCAAATCTTCGCCAGACGGTCTCATCGCGCGGCGCGCGGAGTGACGATAGCAACAGGGCCTGGCATTCGTGGCGCGCCGCGGCGAGTTGCTAGCAACCGGTGAGTGACATCATGCCAGTAGCCATGCTCGATCTGGGAGCAGTCTCGCGATTTCGCGACGCGCTGCGCGAGGAGTTTCGCGAGCACTGGGGACAGCGGCGGTTTCCCACCCGGCTGAATCGGTATCGGATCGCGACGGCGTATTTGCTCGACGAGGCGCGGCGGCGCGGTCGGCCGCTCGCGGTGTGCGAAATCGGCGCGGGGCGAGGGCTGTTGCCGCAAATGTGCCGCTCGACCATGAGTTACTTGGGGCTCGCGCGCGAGCGCGTCATCGCGAGCTGGACGGGGGTCGATCTCGATGTCTCGCGGGTGGAGCGCGATCCGAACTACACGCGACTCGAAGAGCGGAACATCGAAGTGGGCCAGCCCCCCGGCGAGCACGATGCCTACGTGCTGCTACACGTCGCCGAGCACCTCTACGAGCCGGAAGCGGCGCTGGCCCGGCTGGTGGCGTCGGCCCCGCGCGGGGCGATCTTCGTGCTGGGAGTGCCGAGCCATCCCCACCTGTTCGCGCGTTGGTGCGAGGGTCGCCTGCGCCGCGAGCGGCGGCGGAATGGGCACGTCTCGGCCTTTTCGCGGATGCGAATGTTGCGGCTAGTGCGCGGGCTGGGACTGGCGGTGATGGACGAGCGGGCCGGCTATTTGCTGCGGGCGAGTGGCCTCTTGTGCGAGGATTCGCGGTGGTGGCAGGGGGCCAATTTTTGGCTCGGCCAGATGCTCCCCGGCTTTCCGGGCGAATACTATTTGTGTGCCCGCAAGCCGTGGTCGGGCTGAGGCGTGGCGGGTCGGTTCACTGTGGCAGGCTACGCCCACCACAGCCACCCAATCGTGGTCGGGCTGATTTCCGGCGCGGTTAATTCGTCGTCAGCTCGAAGTCGATTTGCTGCTGGCCGGGCTTGACCTCGCGCGCGAGCTCGGTCGCTTTGTTGTAGCGCTCGGGGACGCGCTCGCGCTCCTTGGGTTTTGATTCGCGCCAACTGGTGATGCGGACGCGGTGCTGGCCGATCGGCACGCCCGATTGCGTCGCCGACCATTCGAGCCGATAGGTGCCGTCGTCGCCGGTCACGCCGTAAGCCGGCGACCCGCCCGGCGGCTGGAACTCGACGGTGGCGAACACGAGCGGCTCGCCGTCGAGCGTGACTTTGCCGGTCACTTCGGCGAAGTCGGGCGCGCCGCAACCGGCGAGGGTCGCGAGGACCACGAAGAGCAGCCACCAGGGAGCGCGTGCGTGCATGCTGCAAACTCAGTGCTAAAAACCGGCCACGGGAGAGCTGTCGTTGCGCATGCCGAGCCGCTGATAGGCACCCAGCTGCGAGACGTCGATCGCGGGATTGGCGGTTCCATCATGCGGATCGGCGCCGGCGATGTTGTAGTCGATCGACTCGGCGATGAACCGGACGCTGCCGTCGGCGAAGACGAACATCGCCCCGCCGGGATGGAGGCTGCCGAAGCCTTCGGTGCAGGAGGTATCACTGCAAAAGCTGGGAGGATCGCGGGGGTCGTTCACCTTGACGCTGACGCGCCCGCGGACGAAGTACGAACCCCACATGTCGGGCCCCGGCGGATTGCGCGCCCCGGCCCACACTCCGGCCCGGCAGCGGAAATCGCGTTCGCCGACGGCGAAGGTCTGGCTGAGGCCGTCGGTGATGTCGGCGAAGCGGTAGCCGCTGTTGGCGTGGAAGATGCCGGTCCGCAGCCCGTCGTGAGAATGCTGCGTCGTGCCGTTGGGATCGAAAAAACCGGCGTTCCCCATGTAGTTGCTGGTGGCGAGTTGGAAATTAATGTCGCAAGTGGAGCATTGAAAATGGCGAAAGCATGCGATGCCGCTGCCGCCGGCGGGGGACAGGGGGGGCGTGATGTCGGACGGGCAGCGATACGCCTTGAGGCGCGTTTGCAAGAGCGTGCGCTGGGTCGTATCGAGGACCACCGTCCACAGTCGCTGGCGCTCGGGCTGCAGTTGCTCATACAGGCCCGGCTGTTCCAGGAAGGGAAGGAGGAAAGTGGGCCAGCCCCATTCGGCTTCGTCGGCGGCCTTCATGATCCAGCCCGAGGGGAGCGTGCGGCGGGAGTCGTGATAGTTGTGCAGGGCGACGCCGATTTGCTTGAGGTGGTTCGCGCACTGCGAGCGCCGCGCCGCCTCGCGTGCCGACTGCACCGCCGGCAAGAGGAGCGCGACCAACAGGCCGATGATGGCGATGACGACGAGCAATTCGACGAGCGTGAACGCCCGCCGCTCGTTGCAGCGAGAAAACATGAGACCGCCCCCTTTGCGACAAGGCTGGGCAGTCTAGAAAAAAACCCGTCAAACCGCAAGTTTTGTGGCGACGGGCCCGCAAAATGCCGGCGAGCCGGAAGACTTTTAGGGACGCGCGGCAAGCTCGAAGTCGTGCGTGTTTTCGCCCGGTTGCACCTCGCGGACCAGTTCGGTCTTCAGGTTGTATTTTGCCGGCACGCGCTCGGGCGAACCGGCAATCGGCGGATCGGCGTCGGGGGCGGCTGGCTCGAAGGTCGTGATCGAAATGGTGTGTCGCCCCAGTTGCGCCCCGGACAGGCCGGGGGCGAAATTGAGCACGTATTTCCCGTCGGCATCGGTTTTGCCGAGCGATTGCGAGCCTCCTTGCTCCACCGGCGAAAAGACGACCAGCGCCGCGGCAAGCGGCTCGCCATCGAGCGTCACGCGGCCGCTGACCAGACCGAGGTTGGCGTCGGTCTGTTCGCAGCCGGCAAGGCAAGTAGCCAGGGCCAGGAGCAGCACCGAGTGAGCGGGAGTGAGGCTGGCGGAGGGCATTTAGTAGGGTCCGTTTGTCAGGCCATCATCGCGCGTCATCAGCCGCTGGTAGGTGCCGTTCTGCGAGTTGAACGAATCGGCAATCACGCCGTTGGCGGTCGAGCCAAACCACAAATGGTTGATCGTGTTCGCGACAAAGCGAACCGAGCCATCGGCGAGCAGGAACATCGCCCCGCCGGGATGCAAGCTGCTGAATCCCTCGCCACAACCGGTGCGGGCGGTATTCCAGTTAATGACCTTGATGTCTTGATTCAGCTTGGGACGGCTATGGGCCACGGCGAGCTCGATGCCGCGCGTGCCGCTGCCGTTGGAATTGCGCACTCCCGACCAGGCACCCGAGCGGCAGTTCTTGGTTTCGCGTTCGCCAACCATGAAGGTGTTGGAGGTGCCGTCGATAATTTCGGCGATTCGCACCCGGCTGTTGCCATAGAGGACACCGGTGTTCTTGGCGGCATTCACGATGTCCAAATGCCCTTGAATACCGATGTAGTTGCTGACCCCCGGCCAGAAGGTCGTCCCCTGCCCAGAAGCCAAGAAACCGTTGCCATCGTTGAAATGCCGGTTCTGATGCACGTTGCCCGGCGAGTTGTAGCCGGCGTCGCTAGGACACATGAACGCCTTGAGCTTGGTTTTCGCCGCCGGCACCACGACCGCGCCGTTTTTACTGAGTTGGTTGAAGTACGTATCGCGATCGACCCCCAACTGTTGATACAGCCCTTGCTGTTCGGCATAGGGAAGGATCATCGCTCCCCAACTCCAAGCCTCGTTCTTGGCTTTGGCGTCCTCCACGTATCCTGGCGGAAAGCTCAACCGCACATCGTGATAGTTTTGCAGCGCAAGGCCAAGCTGCTTCATGTTATTGGCACACTGGGTGCGCCGCGCCGCCTCGCGAGCCGACTGCACCGCCGGCAACAAGAGCGCCACCAAAACCCCGATGATCGCAATGACCACCAGAAGCTCTACGAGTGTGAAACCACCCCTTCGCGCACGACGCAACCCGCGCATGAGCCAGCCCTCCCCCAAGAGAATGCCGAACGGCAGAATGAAGAGAACCCCAAGCGAACGGGCGGTAATCTAGCGCGCTTCGCAAAAAAAAGCAACTTTTTGCGGAAAGGCGCAGAGTCCCCCTGTTTTGGCCTATCCCTGCCGGCTGGCCCACAGATCAAGCTGCTGGCGGGCCTCGCCCAGCGAGAGCAACAGCTGCGGAATGACGGCGGCCTGGTCGTCGTCCTGACGGCGCTGGTGGTCGGGGCGCAGCGCCTGCTCGACCTCTTCCTCCAGCGCGACGAGCCAGGCGGGAACATCGAGCCCGACCCCGGTCGGCTCGCGGGCCAGATATTCGGTGTCGTGCTGCAGCATCTCGAATTTTGGCCCCGTTTCGCCCCGCCGCGCCTCGGCAATGGCGGGCTCGACGAGGGCCCGAATCCGATCAATCGCCAGCGGGCGCACAAACCGCTCGGCCAGCCGATCGGCGACCGTCGGCATCCGCATGGCATACTTCTTTTGCAGATCGGCCAGCTTGGCCAGATACTGATCGGCTTCGTCGTGAATCCGCTCGGTCAGCGCCTTGCGCCAAACGCGCGCCGCCTGGTCTTGCCCGCGGCGGACGAGAATCTCGTGCGCCAGGACCACCGGTTTGAGATTCCAGCAGACGCGGTCGTAGCGCGTCCGCAGGCGCAAAAAGTCGAGCAGCATGTAGAGCAGCTCGCCCCGGTCCGACTGCGTCGTCGTGCTGTTGTAGTCCCGATACTCGCCGTAGTTCTCGACAATCGCCTCCAGCACCAGCGTGAGCTGCTCGGCGGCGGGTTCGAGCGGCTCGCCGGCGGCCAGATCGTCGAGCAGCTTGTCGGGCGCCTCCTCGCGCGGATCCTCGCGCAAGCTCGTCAGCCAGTGCCCCACTCCCTGATGCAGGATCGCCCGGATATTGCCCAGGTTGAGAAACCGCTGCGTGAAGAGATCGCCGCCGTAATGCTCCACGAACTCGACCAGCTTTTTCCAACTCGCTTTGTCATGCACCCGTTCGAGCACCGACAGCCGCAGCGTGCGGCTATGGGCGAGCCAACTGGTCAGCAGCGATTCGGTCAGCTTTTCGAGGCACGAAACGAGCGATTCTGGCTGCGTTTCATCCTCTTCGCCCTCTTGGGCGGAAGGCCAGGTGGCGCTCGAAGCGACCAGGCTTTCGACGATCGACCGATAGCCGATTTTGAACAGCTCGTCGAACTCCGTCACCGCGCCGGGGCCAACGGGATGATCGCGCTCCATCTGGCGGGCGACTTCGAGCAGCTCGCAAGTTTCGACCCACATTCCCAATCGCGGCAGCCACGAGAGCAAATCTTGAATGGCGTGCTGCCGAACACGCACACTGACGATCTCCCGCGGATCGCCCCCCTTGGCCAGCGGCACATAAAGCAAGGGTTGGCGGGCGAGGGCCTTCAGCAAATCGCCACACGCCTCGCGAGCGGCGGGGAGGTCTTGCTTCAGCAGCGCGGCGAAGACGACCACGCCGCGGCGCAGCTCGTCCTCCGGAGCGGCTCGCGGCTCGCTCCCTTCGAGCACCGCTACCGCCGCTTGCAGCATCCGGGCGGCATCGGCGGTTTCGACGCTGGTGCCAATCACCCGCTCCAGCAACGATTCCTTGGTCATCCGGCGGCGGTCGTATTCCACCATCGAATCGTGGTCGGCCGCCGGCGTGGGGATGCGATAGTCGCGCACCACCGCCAGCAAATCGGCAAGCGCCGCCCGGTTGGCCTCGGCCTGCTCGATCCACCGATGCAGCGCGGTGATGCGGGCGGCACTGGCGGCCGATTGGCTCCCTTGAGCCGCCAACACCCGGAGTGCCGGGCTGATCGCCGTCAGCCGCCACAGCCGCGCGACCGTGGCCAAGAACGCGAGTCGGTCGGCCACCCGCTTCGATTCGCTGAGCAGCTCGTCATGCGTCGATTCGTCGGTCTCGAAAATCGACCCCTCGATGCCATCGTCGGTCGAATCGCGGAAGACCATCCCTTCGTAGGCCGATTCAAACCGCTCGGCATCGTCTTCGTCGTCGTCGTTGCCGATGGCGTCCCCCCGACCAGCGCTCGGCTTGCCGCCGAGTTGAAACCGGGGAACCTGCCAAAACCCCTCGGCATTGGCTTCGAGATAGTCGAGGAACTTGCGGGCGGTGTCCCAGCGCTTGATGGCGGTGGCGGAATCGGCGGGGTCGGCCCCGGCGAGCGAGAGCATTTCGCCCAGCCAGCGCTGCGCCAGGTCGTGCAGCGAGGCATCGGCCCGTTCCAAACCGATCTGCTCGGCCTGACCGAGCCAATGCACCAGGAGCGACATCGAAGCGACGAAGTCTTTCCGATCGAGCAGGGCGTCGATCACCAGGGCATAGGCCTTGGGGGAATCGAACATCTCGGCATGGGGAGCCCAAAAGGCGACATCTCCCGCCGCTGCCCCACCTTTGTGCCAGACGTTCATCGCCTGGGCGACCCGCTCGGCCGCGCGATAGACGACGAGCGAATCGCTCGCTTCGACGCTCGATACCTCATGCACCGCGAACTTGTGCCACCAGGTGGCCGTCTCCTTGAATTGCCGCGAAATCCGCTTGGCGAGATCCATTTGCTCGGTCGCGGCGGCCGAGCTCCAAAGCCGCGAATAGAGCGCCCAGAGCCGATCCATGAGCGCGACGAGCTCGTCGGCCCGGTGATCGCGGACGCTGTTTTCGAGCGAGGGGAACAGGCTGTAATGGGCGTCGAAACCGAGGATGTTCCACGGATCGACAATCGCCCCGCACTGGATGGCTCGCTTGAGCAAATCGACCGCTTGCGGCAGCAGCGTGGCGGCTTGATCGAGCTGTCCTCCCTCGCAGGCGAGCTGCGCGGCGGTCATCAGGCAGTCGATTTGGCACTGCATCCGGGCCGAAGCGCAAGGGACGACATTCGCCTCCTTTTGAGCCGCGAGCGGATGCCCCATGCGGGCGAAAATGCGGGCCAGATGCACATGCTCCAGTTGGGCCGCTCGTTGGCGGGCGAGCTGCGCATTCAAATGCTGCCGCGCGCCGCCAAAGGGTTGCCGGCGTTCGGCCGCCTCGGCTCGCAGGCGCTCCAGATGCGGGCCCGACAGCCGCTTGAAGAGCCGCTCGTAGAAGTCGTCGCGATAGCGGGCAATTTTCGGCAAGAGCTTGCTCAAAGTGATCGTCGAGTCGAACGTCGCCGGCCCTTCGCCGCTGATGCCGCTGGCCATGAGGATCGTTCCCGCGAGGACCGACGCCGCCTCGAAGAGCAACTCTTCGGCTGGAATGCCGGGCGTATCGCTCAGCCGGCGCATGAGCGAATCGAGCGTGACCTGCTGCACGACGAACCGGCGGAATCTCCCCTGATTGTCGATCTGGTGCGGATCCCACTGGCCGAAGTGATAGTTGGGGCGCTTGTTGGCGGGATGATCGAAGTCGTAGGCCCGCGGGTCAATCGCCAGCTCATCGAGCAGATCGGGGTGATAGCAGGCTTGTCGCAACAGATCGCCGTCCGTTTCCTCGAGCAGCTTGAGAGCCAGGGCAAGTACTTCCTGCTCCGGTCCGCACGAGATGCCGGCCCCGCGGACGACGAGCGGAATCGGGCGAACGTACTCGTGCGGATACGGTTCGATCTTCTGCGATTCGAGCGTGGCGACCGGCCGGTGCCCGACGAAATCGTTGAGCTGGCGAATGGCGGCCGGCACGATCCGGTCGGCTTCGGTCCAGGGGGGGCCCTGTCGCAACACCGCCTCGCACACGCGGCCGACAAAAAACGGCCGGAAGAGCGATTCGTCGGTATGGTGAAAGAGCAGGTCGCGGTGGTACTCGCGATAGGATGGAAGCGTTCGGTCAAAGACCAATTCCAAGGCGGCATGGGCCTGGTCGGCATCGCGGAAAGTGCTGGAGGTGCCGCGGAGCTTCGCCAGCTGGTCGGTCAACATGCGGCCCACCGCGAGCCAGGCCGGGGGGGCGGGATCGCGTTCGGTCGCGAGGGCATAAAGCGCGCTCAGATTGGCCAAGAACTGCGGATCGGGAGCGCCGGACGAGAAGTTCAGGTACCCAAGCACTTGTTCCAGGGCAGGCGAGCCCCCGGCATCAAGCTCTCGTGGTCCCATGGCGATAAACTCCAGCGGCGACAGGAGTTGCGTCGCCCGGCCAAAGCCTCGGCGAACCTGCCGCCCCCCTCCGTAGATTCCGAATCGGTCATCGTACTTTGCCGCGTGGCAGTTGGTCTAGCGGATGGGCGGAGGGAGTGGGAGTGGGAGATGGGGGGTGGGCGATGAGACGTGATGTTGGTGGGCGCGCGAGTGGGTTAGGCTATTGACGAGATGCTCTGGCGGTCTGTTCGTCTTCCTGTTCCGCAGTCTAAACACCCCTAACTTTCGTGAAATCCAGAAACATGCGACACGCCATCCTTGCGGTTGGGATGCTATCGATGCTGGCGGGCACGGTGCTCGCCCAAGATGCCTCGTACACCCCCCAGTGGATCAATCGCGAGGCGGAATTTCCGGCGTGCGGGGTGATGGACGTGAACCACGATGGCAAACTGGATATTGTCAGCGGCGGGTTTTGGTACGAGGCACCGCGGTGGACCAAGCACTTTCTCCGCGAGGTGGAGGTCATTCGCGGACGGTTCGATGACTATTCGAACCTGGAACTGGATGTCAACGCCGACGGCTGGACGGACATCGTCAGCGTGAATTATCGCAGCAAACGCCGGTTTTGGATCGAGCATCCGGGCGAGAAGATCAAGGCCAGTCCCGATTCGCCCTGGACGAAGCACGTCATTGATACCCCCGGCCCGATGGAAACGGGGCGGCTGCACGACATTGACGGCGACGGGAAGCTCGACATCTTGCCCAACGGCACCGATTTCGCCGCCTGGTACGAACTGGTCCAGGAAAAGACGGCAGCCGGCCGAATGGCCCCCAAGTTCATCAAGCACGACCTTCCGAGCGAAATCGCCGGGCATGGCGTCGGCTTTGGCGATATCAACGGCGACGGCCGGGGAGACATCGTCGGCCCGCGCGGCTGGCTCGAAGGGCCGGAAGACCGCCGCGCCGGCCGCTGGATCTGGCATCCCGATTGGGAACTGACCCGCGACGCCAGCATTCCGATTCTCGTTCACGATGTGGACAGCGACGGAGACAACGACCTGGTCTGGGGCCGCGGCCATCGGTATGGGCTGTATTGGCTGGAACAGAATTCGCCCCTCTCCCCTCGCGGGAGTGGGGCCGGGGGTGAGGGGGCAGCCGGTACCGCCAATGCCGCGACCTCTTCGTGGACCCGCCACGCCATCGACACCAGTTGGTCCCAGCCACACAGCCTGCTGCTCGCCGATCTCGACGGCGACAAACAGCCCGAGATCATCGCCGGCAAGCGCTACCTGGGGCACGAAGGACGCGATCCGGGGGAGTATGAGCGGATCGAACACCATGCCTATTCGTTCGACGGCAAGACGCGGACGTTCCAGCGCCACAAGATCGCCGCCGACGTGGCCGGCTTTGGCCTCGATCCGCAAGTCGTCGATATCGACGGCGACGGCGACTTGGACTTCGTCGCTGCCGACCGGAATGGTCTGTCGCTGATTGCCAATCACTCCCGCAGTGACGTGCTGAACACTTCAACGAGCTTGAGTTCCGCCGCGCCGATTCGCCCTGATCGCTTCCACTTGCTCGATGACGGCACGCTCGGCAAACCCGGAACCGCCACTCCTTTTGCCTGGGACGCTCGCCGACGAATGATCAAAGACGGCATGGAGCAAGTCATGGGCGATCTGCCCGACCCTTCCCGCCGTGTGCCGCTCGACGTGCAGATCGAATCCCGCGAGGAGACGCTCGATTACGTCCGCATCAAGCTCACCTATGCCGCGGAGCCAGGCGACCGCGTGCCGGCGCTCCTCTTGGTGCCGAAGTCAGTGAAACTCGATGCGGAGGGGTTAGCCGGAACTGCGGCCAGCAAGCTGCCGGCGATGCTCTGCCTGCATCCAACGAATGTCGATGGCAAATCGCAAACCGCCGGCCTCGTGGGCGAAAAGACACGTCATTATGGTCATCAACTGGCTCAGGAGGGCTTTGTCTGCCTGATTCCCGACTATCCGAGCTTCGGCGAATACAAGGACTACGACTTTCAGCAGAAGCGGCCGGGCACCGACCAGCCGCTCTACGTCAGCGGCACGATGAAGGCGATCTGGAACAACATCCGGGCAGTCGATCTGCTGGAAACGCTGGGCTACGTCGATGCCGACAAGATCGGCACGATTGGCCACTCGCTGGGTGGGCACAACGCTCTCTACACCGCCGTCTTCGAGCCGCGGCTCAAGTGTGTGGCGACTAGCTGCGGCTTCACGGCGTTTCACGACTATTACAAAGGAAATCTGAAAGGCTGGACCAGCGACCGCTACATGCCGCGGATTCGTGATGTGTACGAGAATAGCCCCGACAAAATGCCGTTCGATTTTCCCGAGGTGCTGGCCGCCATCGCCCCCCGCGGCATTTACGTTGCCGCCCCGCTGGCCGACGCCAATTTCGACAATCCGGGAGTCCGCAAGTGCATCGCCGCCGCCCAGCCTGTGTTCGATTTGCTCGGCGGCAAGGATCAACTCGTCGCCGAATATCCCGACTGCGCCCACGACTTCCCCGACGACGTGCGTGAGCGGATGTATGCGTGGCTGAAGCAGCAACTGAAGTAGGAACCTCACCATGCGTATCGGCATTATCGCACTGCTGCAAGAATCGAACACGTTCATTACGCAGAAGACGACGCTGGCCCATTTCGAGCAGGATCTGCTGGTGACGGGCGAAGGCGTTCGCGAGCGGCTCGCGGGAACGCATCACGAAGTGGCCGGGATGTTCCATGCCTTGCAGGAGGAAGGAGCCGAGGCGGTGCCGATCTTCGCGGCGCGGGCGGTGCCGTATGGAGTGATCGAGAAGGAAGCCATTGAAAAGCTGCTGGCGATGATGTACCAGGCCCTGGAAGCGGTCGGCACGCTCGACGGCCTCCTGGTTGCGCCGCATGGGGCGACGGTCAGCGAGCCGTATCCGGATGTCGATGGGCACTGGATGACGGAAGTTCGCCGCCGCCTGGGACCGAATAAGCCGATCGTCGGCACGCTCGATCCGCACGGTAACCTCTCGCCGGCCATGGTCGCGGCCACGAATGCTCTGATCGCCTATCGCACCAACCCGCACCTCGACCAGCGGGCCCGCGGCATCGACGCGGCCCGGCTGATCGTCCGCACGGTACGGGGCGAAATCCGGCCGACGATGGCCGCGGCGTTTCCGCCTGTCGCGATCAACATCGAAAAACAGCACACGGCCGAGGAGCCGTGCCTTTCGCTCTACCGGCTGGCCGACGAGCAACTGATGGACGAGCGAGTGCTGACCAACAGCATCATGCTCGGCTTTCCCTATGCCGACGTGGCCGAAATGGGGAGCAGCCTGATTGTGATTACCAACGATTCGCCGGACTTAGCCCGCCAAAAAGTGAACGAACTGGCGGCGCATCTGTGGACCCACCGGCATGATTTCGACGCCGACCTCGTCAGCATCGACGAGGCGCTCGACAAAGCAGCCGGTCTGGCCGGGCCGGTTTGCCTGCTCGACATGGGGGACAATGCCGGTGGCGGTTCGCCTGCCGATGGGACGCTTATCGCCCAGGCGATGTACGACCGCAAACTCCCCCGGGTGTTTGCCTGCCTCGCCGATCCGGAGGCCGTTCAGCAGGCCACCGCCGTCGGCATCGGCAACCAGGCGAGTTTTCGCCTGGGGGGGAAGGCGGACAACCAGCACGGTCCGCCGCTCGTGTGCGAGGCCACCGTGCTCGGTCTTTACGACGGCCGGTTCGAGGAGCCGCAGCCGCGCCACGGCGGCTTCACCAAGATGGACCAGGGGCCGACTGCCGTCATCCGCACCGCGGCCGGCCTGACGCTGATGCTCACCACCCGCCGGATGCCCCCCTTTAGCCTGCGACAATTGACGACTTTCGGCATCGACCCGGCCGAGTTTCATCTGCTAGTGGCGAAGGGGGTCAACGCGCCGGTGGGGGCGTATAAGGAGGTCTGCCGGCATTTCATACGCGTCAACACGCCCGGCAGCACCACCGCCGACCTCCGCCAACTGACCTATCGCCATCGCCGCCGGCCGCTGTTTCCGCTGGACCAGGATATCGAGTGGAACCCCACCGCCGGCTGAGCCGAGCTGAGCCTCATGCCGCAAAATGCATTCTCATGCCGCGGCAGCCGCGCTGGCCGGTGGGCAGCACCGCGACCGGACAGCCAGCACGACTCCCGTCACCAGCAGCACCAGTCCGGCAACCGGGAAGACGCCGGTCAGCAGGCTGCTGAGCCCCACCAGCGACAGGAGCAGTCCAAACGCGAAGGTGTCGCTTAGGCGGCGGCCAGCCTGGCGAACTTGCGGTCGCGTGAGAGCCCATCCAATCGCGACGACGAGCAGCACCGCGGCCAGGCCCCACAAGCGGGCAATCAGCGACTGGGCGAAGGGGCGGGCGGTGATTTCGATCTCGCCGCGCGGCGTGGTGAAGTCGTACACGGTCCCTCGCCGGGGGAGTTGAAAATCGAGACTGGCGAGCCCGCCCGGCGCGGCGAAGTACGTGCTGCTACCATCGGTTGGTGGAGCTTCGTATGCCGGACGTCCAGGCTCGGCCGGCATTGATCCACCGGCAGGGCCTGCAAATCCTAGCCCGCCACCACCAACGCCCCCCATGCCACCCCCCATCGGCTGGCCGGACTGAACTTGCGGCAGGCTGGGGTTCTTGGCGCCAAAGGCGAAGTCGTTGTTCATTTCCAGACGCTGCTCGAGTTGGAACCGCTGCTGCAATTGCTGCTGATAGTTGTCTTGCTGTTGTTTGGCGGTGGCGGGCTGATTGGGATCACGGTCGCCGAGGTCGTCTTTGAGCTTCTTTTGGATCTCGTCGCGCTGCAAATCGTTGAAGAGCTGCGGCGCTTGCTGGCCGTCCCCTTTGGCCTGGCCTTGCCCACGCTGTTCGGCTTCGTTCCCCTTCACATCCTTGCCTTCGCCGCTGCGATAGAACCGGCCTCCCGCGGGCTTGCCGCTATAGTTGCTCCCCCTGCCTTCACTTTTCGCTGGGGCAATCGCATCGTCGGCCGATTTGAGGCCGTTCTGATCGAGAAACGACGGATTGAAGGCGCTGGTCTCCGGGGTGGCTTTGGTCTTCTCTTCCTGCTCGATGGCGTCGAAATTCCCTTTCAGGCCGGAATCGACATTCTTCGACCGCCGCACCTCTTTGTTCCGCCAATACTCGTTGAGCCGCTCGCGGTTGTCGCCGGCTTGCACCTCGATCTGCGAAAGTTGCTCCTCGACCACGCGCTCGGCTTCGTCGATGAGGGCCGAGTTGGCCGTTTGCAGCGAACGCCCCTTCTCGTTGTAGTTTTCGCCCGACAGGCTGCGGGTGCTGTCGAAGAGCATGATCTTCGCCTGTTGCAGATTGTTGGCCGCGCGGGTTTTGGTGAAGGCGCTGCCGCTGCCCAGCAATTCCTTGGCGGCGGCGATGCGGCGGCTCAGATACGCCTGAAATCCCTCGGCGAGCTCCCCTTCGTCCTCGATCTTCCGCATCGAACCGCCAAAGTCGAACCAGCGAAAGCCCTCGGGCAGCATCAGCCGCACCTGGCTTTGCTCGACGTTGATGTTGACCGTGCGAATCAGTGGAAAGCGAACTTGCCCCAGGCTGTTGACCGGCGGGAGCGTGCCGCCATATTTCAGTTGCACGGCGAAATCCCCTTCCCCCTCGGCCGTTTTGACCAGCGGAATTCGCACGAGGCCCGTTTGCGGCGGGACGGGCTCGGCCGGTTTCACCGGTTCGCCGGCGACGGTCGCCGTCCAAAGCCGCGCGCCATCGGGCAACCGCACTTCCAAAAATTGCTCGGTGGCGTTGGTCACGCGATATTCCTGCAAGGCGCGATACGCCCCGGCGGCGTCCAGCACCAGCAGCGTTTGGGCGAATTCGATTCGCGCGGTGGCGGTTTCCGCCTTGGCCCGCTCGGTGGTGTGAAAGACCAGCTTCGGGTCAACCGCCGACTCGGCCGCCTGCCACGCTTCGTTGATGTTGCTCCCCAGCCGAGCCGCCAGGTCGCGCCAGGCCTGCTGCTGCGAATTGAGCGCTTCGATGCCGGCGGCCGAATCGACCGCTACTTCGTCGCGACCGGCATTTTCGAGCACCACCAGCCGCTGCAAGGTCCGGGCGTTTTCGACCCGCGGCAACGTCACCTCCTGCTTGCTTCCCGCCAGCAGCCGATCGTGCTCCAGTTGGACGACAAACTCGTCGCGGACGTAGTCCTGCAGCTCGATCTTAACCCGCACCCAACCCGCCAGCGGCTGCCCCTGCGAATCGGTCGCGGGTTCGGTCGCGCGGCTCTTCAGCAGCTTGATATTCAGCCGTGACTTGGCCAGTCGCTCGGGCAGCAAAAACGACAACCGCCGGATTCCCGCCTGGTCGATCTGGTAATTGAGATCGATCGTCTCTTGAATCGCGCGGGGGGTGATTTTGACGTTCGTGAGCGTCCGCACCGACACCTGCGCCGCGCGTGGCACCAGCGTCAGCCCGCCGGAATAATCGCCCCCTTGCAGGCGAATGACGGTTCGGGCGGCGGCCTGCTGCTCGCGTGTCAGCCAGCCGGCCACTTCCGCGGGCAGCCCCGGAGCGCAGTTTTTCAGGTCTGTCAGCCGGGCGTCGGTATCCAGATCGGGGAGGATGACCAAATGCCCCTCCTGGCGCGACACCCCCAGGGCCCGAATCACCGGCAGCGGCAGTTCGCGCTGTTTCGGCTCGCCGTCGGCCGACGGCGGATCGCCGACGCCGACAATCCGGCCCAGTAGCGTCAGCTTGAATTCGCTGGTATGCCCCGCCAGCATGTGGACCGTCAGCGTTTTGACTCCCATCGCCTCGGTGATGGCCCATTCGAGATCGCCGGGGCCGATGTTGTCGAGCTGAAAGCCCGCCGGCAGCGCCACTTGGGCTTGAAAGAGCGGCTCGCCGCGGGGACGGAAAATCACCGTGGCGAAAAGCCGAGAAGCCCGCTCGCCGGCGTCAAAAATGGCCCGCACTTCGGCGGTCGTTTCGGCGACCGGAGGAGTGGCCGCGAGCGACAGCGACGCCGGGAGCCGGGCGAACTTGAAGGTCTGGAAGGGCTGCACGACGAGAACCGCGGCGTCGGTGGCGTCCGAAAGGCGCTCGACGGTGGCGGTCGTCCCGGCGGCGTCGGCCCGCGACATCCCTTTCATTTCGACCGCGCGCAACTCCAGCCGCGGGCTGCGGCGAATGGCGAGCTCCCCCTGTTGCAGCACCGCGCCCTCCACCTGCACGATGGGGACCGCGAATTCGGCGAGCTCCCCTTGGCCGACGCGACCTCGGCGGGCAATTTGCACCGTCAGCGTTTCGTTCCCCTGGGCTGCCTTGAGCAGCGTCACGTCGATCGTTTGTTCCCCGCCGACGGTTTTCGCCGTCCAGCCGCGGAGGTTGTCGCCGCTGACCTGCTCGACGAGCAGCCCAGCGGGGATGCGGAACGTGAACGAATCGCGCACGGCCCGGCCGAAATCGAGCCGCCCTTGCCAGACGAGGCGGAGCGAATCCTCGCGGACATCGAGCACGGCGGTCGAAACGGCGGTCAGCGCCTGATCGACCTGCCCTTCGCTCACTTTGGTTCGCCATTCCAGTTGCAAGGTTCCATCGCCGGCAAGCGCGGTTTCAATCCTTTCATCGGCGGCGCTCGTTTCGACCAACCCCTTGTCGGCCAATCCCTGCTGGCGGACCTCGGTTCCCGCTTGGGGGACCGTCAACGTGAGCGCGGCCGAGGGACCGACCGGCAATTGGCCGCGGGCAATCCGCCAGCCACCCTGCCGCGCAACTCCCATTTGCACGGCGAATTCCAGCTTTTTCCGCCCCTTCCCCGCCAGATGGAGCAGCAACAATCGGCCCGGCGGACCAGCCGCGGCGGGCTTGGCCCCCTGCTGGGCCGCTTGCTGGGCCGGGGGATTGGGGGCCGGCCGAGCTTGCGGTTCCACGGGTTCAACCACTTGTAGCCGGGCGACGCCGCCATCGAGCGTGGCCCGCAGCAGCACGCCGCCATCCAGATGCAGCGGCACGCTGATCGGCTTGTCGGTATAGACATCGATCACCAGCGTGCCGACGAGCGTCAGCGAATCGGCGGCGGCCAAAGTCGCGTCGTAGGTCGCGCCGGCCAGAGCATGATCGGCGGGGAGCCTGGTCGTAACGATCTTCTGGTGCGGATTGGCCCGATTCCAAAGCTGCAAATACTTCGCATACGGAACGAGCAGCTTCTCGCCCGGGTTCGATTGCAGTGGTTTGTCGGGGTCGTAGGGGACGATCACCGCGTCGGGCGGAACCGCGACCGGTCCTCCTGGCTCGACGAGCGGCAGAATGTCCTTCAGGTTGACGATCCGGACTTCCTCGGGCATATCTTGGGCAAACATCGAGCCGGCTGCCGAGAACACGCCGATGGCGACCAGCAAGCCGGCGATTTGACTCACCACCGGAGCCGGCTCACAGCAACCGGCGGGCAGGCGGGCGCGAATCCAGCGGGCGGTGGCGACAACCACCGCGGCCAGCGGAAAATAAATCGCCAGCACGCAGCCGGCATAGAAGACATAGTCGAGCACGATCGCCACTTCGTCGAGCTGACTCGTAAAGAGCAGCGGCAAGCACGAAGCGAGCAGCACCACCAGGACGTACGTCGCCTGCCGGCGAGCCGAGTGGAATGTCAGCCCGATGCCGACGAGACCGACCAAGAGTGCAAGCCCCCAGGCCGCCGCCAGCATCCGCCGCTGATCGACAACGACGGCCCGCAAGTTGGGATTGGCCCCCAGGCTACGGAACGTGACCGATTCGCCCCCCGTGTCGGGCTCGAACGGGATCATTAGGCTGCTGATGCCTTGGAGCGTATCGATGCGCGCGGACTGGGGAGTGACTTTGCTGGTGTCCACGGCCGCGGCCTTGGTTTCCTCGTCTCCCGCCATGGGCGGAGCATTCTGCGGCATCGCCACGCCTGGCTCGGGCGTGGCTGGCTTGGCGAATTGACCCGGATCGACCGCCGGCGCGGGAGGGAGCGGGACGGGCATGTCGGACGGTTTGGGTGCTGGCGGAGCCAGATCGCGTTTCCGCATGTCGGCATCGAGCGCCTCAGCAGCGGGCAGCGCCATTTCCGGGGCCGCCGTCGGCGTGGGGACCGGTTCCGCCATCGGTGCCAATGGGGTGGGACTAGGCATGGCATTGCCTCCGTAGCTGAACGACAGTTCGCTCGACTCTTGCCAGCTTTGTCCCTGAATAGCCGCGGATTTCGCCAGCGAGAAAGACTCCCCGCGCGAGGCCAAATAGAACGGATCGACTCCCCCCGCGAGCCAATACAGCACTTTCGCCGCCTTGACCGCCGCCAGCTCGCGCGGCGGAAGTTCATCGGTAAAAACCGTCCCGGCGCTGCGGCGCAGCATATAACCGGTCGGCAGATGCACGGTCCAGTCGAGATCGGCCTGGGGAATCTCGCGCTGCGCGTCGGTCCCGGCGGCCCGCACCAAAAGCACCGGCGCGGAAGCGGCCACTTCGCCTGCCAGGCCGAGCGCTCCACGCGGCTTAGTCTCATAAACGATTCGCAAACTCCGCACCGCCAGAGCATTCTGCGCCGCGAGGCTCAAGAGCAGGCTGTCCCCCTCGCGCTGCGGTTTGGTCGGCTGGTCAGCGACCATGATGGTCCAGAGGGTCGATTCGGGGGGCAAACGAACTTCCAGCAGCGTCGCCTTCGTGAGCAGGTCGTAAGTGGCCAGCGATTGGCTTCGCCCGGCGGCCGAGACCTTCGTCGTCAGGGCGGCTCGCTGCACCAGCGCCGCCGGCAGGGGATAGGGATCGCGGCGCGAGATATCCACCTTCACTTCCGCGGCGGTCCCCACATAGCCGAACGCCCCGATCACCCGCCGTCCCATCCGGCCGCTCATGGCATAGTCGGTGAGGGCCAATTCCCCCACATCGACCGGCCGGGCGGTGGTCGCAACCTCCACGTCGAGCTCGGCATCCCCCTCGACCGAGACAAAGGCCGATTGATACTCGACCTCTTCGGCCCGCACCAGCGGCAGGGGGAGCCCTTGCTGATTGCCCGCGGGCAAGCGCTGCTGGAAGCTGACCGCGAGGCGCACCAGCCCGCTTTGCCGCTCGGCGAGTTGCACCAGCCAACGGCGGCGGTCCCCCGCTACTTCGCCCCGATATTCCTTGACCACGGTCCCTTCCAGGCCGCGAACCGTCAGCTCGGCGGGGGTCGTGCTCGGCAGCGAAAACGCCAGCTGCCGGGTGCGGGCTTCGCGGACTTCGTAGCTCAGTTCGTAGTTGGCAAGCAGATTGTCGGGCTGAATGGCGAAGAGCGAGAAGACCTCGGCCTTGAGCGATGGCCGCGTGCGCGAAACAACCAGCGTCGCCGCGACGGGACGCGCCTCGAACCGATAGGCGAGCGCGGTCGGCAAGTCCGCGAGGCCAAACTCAGCCTTCTCGGCATCGATCAGCGGCGTCAGACCAGCGAGCTTGTCGGGTCGCACCACGAGATCGTCGAGCGTTTGGGCGGCGAGCGCGCCGCGGTCGCGCGTTGCGCCGTCGATTGTAAACTGTGGATAGTCGAAGGTTTGCGTTTCCCACGGAGCGAGCCACCCCGCCGGAGTGCTCAGGGCCTCGAAATTGACGGTCCCCGTTTGACCGACGCGAATGCCCGTCCCCAGGCGCACCAGCACGCGCGTGCCGCCAGTCGCCAGGGCGAACCGCTCGGTTTCAAGTGGCGCGCCGTCGGCCCGCGTCACCTGCACGAGTTGCCAACCCTGCGGAAGGGTGAAATGAAATTCGAACAGGCTCTCCGCTTCGGGAGTGAGCGCAAAACCGCCGGTTAGCGAAAGACCCCCATCGGCCGCGACCAAGAGCGAGTTCGTGGCGACCGAGAGGCCCCTCGCCGGCTTGACGAAGCGGGCGGAGAGGTTGTAATCGGCGGCGGGGGCGTAGTAGGTGACGATTTGCCGCACGCTCGGGGCACCGGGCTCGGCCTTGAGGACGCTGGCGGGGATGGCGCTCGCCAGCACGCTGGCGTCGATCGGCAGCAGGCTGGTGGACTGGATGCTCTCGGCCCGCAGGCGATCCTCGGCCAAGAGACCGATCACCGCCACCTGCCCCTCGACATCGAGCGGCACGAGGCGGGGGAATTTCCAATCGGCCAGCGTTGCCAGCCAATCGCCATCGGCTGCCGGCGAGCGATTGGCCGAGATCGCCAGCACCACCTGATCGGTCGTCGGCTCGCGGAGAGTCGCTTCGAGCGTTTTTACTCCCCCTTCGACCTTTTCCTCCCAGCGGGCCAACTGCGTCGCCTCGACCCGTGTCACCTCGAAGCCGGCCGGCACGGCAAAGCGGAGCTTATCGACCGCACCGTGCAGCACGCGATGCGAAACCGTGGCATGAATCCGCTCGTAGCCGAGCGTCACTTCGGCGACGATCACGCTCCGCGCAACGACCACCCGCTGATCGCGGAGCAGCTTGTTATTCAGCGACATGACGATCGCCATCGGCCCGCGACTGGGAAGCAGCGCGAGCCGCGTTTGGTTGGCGGCCTGGTCATACTCCCGCTCGATGACGGCCGCCCCCCCTTTGACCTCGACATTTCCCGGCACCGCGAGCTTAAGGCGGGTCGCGCCGGTCGTCGGCAGGGTGACTTGCAGCGTTTGGTGCGCGGCGGCGGTGGCCAGCGGCGCGGTGAGATTCAGCACCAGCTGGTGCGAGCCGACCCCCTGCACGAGCACCTGCGGGGGATTCTGGCCATCGCGAGTCAGCGGCGCGGGCTGGCCATCGAGCGTGGCCGACCGAATGCCAACCCCCGCCAGATCGAGCGGCAGGGCGAAGAGCCCGTCGTCCAGCACGTCGATCGTGAGCTTGCCGGTGAGGAGGGCCCGCCCCTCGGCGAGTTGGCCATCGTATTCGGCCGCGACCAACGCCAGCTTGTGAGGCACATGAACTTGCGGCTTTGACCGGGCTTTGGCGACGAGGGCGTCGTACTCGGCGCGCGTCAAAAAGACCCGCTGCGTCGGGCTTTCGAGGATGACGTTCAGATCCTCGAAGGGGACGTAAATCTCGCGCAGCGGCTCTTCCACTTGGGGTTTGGGGGAAGTGCTCTGCGCGGGGGCGCTCGTCGTGGTTGCCAGGAGCAAAAACAGCGCCGCGACCGTTGGCAAATAAAGTGACTTAGCCATTGCTCGGGCCTCCTTCCTGGCCACTCGGCGGCACGGCCGGCGGCGATTGGAAGGGAGATTCTCCGGCCACGGCCGCCGGCGGCGTGGGGGGCGGCGGCGGAGTCGCGCTCGGGGCGGCGGCCACGGCGACCGCGACCGTCGCCGACCGCGCGGCGGATGCGGGACGGGTGCTGATCCACTGCACGACCTTGGGCAAGGCCCACGCCAGGAAGCGCACCAGCCACACCAGCAGTACCAGCAGCAAGGCGTATCGCAGCGCATCTCCCAGCACCGCGCTGGCGAGCGCCGGAGCGAACACCGCCAGCAGCACCAGCAGCACCACGAGGCCTGCCAAAAACCAGAGCCGTTCGCCAATGGGACGGGGAGTCAGCACGAGGCCCACGATCGCCACGAGCAAAAACACCCCCACATGCACTACATTGCGATGCAGGGCGGTCAGCTTGAGCGCGCCATCGGGGCCGGCATCGGGGCGCAAGGCGGAGAACAAATAGCGGGTTCCATCGGTGGGGAAGTTGTCGCCGGCCGTTTCGCAGTTGGCCACGCCGCCGCGCACTTGGTGCAGCAAGGTGTTGTCGTCGGGAGCGGCGGGCCGCCAGCGGCGGTCGATAAACGTGCTGGAGGTTTCGTCGGTCCAGGGACCGCGCACGCCGAGCAGCGTTCGCTCTTCGGGCAAATAGGCCGCCAGATAAACTTGCTGCACTGCTGGATTATCAACGAATTGCGGCAGTTCCAGGTTGGCGGCGGTCCCTTCGACCGTGTAGCGAATCTCGACGAGCACGTCGTCGCTGGCCGAGTGGCCAACCAGCGGAATGAAGAACTGCTTCTGGTCCTTTTCGAGCGGGACAGATTGGTTGTTGATCCGCAGGGCCTGCGCATCGAGGGCCCGCGAGGTGCTGTCGGCGCTGGCGGGATCGACTCCCGGCAACACGATGGCGATCCGCTGCTGGGCGGAACGGAGTCGGTAGAGGGCTTGCACGGCGACCTGGCCGCCGCGGGTGACGACCATTCGGACGAGGCCCCGGTCGATGCTCGTCCGCTTCACCGCTTCGAGGTCGTAGCGCGTGGCCAAGAGGGCCAGCGACCAATCGTCGGCATGGAATTCGAAGGCCCGGGCGATTCCCGCCACTTCGGAGCCAGGGTGCAAATCGCGCTGCGGATCGATCTGCCGCAGGCCGTCGAGCTTGCCGTCGATGTCGATTTCGATTGTTTCGGCCTTGCTGGCAGCGATTTGCCCCCAGCGGCGGTCGCCAGCCGGGCGGAGCTGCGGAATGTCGATGGCGACCCCCTTGCCCACCGGCAGTTCGCCAAGCTCTTTCTCCCAAGTAAACCGAGCCACCTGGCTGCCGAGCAGTTCGCCATCCCCGGTGATTTGCCAGGCGAGATAGCCGGACTTCACTTCGGGCTGCGGCGTCATCGGTGCCTTGTGCATGTTGGGAGATTCATCCTGAATTCTGTCAGCCAGCGCCGTCGGCACGTCGATCCGGAGTAATTTGACGCTGCTATAGCGGATGTCGAAGAAGAAGGTGGCGGCGTATTTGACGACCCCCGACTCGACGTGAACCGTCAGCAACTGCCGCACTTCGATAAACGGCGTGCGGCGCTGCGCCTTGACCAGCAAACTCGCCGGCTCGCCCGTGTAGGCATAGGCCACGAGCTGCGCGAGCCCTGGAAAGCGACCGGCGCGGGTCGATTCCAAACCTTGGAGTGCCTCCCCCACCGAAATGGTCCGCAGCCCCTTCGTCTCGGCCGGCACCAGCCGCAAGGCTTCGGGGGCATAGACGATCATCCGCCCGGCGGCGCGAGCCACCGACTGAGGATTTACACGCGGCAGCGGGAGCTTGATATCCGATTCCTTGCCGGTCGGGGCAAGCAAATTCGGATCGTCCGCCCGGCGCTGCAGTTCGATCCAGAGGCCGACTTTGCCGAGTGCCTTGCGGGCAAAATTGACGATCAGCTTTGTCTTTTGCTTCACCTTGTCGTTCGGCTTAGCCGGATCGAGTGCCACATCGACCTCTTCGAGCCGATGCGAATCGACCTGGGCCGCCGCCGCGCCGGCGACTTCGCGTCCCTGCACCGCTCGAATCTCGTATCCTTCCGGTACGTCGAGCGTCACCTGAAACACCCCTGCCCTCTGGATGTTCAGAATGGCCAGCAGGTTGGTCGTGATCTGGCTCGGCTCGACATAGGTTTCGACCAACTCCTCCACCTCAATCTGCGGCAGCAGCTTTTCAATGCTCACCGTCAAGTCGAACGGAAGGGCGGCATAGCGATAGGCATAGGTCCACGGCTGGCCGGCATAGGGTGCGGGCAAATCGGCCGGATCAATTTGCAGCAGGCCGGTGCGCGAGGTGACTTCGCCGCGCAGGGCGGTTCCCAGGCGCACGACGACGACTCCCTGCTGGCGGCCGACGTTCGTCAGCGCGCCGGCATTCCCCACTTGCACGGCTCGAATCACCGGCATTTTCAGCTCGGCGTTCATCATCTCTTGCGGCATCTCTTTGTCGCCGGCAAATTTTTCCAGCTCCAGGGCGATGTTCTGCGTGCCGCGGGTCGGCTGATAGAGGGTGACGGTGATCGTCTGCAGCGGCCCCTCGGCCTTCTTTTCCCACTTTTGCACGTTAGGATCGAACACGTTGACGATGTTGGTGTTGTCGTTCGGCACCTCGATCACCAGCTGCGTCACATCGGCCCGCGTGATTTCGTAGGTCAGCACGGCCCGCGTGCGAATCACCCCCTCATCGATCACCACGTCCTGCCGGGCTTGCACGGTGGCAAGCGCAGCGAGGCCGGCGGCCCCCTCGGCCTTGGCGGTCCAGTCGATGCGCACCTGCTCGGCCGCGCCGACAAAGGCCCGCACCAGCGTTTCCTTGGCGGCCTCGGCCGGTGGTTTTTCGTCGGGTTTCATCTCGGTCAGGCCGTCGCTGGCCGACAAATTCGGATGGACGTTCACCTTCACCCCCGCTTCGGGGATGCGAATCGTCCAGCGATTGACCGGGGCCTGCGGGGCGTCGAATTGCACGCTGTTCGTGCCGGGAGCCTTACTGAAGGCTTTGCTGTACTCAAGCGCGAGCACCACCCGCTCGGCCCCTTTCCCCTTTTTCTCCAGCAGCAGCTTGTAGCCGGTTTCGGGGGAATACAGAATCCGCGCCGGCGTGGTGCCAATGGTTGCCGAGCGGATCGCCGCGTCGCACAGACGCAGCGGCACTTCGTGCCACCCTTCGGTCAACACTTCGATCGACAGTTTCGCTTCGACGTTCATAACGTCCTTGCTCACCGTCGCCGTGCTGTCGATTTCGGCGATCAGCGCCCCGATCGGGGGCTTGTAGTCTTCGATTTTCTTGGCGGCATCGCGGGCCGCTTTCCAAAGCTCTTGAAATTTCTCGTAGGGGACAAAGACCCCGCGCCCCTCTTTCTCGAAGAGCGCCCGGAGCTTGGCGAAGGGGATGTAGATCGTTTGCTCGCGCAGCGGTTGACCTTCGGCGGCGGCGATTTGCTCCGGCGTCGGCTCGGGGGGACGCGGTCCCTCCTGAGCGCTAGCCAGAGGCGCGAGACCAAACAAGACGAAGAGCGGCAGCCACTTGTGCCCGTTGCTAGGCATGGAAGCATCCCCTGTGGAGCGAAATGGCGGGGCATTCCCGCCGCGAAAGCTGATCCCCAATCGGCGTGCGATATTCCCACCCTCCGTGGCGAAACGGCCCGCCAACGTCCGCCAGCGAACGGGCGGACTTCGAGACTGGTAGGTTAGACGATTTACCACCCCGTTATGTTCTCGGCGACCCAAAATCGCTGTAACGGCTTTGTAAATCTAGCTTTCGGGCGACTGACAGCGGGCAGTATTGCCGCAGCCGCGCCCCGTTTCCCCCGCGGGGCGGCAAGTGGTAGATTGCAGTCGCCACGGCCGGAAAAAACGAATTGTCCGGCCCTTTCCGCATCTTCCGGCGATTTCCCTTGCCCGCCCAAATTCTCGACGGCAAAGTCCTGGCCACCACCCTCGAAGCCGAATTGGCCGAGGAAGTCGCTGATTTTGTCCAAAACAACGGCCAGGCCCCCGCACTCGCCGCGGTGCTCGTCGGCGACGATCCCGCCAGCGCGATTTACGTCAAGAACAAGCGGCTGGCGTGCGAGCGGGTCGGCATCGAAAGCCACCTGCATCGGCTCGCTTCCTCGACCACCGAAGAGGAGCTACTGGAACTGATCGCCACGCTCAATAGCGACGACGAAGTGAGCGGCATCCTGGTGCAATTGCCGTTGCCGACGCAAATTCGCGAGGCACGCATTCTGGACGCGGTGCATCCCTTCAAGGATGTCGATTGCTTCCACCCGGAGAATGTCGGCCTGATGGTGCAGGGGCGGCCGCGGTATTTACCTTGCACGCCGCATGGCTGCCTGCAGGTTCTGCATCGCTATGGATTGGCGGTGAGTGGCAAGCACGCGGTGGTCGTGGGGCGGAGCGAGATCGTTGGCAAGCCGATCGCCGCGCTGCTGGCCCAGAAAGATTCGCACCTGGGTCCCGCCGCATGCAATGCCACGGTGACCCTCTGTCATAGCAAAACGGCCGGCCTGGCCGAGATCTGCCGCCAGGCGGATGTGCTCGTGGCCGCGATTGGCCGGCCCCGGTTCATCACGGCCGAGATGGTTCGCCCCGGCGCGGTGGTGCTCGATGTCGGCATTAACCGCACCGAAACAGGGCTGGCTGGCGATGTCGATTTTGATCGTGTCAAGGAAATCGCCGCGGCGATCACTCCCGTGCCGAAAGGGATCGGCCCGATGACGATCACCATGTTGCTATACAACACGCTCGCCGCGGCACGGGCGCAGCTGGCGTGAAGGCTTCAACTGCGCCGCTGCTGGGCGGCGAAGCGGGAGATGTAGTACAGCAGCGTCAGCACGGCCTGCAACGCGCCGGCGACGTAAGTCAGCGCCGCGGCATTGAGGACACTTTTCACCGGTCCCAGCTCTTCGTGATCGACGATCCCTTGCTCGACGAGCAGCGTCTTCGCCCGCGAACTGGCGTTGAATTCGCAGGGCAGATTCACCAGTTGGAAGAACACCACGCCACTGAAGACAATAATGCCCACCAGCAGCAACCAAGACTGGTTCATCAGCAAACCGAGCAAGCACAGCATCAGGCCGGCATTTGAGCCAAAGCTGGCCGCCGGCACGGCAAAATTGCGAACGATGAGCGGCAAATAGCCGGTGGCGTCTTGCAGGGCGTGTCCCGCTTCATGCGCGGCGATGCCCACTGCGGCGAGCGAACGGCCGTGATAGACATCCTGGCTCAGGCGGAGCACTTTCGCGCTCGGATCGTAATGATCCGAGAGATGCCCCGGTACCGACTCGATTTCGACATTGGTCAGGCCGGTGGCATCGAGAATTCGCCGCGCAGCGCCAAAGCCACTCATCCGAGCCGGCACTTGCGAGCCGCGAGTATATGCCGAGTTGACCATCGCCTGCGCGACAAACGACAGAATCAGCGCCGGCGCGGTGAACAGGAGCAGTTCAAAGTTGTAAGGTGTAAAAAGCATCGACTTAGCGGTGATTCGCCGACTGGCGGCCAAACTTGGCAGCGCGTGTGAAATCCTGGGTAGTGTTCGAGTTGGCAGTCTGAAGAGACGCCCTACAGCAGAGCAATCAGCGTACCGAACCGGTCGCAATGCGGTGCAAAATTGCCGAAGTCCCATCTAGCAAACGACTTACGATGCTTCCCGCACAATATCGCCTTGCGGGTTCATGACACCGATGCCGGTTCCCTCGACCAGCCTGAAGGCTTCGGCCAGCGATTCGCGATTGGTCACCGCGACGTAGCGGCGACCAGACAGCGTGGCGAGGCGGCTCACCCCTGCGGGGAGAGTGGCCGAGGTTTCAACCGCGATCAACATTTCGCCGCTAATGAGGTCCGGCAGTCCCCCCAAGGGAATGGACGCGCCATAGCGGGCGGCTAAGCGGCGGACGGTGGCGGTATGAGCCTTGTTCGACACAAATTGCGGGGAAAGCAGCCGGGGCGCGCGAAGTCGGTTGTTAGTGCGGCAGGTGGCGCGCAACTACCTCTATGGTGGAGGTATCGTCCGCCAGCGTACCGATTCTTCGCCGGAATGCGGGTGTCCGCAGACATTCATTAGTCTGCGAACAATAACCCCTCTAAATGGGGCTATCGAATTCACCCTTCAGAGTAGTTTATAGATTCCGCAGGAACCGGACGGCCTGGGCGATTTCCCCGCTAGGATCGCTGGCGTCACGCCGTTCCACGGTGATGTAGCCCCGGTATTGCTGCTCTTCGAGGATCGCCAGCAGCTCGGGAAACTCCGCCCCGCCGCGGCCGAGCGCGGTTTCGATCCCCCGGCGCAGCTCCAAATCGCGCGTGGCATCGGTCGCGTGCATATGCAGCACCTGAGCCGCCAGTTCGCGCATCGCGGCGGCTGGCGAATGCCCGTGCAAAATCAGTTGTGCCGGGTTGAAATCGATCCCCAGCGATCCGGTAGGCAAGCGGCTGAGCAACTTCGCCACCGCAGAACCGCTATCGGGGCCGGTTTCCGCCGCCAAAAGTGCGCCGACCTTTTGACCGTGCCGCCCCAAGTCGGCCAGCGCGGCGAGGAGCGTTTCCCATGCGGAAGAATCGGCTTCGTCGGGAAGCGGGCCCAGCTGATTGACAACGACGCCGCACCCCAGATCGTAGGCCATCCGCATCGCCTGGCGGGTCGCTTCCAGGCGGCGGTCGAGGTCGTCCAGCACGTGATAGCCGCGGCGGGTGCGAAAACTGACCGCGCTAACCCGCAAATTCAGATCATCCATCATTTTCCGAATCTGTCGCACCCCGGTATGCGAGAGCGTTTCGGGGCGAATCTCGCCGCGGGCGTCGATTTCGACCGCGTCGGCTCCCAGTTGGCGGGCCGTAAGCAAGGCTTTCGGAAAGGGGAGCCGCAGGCTCGCCAACTGGATGCCAATTTTGATTTGCAGCACTGCCCACTCGCCCCGCTAGCGGACCACAACCAGCGTCATGTACGTCCCCCTCATCTTAACGATTCTGGCGGTTTCGCCCAGCGCGGGGGGCACGCCCAAATTGGCCGAGGGCCTCACCTACCGCTGCGACTTCGGCCCCCCTGCCGACCGCAACTTCGATGGCTGGCCCGATGGCTGGACGCGCCGCCGCGGGCCGGGAATGCCGGACTATGTCCGCGTGGCGATTGCCGACGATGCCGAGCTGCCCGCCGATGCGGGGCGCGCCTTGCGGATTGAGTTGGACGGGGGCGGCGCGCAGGTACACACTCCCCCCGTGGCCATCGACCGGCAATTCAGCTTTCTGGCTACCGCTCGCTTGCGCACGGCCGGGTTGCATGAAGACTCCGCCGTGCTCTCGCTCGTGTTTCTGGACGAGGCCGGCCTGCCGCTGGCGACTCATTCCGCCCCGCCGATCACCGGCACCAACCCGTGGCGCGAGATTCAGATTGGCCCGGTCTCGATCAGCGATCCGCGCGCCACCCGGGCGCAATTGGTGCTGCGGGTTGCTCCGCGCGGCGACCGCGAGGATCTGAACGGAACGGTCGCGCTCGCCGAGGTGCGACTGCGGCAATTGCCCCGCATGACGCTGCGCGCCGACCAGCCGACGCATGTCTATGTAGGAATCGATCCCGCCACGGTGCGGTGCGAGGTTTCCGGCATCGAGCTGACGCGCGCCGCGATCCGCTTTGAACTGCTGGATTGGCGGGGAGCGCGACTGGCCGCGACCGAGGTTCCCCTGATCGGCTCGATCTCTGGCGGCGGCGCTTTCACTGGCACCGCGACTTGGCACTTGCCGCCAGGCGACTTCGGCTGGTACGAAGTGCGGGCCGTGCTGGTCGGCGAGCAACCGGTGGAGCTCACGCGCACCGTTTCGTTGGCCCGCATGCGTCCGCTCCCTCCATCGCCCCGGAGCGAATTTGGCTGGACGCTCCGAAGCGAGCGCGAGCCGCTTCCCGCCGCGGAGCTCTCGCGCTTGCTCGGCCAATCGGGCGCGCGGTGGGTCAAGCTGCCGGTTTGGTACGACCCGGCCGACGGCGCGCGAGGGGACGAAATCGCCTCGTTTGCCGAGCAGCTCAGTTTGCAGGGAATCGAAATGGTCGGCATTCTGGATCAACCGCCGGCCGAGTTGCGGGCCGCGTTTCGCGAGCCAGGACGGCTGCCGGTGGCTTCGGTGCTGATCGAGCCCGCGCTGTGGAAGCCGACCGTCAGCCCGGCGCTGACGCGGTTATCGCTCAAAGTCCGCTGGTGGCAATTGGGAGACGATGCCGACGCCAGCTATTTGGGTTTTCCCGATTTGCCCGCCAAGATCGGCGAGATCAAGCAGCAGCTCGAGGAATTCGGCCAGGAAGTGCGACTGGGGATCGGCTGGCGATGGCACTACGCGCCCCCCGAAGCCCCCGCGCCGCCTTGGAGCTACTTGTCTTACGCCGCGGACCCGCCTTTTACTGCCGACGAGCTGGCGGCGTATCTGGGGGGCCCGGCGGCCGCGCCATCGGCAACGCCGCGGTGGATTGTGCAGCCTCCGCTGCCGGCCAGTCAGTACAGCCTGCCGACGCGCGTGCGCGATCTCGTCGGCCGGATGTTGGCCGCCAAGATTCATGGCGCGGCCGCGGTGTTTGTTCCCGAGCCATTTCATGAGGATCGGGGCTTGATGAACGCCGACGGCACGCCCGGGCCGCTCTTTCTGCCGTGGCGAACGACCGCCCGCCTGATCGGCGGGACCGAGTATTTGGGTCAATTGACGCTTCCTGGTGGCAGCATCAACCAGGTGTTTGCCCAGGGGGACTCGGCCGTGATGGTTATTTGGAACGACCAGCCGACGCGCGAGCACCTGAGTCTGGGAACGCCGGTGGAATTGCTCGACGCCTGGGGGCGTTCGCTGCCAATCGCCGCGACCGCGGGGGAAGGCCCGCCGGGGCAAGCGATCGAGGTCGGTCCGCTGCCGACGTTCGTCACCGGCCTTTCGGCCCCGGTTCTCCGCTGGCAAATCGCCCTGGGCTTCGCCAATCCGCGGCTGGCAAGCGTCTTTGGTCGCGAGCAGAGCCTGGGGCTCGTGCTGCAAAATTCGTTTGGCCAGGGGCTGGGAGGTGAATTGACCCTGGTGCCGCCGCGCAGCTGGTCGCACGACAGCCGCCCGCTGCGCTTCAAGCTGAACGACGGCGAGTCGCTCACGCTCCCCATCGCCTTCGCCTTGCAGCCCGATGCCAATAGCGGCCCGCAACCGGTGCGGCTCGATTTTGAGCTGGCGGCAGGGCAGAACTATCGCTTCAGCGTCTATCGGACGCTGCAACTGGGGCTCGACGACGTGCAAATCGAGCTCGCGACGCGTCTCCGCGAGGATGGATCGCTCCTCGTCGAGCAACGGCTGACGAATCTTGCCGACCAGCCGGTGAGTTTTCAATGCACGTTGTTTCCTCCTGGACGGCGGCGCGAAACGCGGCAAGTGATCAATCAGGAGCGGGGTCAGAATGTGCTGACGTTCGTGCTCCCCGACGGCGCGGCATTGCTCGGCCAAAAACTGTGGCTACGGGCGGAAGAAATCAGCGGCGAGCGCGTGCTCAATAGCACCGTCACCGCCGAGCGGTGAGGCTATTGGTCCGTAAAGACGAAGATTTCGGGTGCCACGCCCACGGGACGTGGGCATCTGCTTACGCAAGATCAGCACGCACCCAACCCGAAGAATCTGGTTTGGAGGAGCTTTAGTCGCTCAGACGGCGCAGCTCAACCGCTTTGATTTCCCCCACCTGCGAGCCGGGCTTGCTCAGCGCACGAATGTCGAGCGTCGTCTTGCCGGCGGGGAGCGTGAACGTGCCGCAGAGGTGCCGGCCCCAGCGCCGCTCGGGGGCTTCCTTGCGGCCGATGCGATCGGGCATGGGAACGAGTGGTGCATCCTCGGCTTTGGTCAGCGTTGTCTCGATGATTTGGCCGGCGGCGGAAATGGACAGGCACGCCCCCACGTCTGCTTCGGGAAGGGCATAGTGCAGGGTCACTTCATAGCGGCCGGGGGCGAGCACGTCGATTTCCCAGCGGGGAAACGCCGCCGTGCTTGTCCAGTTGGCCACCCAATCATTGGCCCAGCCACTTTTGCCGAAGTAGCTGATGCCGGGTCTCGTACCCGCCGGATCGGGCTGTAGGAGCGCTTCGTGGCCGGGGAGCGTGACCAGTGTCCAGTTTCCGCCCAGTTGCGTGGGGAGAAGGTCGAATCCCGAGCTCGTTACTTCCTTGTGGTGCGCCAGCCAGGCGGCTTGCAAGCGCGAAAGCTCCGCGGGCTGTTCGGCGGCCAAATTCTGCTTTTGATCCGGATCGGCACGCATGTCGTACAGCTCCCATGGGCCGGCACCCGGTTTCACGGCCCGCCAGCGCGAGGTGCGGACCGCGCCCCCCTGACCGGCAGCCGTCCCCAAGTCGGTGAAGATCATCCGCTCGTCGCGCCAGGCGGTTTGTTGTTTGGTCATCAGCGGCATGAGACTGCGGCCATCGATCAATCGGCTGGCGGCCGCGCGAGCCGGCAAGTCGCAAAGTTCCGCCAAGGTGGGAAGCATGTCGATATGCGCGGCGATTTCCTCGACCACCGTCCCCGCGGCAATCCTCGGGGGATAGCGCATGAAGCAGGCGGTCCGCACGCCCCCTTCGTGCGGACTTCCTTTGCGTCCCTTCATGTGCCCATTGAAGCGGTCGCTGTTGGGGCCATTGTCGGTCAGGAAAATGACGACGGTGCTATCGAGCGTGCCCGCCTCGCGGAGCGCGCCCAGCAGCCGGCCGATGTTCGCGTCGAGGTTTTCGCACATGCCGTAAATGCTGGCGAGCTCGTCGGAAAGCCCGCGCGCCTTGTGCCTGGCAAACTCGGCATCGGGCACCTGAAACGGGCTATGCGGCGCGTTGTAGGCGAGGTAGCAAAACCAGGGGCCGGGGCGCGCGGTGAATTCCAGCGCCGCGTCGGTGAGCGTATCGCTGATGTAGCCGGTTCGCGGCGTTGGCTCCGGTCCGGTCGAATCGGGTCTCGTGCGCTGGAGGACCGGATCGAAATAGAGGTTCCAGTGCCCGCCGCAGAAGCCGAGGAATTCGTCGAACCCCTGGCCGCTCGGATGATGGGGCCAATTGGCTCCGTTGTGCCATTTGCCGAAACAGCCGGTGCGATAGCCGGCCCCTTTTAAGAGCTCGGCAATGGTGACTTCCGACACGCGCATCGTTTCGGCCGCCCGTGTCACGCCATGCACGCCGGTTCGCAGGTGATAGCGGCCGGTCAGCAGACTAGCGCGGGTCGGAGCGCACAGCTTGCAAACATAAAACCGCTCGAGCCGCGCCCCTTCTTTCGCTAGCCGGTCGAGATGCGGCGTCGCGAGCACATCGTTCCCGTGGGAATGAACGTCCCCCCAGCCTTGATCGTCCGTCAGGATCAGGAGGATATTCGGCCGCTGGGCGGCGGAAGTTGAGCAAGCAGCGACGATGAGCAGGCAGGCAAGTGGCGGCAACGTGCGCACGGGGGCCTCCGAAAAATGATCTCAGCCACGCCAAATTATCGCGCGTTCCGCCGTGGTGCGTAAACCGGTAATCTAGCACATCCCCAGTTGCCAGGACCGGGGCGGCCTTTTGATGGGCAGAAGTTGACTTCAGTTGTCCGCCGGGAACCAAGGAAATGATCCTTCACATGGCACCCTAGCTATCCGCATTTTGCCTTCCGCATCCGGCATCCATTTGTCCTTCTCGATCGCGCAATGAAATCTGGACTGATCTACCACCTCGTTTGCCCGATGTGCCCTCATTCGCTAGGATACCAATCCTTCTCCGAGGGCTTTCTTTATGCGTGCCAATCCGCTAGACGCTCTCGTCTCGTTCGTTCTGGCGTTATCAATTGCGTTGCTCCCATCCTTCTCCGCGGGTCAGAGCAAGGCCAAATCGGCGTTCCCCACCGCCGCCAAGCCGACGCGGAAGATCGAAATCGCCAAAGTGAATCCGGAAACGGCCGAGCGGACGAAGCTGGCGGCGGCGAAGATCGATTCGCTGGTCGAAGCGAACTACGCCCGGCACCAGATTACTCCCAACCCGCCCACCAGCGACGAGCAGTTTGTCCGCCGCGTCTATCTCGACATCACCGGCACGATCCCCACTTATCAGCAGACGGTCGAGTTTCTCGAGGCGACCGACCAGGACAAGCGGACCAAGCTGATCGACCGTCTGCTCAATTCTCGCGGCTATGCCAGCCATCAATTCAACTATTGGGCGAATATTCTCCGCCTCGTCGATTTTCCCGATAACAACCTCCCCGCCGTCTCTTATGTCGAGTGGGTCAAGGAGTCGATTCGCGACAATAAGCCCTACGACGCTTGGGTCCGCGAAATGCTGACCGCCGAGGGGAAGATTTGGGATAACCCCGCCGCCGGCTATGTTTTGCGCGACGCCGGCATGCCGCTCGATAGCCTGAATAACACCGTCCGCGTCTTTCTCGGCACGCAAATCGGCTGCGCCCAGTGTCACGATCACCCGTTCGACAGATGGACGCAGCGCGAGTTCTATCAAATGGCCGCGTTCACCTACGCTGTGCGCACGCGCGGCTATGGCAAGGGGGGTAGCGGCGCGATCGAGCGGATTCGGCAAGAGATGCTCAAGAATGGGGGACCGCGCCCCACGGCCGGTTTGCAACTGGTTCGGGCCAACACTTACGAAGTGCGCGACGACCTGAAGCTCGTCCTCAAGCTGCCGCACGATTATCAATACGACGACGCGCAGCCCGGCGATGTTGTTCGCGCCGCGCCGATTTTCCCGCCGACGGCAACCCTTTCGCCGGGCCAGTCGCCGCGGGGGACGTTCGCGGCCTGGCTCACCTCGAAAGAAAACCCCCGCTTCGCCAAGGCAATCGCCAATCGCCTCTGGAAGCGGGCTCTCGGCGTCGGCCTGATCGAACCGGTGGACGACATTCGCGACGACAGCGTGGTCGCCAACCCCAAGTTGCTCGATTATCTGACGACCGTGATGAAGAAGCTCGATTTCGACCTCAAGGAGTTCCAGCGGATCGTCCATAACACCAGAACTTATCAGCGGCAGGCGAGCCCGCGCGAACCGGCCGCCGGCGAGCCGTATCACTTTCCTGGCCCGGTGTTGCGGCGAATGACTGCCGAGCAGGCTTGGGATTCGCTGCTGACGCTGGCGATCGAGCGGCCGGACGCGGTGCTCCGCCCGTCGAACGAGGGGCTCGCGGCGGCGGCGAATATGGACCTCGCCACCGTTTCAGCCCAACAAGTCGCCAGCCAGTGGGAGAAATTCAACGATGGCTATGGCCGCGGGGCTCTGCAAGCGATGCGCCGCGAACATGGCTACAAGGGGGAATTGCTGGCTCGTGCCTCCGAGCAGCCCCTCCCCGCGCCGCCGGGGCATTTTCTTCGCGAGTTCGGCCAGGGAGACCGCGAGCAAATCGAAGCGGCCAGCACCGAGGGATCGGTCCCGCAGATTCTGACGATGTTCAACGGCCCAGTGACGCACATGATGCTGGAAGAGGGCTCGGTCATTTACGACAACGTCATCGCCGCGGACAACATCAGCCAGCGGGTCGATGTCATCTTCCTCAGCCTCCTCAGCCGCAAACCAACCCCCGCCGCCCGGAACACCGCCATGAAAGAAATCCAAGCCGGCGGAAACGTCGGCTATGGTGACGTCATCTGGTCGCTGCTCAACACGCGCGAGTTTTTGTTTATTCAGTGATTCATCGATTAACGGGGAGCCAGAGGCGAACACGGTTCGCAAACGCGACCAACACGGTCGCCTGGGGCTTGCCGTTAAACGAAGAAGGTGCAATCGATGTTCCGCCACCTCCCTCCGCTCGACGATCTCTCCCGCCGCCAGTTTCTCGCCCGTACGGCACAAGCGTGCCTGGGGGTGAGCACTTTGCCGCTCGCTGCTCCGCTGGGAACCGCGCTGGCGGCGAGCGCGCCGGGAGGCAAGGCAAAGCAGGTGATTTACCTTTTCATGGAAGGGGCGATGAGCCACCTCGATACATTCGATCCCAAGCCGGGGAGCGACGTGCAAGGCAGCACCAAAACGATTCAGACCGCCGTGCCGGGGATTCAAGTGAGCGAGCACTTCCCGCGGTTGGCCAAGCAAATGCAGCGGCTCGCCCTTGTGCGCTCGCTGACGGCCGAAACCGGCGCGCACGCCCCCGGCCAATATCTCATGCGCACCAGCTACAAGGAAATCGCCTCGATCCGCCATCCCGGCCTGGGGGCCTGGTCGCAAAAAATCCTCGGCAAGCAAAACGCCGAACTGCCGGGTAATGTCGTCGTCGGCAACGGCACGGGGCATCCGGGGCCGGGTTTTTTGGAGGCTCGCGTCGCCCCCGTCCCGATTGGCGATCCCGCCGCCGGCTTGCAAAACACGCAGTCCCCCAAATATCTGCTCGATAAGCAATTCGACCGCCGGATGCGGCTGACGGCCGCATTCGACCAGCCGTTCGAAAAGAAATATGACCATCGGGAAGTTAAGGCGTACACCGAGCTATATCAAGAGGCGATCAAGCTGCTGAAAAGCCCGGAACTCAAGGCGTTCGACATCACGGCTGAAAAGGAGGACGTCCGCTCGGCTTATGGCGATAACCCGCTGGGCCAAGGATGCCTGCTCGCCCGCCGGTTGGTCGAAAGTGGCGTCCGGTTCGTCGAGGTTGTCTTCAGCGGCTGGGACATGCACCGCGAGGTATTCGACGAAATGCCGGGCCGCGGCCCTTTGCTCGACCAGGCTCTCAGCACGCTGCTGGCCGACCTCGAAGCGCGGGGGTTCTTGTCGGAAACGCTCGTCGCCGTCGCCACCGAATTCGGTCGCACGCCGAAAATTAACGAGAACGCCGGGCGCGACCATCACCCCGGCGCGTTCACCTGCCTCTTGGCCGGCGGCGGCATTCAAGGGGGGCGAACGTATGGCGAATCCGATGCGAACGGCTTCTCGGTCAAGTCGGACCGGGCGAGTGGGCAGGATTTCAACGCCACCATCGCCGCCGCCCTGGGCCTCCCCCTCGATCAGGAGTTTCGCTCTCCCAGCGGCCGCCCCTTCAAAGTGGCCCACGAAGGAAAACCACTGAAGGGACTGCTCTAGTCGCGCCGTGCGGCGAGGCGACGAGGGGACGGTTGACACCCCCCACTTCCCCCCGGTTGGATTTTTTGAACTCCGGTCCGGCATGGTGACACCAAGATCAAGACTACGCAGCGGATCGCGGAAATCTCCCCTCGCCGCTTGTTATCGGCGGGGGGGTGTCTATAGTAAGCGTGCTCCCGGTGTCCCCCGGAGCAGACTGACGTGGCCCGCGTGGGAAGATCCCGCCGCGGCTTCTTGATCCGACCCCCCGTGAATAGCCCGCCCGCGACGCGCGCGGCGGTCCTCGTCGAGTTTTTTCCCATCCTTTCGGAGTTGTGTCATGAAACGTCGTACCCTGTGGAAGAATTGTCTGCTCGTAGGCATCGCCCTGGCGCTAGCCGCCCCGGCCGTCGCCGAAGACAAGAAGAAGGTCATCGAAACCAAGGCCACCAAGCTGGAAGCGGCCGCCAGCGTCAACTTTGGCGAAGCGCTGGGGCTCGATCTCGGCAGCTTGAGCTCGCTCGGTGCGCGAATCGATGCCGCTCGGACCGCGAACGATCCCGTCGCGCTCGCCCTGGCCGCCAAGGAATTGGCGGTGGCCGAAGAGATTTCGGGCAAGTCGGCCTCGCTCAAGTCTGCCGATGTCGCCAAGGAAGCCGTCGCCCTGGCCAAGGCCCGCAATCGCCCGTCGGAACTGAAGGCCGTCGCCGCCCTCGTCGCCGAAGCCAAGGCCGACCTGCTCGCCCAGGCTTCCAAAACCGAAGCCGCCATCAAGGCTCGGGCCGATGGCGAACAAGCTCGCGGCATCGAAGGAACGCTCTACATCCGCAATAACACGCGGTGGTACATCGACATCTACATCAACGGCAACCGCGTGGGCACCTCGTATCCCTATCACAACGGATCGATCTATGTCGGCGAATCGCCGATCTTCGCCACCACGCTGTATGGCAGCGCCCCCGGCACCAGCATCACCTGGGGCCCGATCCTCGTCGATTACCGCCTGAACGACTACACCTGGACGCTGAATCCGTAGGCCAGGCGTTCGTAACGCAGCAACAACCTTCGGCCGGGATCACTCGTTGATCGCGGCCGATTTTTTTGCCTCCCACTTACCGCCGCACCGCGATGGTGCTGGCGCTGTGCGGCGGCGTGGCGGACGGTGGATCGGTCGGCGAGCGTTCCCCCCCGGCGCGCGGCTCGCGAAACGCGCGGACGACGATGTACCACAGGGCGAGGCTGACCGACACCATCACCACCAACATCCACAAGCTGTTGCGGATAAACTGCCGGCCGAGTTGCCGGGCCGGCTCGACCACCGCCGCTTGATCGGATTGCACCAGCACCGCCAAATGGGCCTGCGTTTCGGGGCTGGCCCCGATTGGTGGGCGAACCGGCACTGCCGACGCCAGCCACCGCCGGTCGAAGGGCTCGGCCAGTGCTTGCAAAGCGAGCCGCTCGCCATACTGCGCGTCCGTCTCGCCCGGTTGGCGAGGGCTCTGGATATTGGCCAGCGGATCGCGATATTCCGCGTCCCCCTGTCCGTCGAGCACCGTTTGCGGCACGCGATAGCGCTGGCCCAGCAGAAAATCGGGGACCGAGTTCCCCGCTTCGGCCAGTTCCTCGAAGAGCGGATGCTGCAAGATCGTCCCTTGGTCGGCACCGTCGCGGCGATCGACCAGCACCGAAAACCGGTCGCGATCGACTGTCGCCGCCTGCGACATGTCGAAATCGCCAAGATTGACGGTAAACACCAGCACCCCTTCGAATCCCGTGGTCCCCTCGCGAAAAATCGGGGTCGAAATGGCCACCTTCCAGGTCCGCTGCGTGGTGCTCCGAAACGGTGCCGAGAGGTGCGTCTCGCCAATGTGCGGTGGATTCTCGGGCGGGTTGTCGGCCGGAGTAAGCTCGGCCGGCCCGCCGTGAAAATAGGGGCGATGAGCGAAATTCTTGCCGATCGAAAGGGACTGCGATTCGTCGCCGAAAGCCGAGGCGAGCTGGGTGCCGCGCTTGTCGGTGACAAACACGCTGGCGAACCGCGGCGCGCGGGAATCGAGAATTGCCACCTCGTGATAAGCGTTCAGGCGGGACTTGAGATAATGGTCGAGCGCCAGTCGCTGGGGGTCGTTCTGAAAGGCGAGTCGGGCGGCCTGGCCACCGTCGGCATCGGCGCTAAGTCGCTCCAGGCTCGGCGCGGCGAGCGTACTATAAAAGAGGGGCCGAAAACCGCCGAGTTCCCCTTCGTCGCGGGCAATCTCGAAATAGCGGCCGATCTGCGCCGTCACTTTCTCGGCGGCCAGCTCGGCGGCATAATGATTGTTTTGCAGGGCGAGCTGCGTGTAGTCGCGCTCCGCCTGCTCGACCGCCCGCGTATAGCCCCGATAGCTGAAGAGAGCCGTGATCAAGAGCACGATCAGCGGACCGAGAAAACCCAGCACCATCATCGGCAGGCGGGCCCGATTGCGGTCGCGCGCGGCGAGGGCATCGAGCGCCTCTTGCACGTTGGCAAATCGCCGGCGTGGATCGGCCGCGAGGCAGCGTTCCAAGATGTCGGCTAATGCCCGATCCATCAGGCGGCGATGATCGGTCAGCGGCGGGGCCGAGCGAATCGCCTGCCGATAGCGGGCCAGCCGGTCGGGCAGGTCCTTCGCGGTATCGATCTGATCGATAATCGCCTCGTTGCGATGGGGCGGATAGCCCAGCACGAGGCAATGAAAAATCGCGCCGAGGGCATACACATCCCACCGCGCGTCGGGCACCGCCTCCAGGTCGGCTTGTTCGGGGGCCATGTAAAACAGCGTGCCGAGGGCCGGCTTTTGCTCGTGCGACAGGCGCGATTGGCCAAAATCGGCCAGCCGGGGCTTGTGGTCCTGATCGAGCAAAATGTTCGCGGGCTTGAGGTCGCAGTGCAGCACCCCTTTGCCGTGGGCATGAACGAGGCCGACGGCGATTTCGCGGAACATCTCGGTCGCCTCGGCGAGGCCGAACGTCCCCTTCGCCCGCAGCAGGTCGTCGAGCGAGCCGTTTTCGATCAGCTCCATGACGTAATACGGCGGATCGGCATCCCAGCCGACTTTGAGCAGCTGCACCACATACCGATCAGCCGAAAGAAAGACGAGCTTTTCGACTTCCCGCTCCAGCAGCGACCAATCGACGCCACGGCGATGGGCATAGAACTTGATGGCCACTTTGCGGCCCGTGTTGCGATCAACCCCGGCCCACACCTCGCCATAGGCCCCTTGGCCGAGAAACCGCTGCGCCTGAAAGCCCGGCACCTCGCTAGGGGGGCGGGTTCGCTGCAGACTCAAATCCTTCGAGCGGGCGAGGTCGCCGGACGATTGCTGCTCGGTAAAGTCGGACGACATGGAAGCCTGGCGGCTGGGCGTGGGGAATCCTGCTATCGTAGCAGAGAAGCATCGGAGGGAAATCGACATGTCATACGCAGCGACTCAAAGGGTGGTTTGGCTGGGAATATTGCTCGCTGTCGGCCTGCCGCCGGTGCTAGCCCAGCAACCAGATACGAACCTGCCGCTGGATGGCCGCGATGGCCGGAAATTGCTGCTCGAAAACTTCCGCCCTCAGCCCATGCTGCGCGTGCCAAGGCATGAGCTGGCGCGGGCGAAATTTCCGGTGGTCGATGTGCATACGCATTTTCGCGTCAAGTTTCGGGGCGGTGGCGAGCAACTCGAGGAATGGGTGCGGCTGATGGACCGCAACCAGGTGGCGGTGTGCGTCAGCCTGGATGGGCAGTGGGACGACGCGCTCGACGAACACGCCAGTTTCCTATGGGCCAAGCACCAGGACCGGTTCGCGATCTTCGCGAACATCGACTGGCAAGGCAGGGGCCGTGCCGATGACCCCGGCTCGTGGGATTGCCAGCGCCCCGATTTTGCCCGCCGCGTTGCGCAACAGCTGGCCGCCGCGAAGGAGCGCGGAGCCTGCGGACTCAAGATTTTCAAGCAGTTTGGCCTGGAATACAGAAACCCCGACGGCAGCCCAATCCAAATCGACGACCCACGCTGGGACGGCATCTGGCGGGCTTGCGGCGAACTGGGCCTACCGGTGCTAATTCACGTCGCCGATCCGGCCGCGTTCTTTTTGCCCATCGACGAGCGGAACGAACGCTGGGAGGAACTGCACCGCCGCCCCGATTGGAGCTACCACGGTCCGCAATTTCCCCAGCGCGAGGCGGTGCTCGCCGATTTTCTCCGCGTCGTCGAGCGTCATCCCAAAACGACGTTCATCGGGGCTCACGTCGCTGGCAATGCCGAGGATTTGGCGACAGTGGGGGAGTGGCTCGAAAAGCACCCAAATTTGCACGTGGAAATTGCCAGCCGGATCGCCGAGCTCGGTCGGCAACCCTATACCGCGCGGCGGTTCGTCATCATGTATCAAGACCGCATCCTCTTTGGCACCGATGGGCCGTGGCCCGAGGAGCGTCTGCGGCTCTATTGGCGATTTCTCGAGACTGAGGACGAGAATTTTCCGTATTCGGAGAAGGACTTTCCGCCGCAGGGGCTGTGGAACATTTATGGCCTGCACCTGCCGGACGACGTGCTCCGCAAGCTCTATAGCGAAAACGCCGCCCGGCTGCTGCCGAGCGTCGCCGCGAAGCTCGCCCGCTTGAAGCTGCAACGAAAATAGCCGGGAGCAAACCTGGTCCCGGTGTCCTCAGTTCTCGGCGAACCATCGAGCGACTGAAGGGCCCCTAAGCCTCGTAAATCCGCATCGCCGCGGGCTCCGGTTCGGGCCGCAGCGACTCGCCGATTTCGACTGGCCGGGCAGGGTCGCCATAGCGCTCGGGCCAGAGCCGCCGCGCGAGATTGCTCTGCAAGTCGAGCATCAGGCTCAGGAGCGCGGGGACGAACACCAGCGTCACCAGCGTCGAGATAAGGAGCCCCCCCAGCAGCACCGCTCCGATGCCCCGATAGAGCTCGCTGCCGGCACCTGGCGCAAGGACCAGCGGCAACAGGCCGACGAGGCCGCCGAGCGTGGTCATGAAGATCGGCCGGATGCGGGTGCGTACGCTTTCGACTACCGCCTCGCCAATCGGCAGACCATCCTCGCGCACATGCACGAGGGCCTGCTCGACGATCAGAATCGGATTATTCACCACCGTGCCGACGAGCATGATGAAGCCGAGCATCGTGAGCACGTCGAGCGGTTGCAGCACATAGAGATTGAGCAACCATAGGCCGGCGAATCCGCCGACCGCCCCTAGCGGCACGGTGAGGATGACGACAAACGGATAAATCCACGACTCGAAGGTCGCCGCCATCAAGAGATAAGTAATCAGCACCGCCAGGGCAAGATTCCACTTGAGGGAGGTCCAGGTCGAGCGGAGCTTATCGGCCGTCCCCGCCAGGTTGATGCCATAGCCTCCTTGCAGCTCGCCACTCGCTTGCAGCGGAGCGATAACCTGCTCGCTGATCAGGTCCATCGCCGCTTCGAGGGGCATGTCGGCAGGAGGTGTCACCTGCAAGGTAATCGCCCGCTGCCTCGTGCGATGGTTGATCTGCTCCGGGCCGCTCCCTTGCTGGATGGTGGCGACCGCCTCCAGCGGCACCAATTGGCCGGTGGGGGTGGCGACCGGAAGCGAGGCAAGATTTTGGATACTGTTGGCGAATTGTTCCTCGCCGACGATGCGGAGGTCGATCTTATCGCCGCCGGTGTAATAATCGGTGACAAAAGCCCCATCGACGAGGGCATCGACGCCGTAGCCCAGCCCCTCGGAGGTGATTTGCATGTCGGCCGCTTGTTCCCACTTGGGGGTGATCCAAACTTCCGGGTTGGAAAGGTCAAGGCTGGGGCTGGGAAAAACCTGCGCCGCGGGAATCAGCCCCGGAACACCGGGCGAACCTTTGATCTGGCCAAAGATGCGCCCCCCCAAAGCCACCAGCCGCTCGATGTCGGGGCCGCTGATTTCGACATCGACGGTGCGGCCGGCGGTCAGCCCTTGCTCGAACAGGCTCGTTTGCTTGGCGACGAGGATGGTGCCGGGGAGTTGTTCGCCGAGTCGCTGAATGACGGGCACGAGCTCGGCGGCTCGTTCGGGAATGGCCGAGCGGACCCCGACAAACACCTGCCGATTGCGGGCGACGAAGAAGAAGTCTTGAATCGGCGGGGCATCGAGCTTGCTGCCGAGCGGGTCCTTGGGATCGACATCCCAGTAGGGCTTGAGCCCCTCTTCGACCGTCGTTCCCATCGCCAGCAACTTTTCGAGGTTGTAGCCCGGCGGCGGGAGCAGAATGGCGATTACGAGGTTCCGGTTGCCGGCGGGCAGATACTCGACCTTCGGCAGAAACAGCCGGGTCGCAACGCACGACCCGGCGATGACCAGCCCCACCAACAACAGTCGCGGCAGCACGCCCCGTTGCAACGACCGATTGACCCCTAGCAGACCACCAACCAGCCACAGCGCGAACTTATCGCAAACCCCCAAAAACTGATAGATCGGCAGCAGCAAGGTTCCCAGCATCCCGCGCGGCCGGCGGCGGAGAGTTCCGTCGCGCGTTGCCCCGTCGTCAGTGGTGGGCTGGCGCTGCTTGAGAATCCGCATGGCGGCGGTGGGCACCACCGCCACCGCGACGAGCATCGAGAGCGCCACCGCCGCACTGATTGCAATCGCGATGTCGCGAAAGAGTTGTCCCGCTTCCTCGCGAATGAAGAGCACCGGGATGAACACCGCCAGGTTGGCAAGCGTCGCGTTGAGCAGCGCCCCCCACACCTCGCTGGCTCCCCGCACCGAAGCCTCCTCGGCACTCTCCCCGAGTTGCCAGCGGCGATAGATGTTTTCGAGCATCACGATCGCGTTATCGACGAGCATGCCGACGGCGAACGCCAGACCGCCGAGCGCCGGCACGTTGAGCGAGCGCCCCATCGCCGCCATCACCAGGAACGCCCCGATCGTGCTAATGAGGATATGCGCGAAAATGATGACCGTGGACCAGCCGCTGCGCAAAAAGACGAGCAAGGTGGCGAAGGTGAACAGGCTCCCCCACAGAAGGTTGCTCGTCACCAGGTTGCGGGCGGAATAGATATACTCGGTTTCGTCATACACTTGAATCAGGTCGAGGCCGTCCCGATGGAGCAGGTTTTCGTTCAGGTCGGCAACCGCCTTCTGTAGGCCGGCATTGACATCGAGCACGTTCGCCCCGACCGTCCGCATGGCATTGATCGCGATGCAGGTGGTGCCGAAACGGCGCACGAAGCCATCGGGCTTTTTGTGCCCCAGTTCGGCCCGGCCAATGTCCCGGACATACACCGTGCCGCTCGGTCCGCGGGCCACGATGGCGCTTTCCACCTGCTCGGGCGACTCGAATTTGCCCAGCACGCGAATGATGTAGCGCCGCTTTCCTTCCCAATAGTCGCCGCCGGAAGTGTCTTTGTTCTGGCTCCGCAGCGCTTGCCGCACTTGCTCGACGGTCAACCCGCGCGCCGCCAGTCGTTCGGGATTGATGATGAGCTGCAGCTCTTCCTCGCGTCCTCCCAGCACATTCGAGTTGGAAACCCCTTCGACCCGCTCCAGGGCCGCCTCGATCCGATCCTCGGCATACTTGCGCAAAATCGACACATCGCGCGGCGGGGGCAATATGGCCGCCACGGCCGGGCTCTTCTCCGCCAGCCGGCGCAGGCGGAGCATCTTCAGCCCTTCGCTTTTGGCGGCATAGGCCTGGTCGATTTCGGCGCGCAGTTCGGGATGCTGGCCGAGCAGCTGGTCGGCATCGGCCCGCGGTGGAACGCGCTGCCCCAAAATGAACCAGGCAATTGGCCGGTCCGCCGCGTTCGAGGTGTTGATGACCGGTTCGTCGGCATCTTCGGGATAGTCGGGCACTTGGGCGAGCTTGGTGTTGACCTTCAGCATCGCCTCGGCGATATTCGCGCCGACGGGAAACTCCAGCGTCACCCGTCCCAGCGAATCCATGCTTTCCGAGCTGATCTTGCGCACTCCCTCGACACTCTTGAGCTGCTCTTCCTGCTCTTGAATGATCTCGCGCTCGATTTCCTGGGGGCTCGCGCCGATCCAAACCGTCTCGATGGTGAGCGTCGGAATTTCGACTTCCGGCGTCAGCTGCATCGGCATCGTGGCCATCGCCAGGATGCCAAATAGCAACACCAGGATCACGCCGACCGTAACTTTGACGGGGTTATGTACGAACGTCGTAATCAAGTTCATCGAGTAGCCTCCGCGCTTTCGCTCGGACCCGCCACCACGGGAAACTGCACATGCACCATCTCCGGACGCACCTCTTGCCCTGGTCGAATCCGCTCGTTTCCTTCGACCACCACCATCTCGCCCGCGTGGATCGGTCCGCTGATCGCCAGCCAGGTGCCGACCGAGGGACCAAGCGTCACGGGAACGGGGCGAATCGTCGTTTTGCCACCAGCGGTCGCCGCGACGAACACCAGCGGCGATGGCCCGCCGAGCACCACCGCATCCTTGGGAACCATGATCCGCGACACCGGCTGCCCCACCGGCAGGCTGACGCGGGCGAACATTCCCGCCTTCAGCAGCGGCTGACCGCCGACTACCTGATTTTCGATCCGCACCTTGACCGGAAACGTCCGCGCCTTGGCATCGGCCTGCGGAACGACCAGGGCAATCCGCCCGACGAACTGCTGGCCTGGCAGCGCGGGCACCTCGATTTGCACGTCCGCGTCCGGATCGAGCTGGGCGACATAGTCTTCCAGCACGGCGATTTCGACATCCACTTTATCGAGCTCGACGATCTCGGCCACCGGATCGCCTTGCATCACCCATTGCCCGACCTCGGTGTGCTCGGTCGTCACGAATCCATTGAACGGAGCGAACATCGTATGTCGTTCGAATTGCTCGCTCAGGCGCTGCACCTCGGCGGTTTGCACGGCGACCCAGGCGCGGTGCTGCTCGGTTTTTTGCTGCCGCGGGCCATCGGTGAGCATTCGGAGGGCGGCCTTGGCCTCGCGGACGGCGGCGGTCGCCTGGGCGGCGAGCGAGTTGTCCTCTTCCATCAGCTCGCGGGCGATCGACGTCCCCAAGGCCCGATCGCGCTCGACCTTGGCTCGGCGAAACGCCAGGTTCGCCTCGCACGTCTGCAGCTTGGCCTGCGCTTGCTCGATTTCCTCTTGATGCGATTGCTCCATCTCGGCCAATTCCGCCTGCCGCACCGCGAGCTGTGCCTTGGCGGCATCAAGCTCGGCCTGAATGATGCCCCGCCGCAGGTGGGCAATCGGCTGCCCCGCTTGCACGGCGTCCCCCTCGTTCACCAGATAATGCTCGACCCGGCCTGGCGCGGCGCTCCCCACCACGCTCCGGCGAATCGGTTTGATGGTGCCGACAAACGCCCGCTGTTGGGCCAAAGCGGCCTCTTGCACGGGAGTGACCCGCACCTTCGGAGGCGGCGGCGCGCCCCCTGGCCCCTTGGGAGCCTGGGCGACGCCTGGCCGCGGCCAGAGCGCCGCCACCCCCGCCGCCAGGACAATCGCGAGAAAACCACCAATGGCCAGATTTCGTGTGCCACGTTGCATGACTAAATCGCCTCCCGCGTCGCAAGGGGTTGCAGATTGGTTTGCACCAGCGCCAGCAGCTTGCGGAGCTGCGCCAGTTGGCTGGCGGAGAGGCCGCGCGTCGCCTGCTCGCGAACCCGCCGCGCCACCGACACCACCTTGGCCCAGACCGGCTTGGCGGCGGGGGTGGGCTGGATCAATTTGCGGCGGCGGTCGTGCGGGTCGCTGTCGCGGCGAATCCAGCCGTCGCGCTCCATCCGGTCGAGCACCCCCACCAGCGTCGGCGGCTCGATCCGCATCCGCTCGGCCAGGTCGTTTTGCGCCAGCGGCCCCGCCAGCGCCAGAAAACCCAGCACCTGCGCCTGGCGAAAGGTAATCCCCGCCGGCAGCTCATTGTTGACCACCTGCTGGTAGTCGTGCGCCGCCGTGCAGATCCAAAAACCGACGCTGTTTTCGAAGTCGTAATCGCCGAGCGGATTGCTCATGCCGTTGTCCTACGAATGATTAGCCTACGAACTAATTCCTAGCGTAGGGTGGGCTGTTCGCCGTTTCAAGACTTTCCTCCCCGCCGCTGACAACCTGCGGAGGGCCGCATATATTCGCCCCGTGGTTTTCGTCCCCGCCCCGTTGTCGTAAATCTCGCCCCGCATGTCCGACACCGCCAATCTCTACGACTACCCCCGCTATTACGACCTCGTCTTCGGCTCCGACTGGAAGGCCGAGCACGATTTTCTGCTGGAAGTATTCGACGCGCATGCCACCGGGCAGGTTCGCCGCATTTTTGAACCCGCCTGCGGCACCGGGCGGCTCTTGTTTCGGCTGGGCCAAAGCGGCCTGGCGGTGTCGGGGCTCGATCTGAACCCGCGAGCGGTCGCCTATTGCAACAAGCGTCTCCAAAAACACGGGCTGAAGGGGACCGCCTTCGTCGGTGACATGGCCGACTTTCGGCTCCCGAAGCCCGTCGATGCGGCGTTCAACACGATCAACAGCTTTCGCCACCTGCTGGCCGAAGCGCAGGCCCGCGCCCATTTGGAGTGCATCGCCAGGTCGCTGCGCAAAGGGGGGCTGTATGTGCTGGGACTGCACCTGACGCCCACTGAAGGGGAAGCCATTGACTCGGAGCGCTGGTCGGCCCGCCGGGGGCATTTGGCGATCAATACCGACCTCAAGACCTTCGATCTCGATCTCCGCCGCCGCACCGAGCGCTGCAAGATGGTGATGCACGTGCATACCCCGACCCGCTCGTTCCCAATCGTCGATGAGCTGGTCTTTCGCACCTACACCAAGCCCCAAATGCTGCGCACGCTGGCCACCGTCGCGAGCCTTGAAACGGTCGCCACCTACGACTTCCGCTATCGACTCGATCTTCCGACCGAGCTGTCGGACGACACGCAAGACATCGTCTTCGTGCTCAAAAAACGGTAGCAATTCACTCGGCGGGAGTTCTGCCGAGCAACAGCCCCACCACCGCCAGCCCCGTCGCCGAACCATAACAAACGAGGTCGAGCCCGATCACGCCGGGGAGCACCAGCGCGATGGCCGCCGCCGGCCAGGCGAAGAGCGACATTCGCCACCCCCCGAAAAGACCCAGCACGAGCAGAATGACTCCCACCACCCCTGGCGCAACGCTGTTGAAGCCGGCCACCGCGGTGGTCACTTGCTCGCCATTCGTGAAAAAGGTTTGCAGCACGTCGAGCATCCCGAGCGCGCGTTGCTGGGTCGAGCCATTGGCATGGGCGGCATCGGCCAGGTTGGTGTTCGTTTTCAGCCAGAGGGCGAAAATGGCGATCAGCATCGCGCCCGCCAAAAACCGAACCTTGCCACCCAAGGCAAAACCGAGCGGACCGGTGACGAGTCCGGCGAGCGAGGCCAGCACGCCGCGCTCGCGATAACGGCCGCTCCGAGCGTCGGAGAGCATCTTTAATTGCCGGGCCCGCTTTTGAGCGGCGATCACCTTGGGGTCCACCGCCGCCGCCGCGCCGGCCGCTTGTTGTTGCCGGGCATCGACGGCATCGTCCAGCAAGGCATCGGCCAGAAGGTTGGCCTGCTCGCGGGCTTTTTCCGGCGCGACTCCCTGGGCCTTCAGGTTCTCCTCTTCGACCTTGCGCAGGTGCTGGCGCTCGCGCTCGTCCTGCCGCCGACGAAGTTTGGCGTCGATATGTCGGATGAGCCCGTCGCGCCAGGCGCGAAACTTGGGCCGGCGTCGTCCGAGGTCCGACTTGGTCAGCGACTCGCGAGCCTTCAGCTTCGCCTCGTAGCCAAAGCCGGCCTCGAAGAATTCCTCCCAGGTGTCGTTACTGTATTTGACGACAAACAGCTGGATCGCCTCTTCTTCGACTCCGCGTATCCGCAAGGTCTTCACCAGCCCGGCCAGTTCCGCCAGCGGCGCGCGGCGGGCAATCGCCAGCGGTCGGTCGATCAGCAGATAGCACCCCGCCCCGAGCAGCGTCCCCACCGCGCACCCCACGAGTGCCGGAAGTAGCCAGCCCGCCAAATAGCAAACCAAGAGCGAGATCAGGCCGCCGCCAACAAGCGTCAGCCAGTCGCTGATTCGCAAGGCCAAAAGGTACGACCGAGCTTTCTCGAACAACATGCTCCGGTCGAGCCAACCTCCGACCAGGAAGTAGGCCATTGCCGCCGACACCGCCAGGGCCGCGACGAGGGCGGCACCCCACCACGAAACGAACAGCAACACCACGAACAGTCCCGCCGAGAGGGCGATGAATCCCAGCTGAACCGGCCCGCGGAGGCGGGCCAGCGGGGCGGAGTTGTATTGCCGCAGCGCGGCCTCCAAGCTCGCCACCTGCTGCTCGCCGGGCGAAAACGGACCGGCCGACGCGATGCCCAGGAAACCTTCGAGCGCGGTAATCACTTCGCCCAGTGTTTGGTAGCGGTCGGCCGGCTCCTTAGCGACCATCTGCAGCACGATCTCGCTCAGCGCGGGGGAAATCCGCTTCACCAGCACTTCGGGCCGCACGACCGGCTCGTTGCGGTGCTTCGTGATGACCTCCAGGGCCGATGCACCCTCGAAGGGTGGCCGCCCGGTGAGCAGCACATAGAGCGTGCAGCCCAGGGAATAAATGTCGGATCGATGATCGACTCCTGCCGCGTCCACGGCTTGTTCGGGGGCCATGTAAGCGGGGGTTCCCATCGCCATGTTGGTCAAGGTCACGTCCGCGGTCGCGGCCGCGAGCGACGAACCCGGCCCCGAAGTGGCCGGCGCGGCTTCGCCCGTCACTTGCGGCTCTTCGAGCAGCTGCGGCGTTTTGACCAGCCCCAGATCGGCCACCTTGACGATCCCCTGCTCGTTGAGCATCAGGTTCGCGGGCTTCACGTCGCGATGCACCATGCCGCGACGATGGGCGAAATCGAGCCCGCGCGCCGCTTGCAAGACATAGCCCACGGCTTGTTCGGGATCGAGCTTGCCATGCTCCATCACCAGATCGGCCAGCGATTTTCCCGACACGAACTCCATGCTGAAATAGTTGATTCCCCCATCCTGCCCCAGATCGTAAATCTGCACCACGTTGTGATGCGTGAGCTGCGCGGCGGCATACGCTTCGCGAGTGAACCGGGCCACGAACACCGGATTCGCCGCCCATTGCGCCTGGATCAGCTTCAGGGCCACGTGCCGATCGAGCGAGAGTTGGTTTGCCAGATAAACCGCCCCCATTGCCCCGCGCCCCAGTTCCTTCAGCAGCCTGTAGCCTCCCAGCTTCTCTGGAATTGCCTCGCCATTCGCTCGCGCGGGAGCCGACTCGGCGTGGGTGGCCTGCCGCCCTTGCTCGAGGGGGGAGGTAGCATCGAAATTCCCCATCTGGGTCGGTGGGAGCGTCGCCGCCACTTCCGGCTGGGGAGAAGCGGTCACGGGACTGGGGGGCAGCGTCGCTTCCACCACGGCAGTCTTGGAAGGCGCCGGCGGCAGCGTCGCCTCGAATTGGCTCGCGTGCCGCGCGGCGGGCTGAGTTTTGGCGGCCGGTGCCACGGCGGCCGCGGTCGCCTGAGCGGCGGCGGGCAACTTCGAAACCTTGGGTGCCGCCAGGGGGTCGTCCGAAATCGTCAGTCCAAAACGCTGCTGACACTTGGGACATTTCGGCTGAAACTTGCCCGGTTTGATGTCCTTGAAGTTCATGCCGTGCCCGCACAAGGGGCAGTGAATCGCCACGGGACGTTCCTTCTATCGATGTTCACCACGAGCAGCGAGGGAATCTGCGGTGCTGGCAATTTGCAAACTGCAAGTGAGGATTTCGTGAAACGAGCGCGAAGCCAGCCGAAATGGAGCCGACTTGGGGTCAGCGCAAAACTTCGCGCGGCTGGCAAAGTTCGCCAATCCCCACCCTTTCGGCTGGTGGTGCCAACCATCAACTTGAACGGTTGGGCAGGCTGCCCCGCCGGGGCGAAGGGCATTCGACGCCAGGCGAGACCTGTTCCGATGCTCTCCGAAGAAGCCGCGCCGCGCTTGCGTACCCTTCGGAGGTTGGTGATGAGTCGTTTGACGGGCGAGTCGTCGCAGAAACTGCTCTACGGCGTGCTGTTCTTACTCGCGCTATGCATGCTGGCACCGCTGGCATGGCGGCTGCGGGGTCCGCTGGCGGTGCGCGGCGCGCCGGCCCTCCCCGCGCCGGAGCCGATTGCCGATCGCGAGCCGGTGGTGGAGAGCGGCATCGCGCTGGTTCGGGAACAGCCCGAACTGGAATTCCCCTCGGAGCCGGCGGTGCCGGATGCCGGCGAGCTAGAGCCGGTGGTGGCCCCGATCCGGCCGCTAGTGGCCGAGAATATCGACCTCGATCCTTCGATTACCGAAACCCCCGCCCTGCCCGCCTTCAGCCCGCCGCCGTTGCCGGAGCCATCGGCCAGCGGCAGAGGGCTGCCAGCGGTTCCCAGTTTGCCCCTCAACCCGGCTTCGGCACCGATTGGCGAAAGTCCCGCGCCGGCGACGGAACTCCCCGAAACCGAAGTGACCGGCTCGGTGATTCAGCCGGTTCCCGCTGCCCCGGCCGAACTGGCGGCGAGCAAGGCCTGGGCCTATCCAGCCGGGCTGATCGAGCAGTTGAATGTCCTGTCCGCCACGCTCCCGGAGGCCGGCAATTGGGCGCGCCGGGCCAAAGCCGAAGCCGAGCACCTGGCCCACATCGAGCAGCTCGGTTCGTCAGCGGCGGGCGAATCGCTCGACCGCCTGGCGGGGCTGGCCGCGGAGGCCCGCACCATTGCCCGGACCCTGCCGACCGACCAGGCCCGTTCGCAAATGCTCCGCGCGGGTTATGCCATCGTCCGCCGACTGGAGATTTGGGACCAGGTTCATGCCGCCGCCAAACGTGGCAAGCTGGCGGTCGCACCGGTGCTCGACCGTGTCCGCTGGGAATACTCGCTGGCCGATATCGAAAACCGCGTGCGAGCCACCGGTGCCGGGGCGAATTGGCGAAAATACCTGCTGCTCGACGAAGCCCGCGCCACCTTCGACAACCCTGCAATTTCGCCGGCGGACCAGCGTCAACTGGCCCGCGACATGCTCAGCCGCCTGCATTCCACGCAACTTTCGGTCGATCAAAGCGACTTTCTGCGCACGCCGCCGTTTCTCGCCTGGGAAGCGCAGCTCCGCTGCCGGGCGGCGGAAACGCCGGACCTGGTCGGTCTGCTCGATGCCATCGAGCGCTACGAGCACGACGACCTTTCGGCCGAGGCCAAGGCCCTGGCCCGCCGCTATGACGACCTGCGCTGGTCGGCCGAGGCCGACATCGGCAAGCTGGCCGAGACGGTCAATATGTATTACCGCAACGCGAATATCCGCGTCGCCCTTTCGGCCGAAATGATCAACCGCCTGCTTCCCAAGCAGCAAGCGCAATACGAACCGGTGCAGGATGTCATTTTGGGGGCCAATGTTTCGGGCGATAGCCACACTAACACCCGCCTGCGGCTGGTTCTGCTTCCCGACCGGCGGCGCTGGCGGCTGGGGCTCGAAGCCAACGGCTCGGTCGCCAGCAGCACCGCCTCCAGCAAGGGACCGGCCACGTTCTATCAGGATGGGCAGTCGTTCTTTCGTGCTCGCAAAACGATCACCGTCGATCATCGCGGCATTCGCCTGGGAAGCGCCGAGGCGGAGGCGAATGCCAATACCAGCCTCAACGATTTCGAGACCGATTTCGACGGCATTCCGCTCTTAAGCACGCTGGTCCGGGCGATCGCTCGCAACCAGTACGACAGCTCGCAAGGGGCGGCCAAGGCCGAAGTGGAGGGCAAGATCATCGGCCGGGCTTCGAGCCAGCTCGACCGCGATATGGCCGAGCGGCTCGAAAAGGCGAAACGCGATTTTCAGGCCAAGCTGCTCGATCCACTGCAAAAGCTGCATCTTGATCCGACCGCCGTGGAACTCGAAACCACCACCGACCGGCTCATCGCCCGCTATCGCGTGGCGGGGCGCGACCAGGTGTCGGCGCACACGGCGCGGCCGCAGGCCCCCGGCGACAGCATCCTTAGCGTGCAACTCCACGAATCGGCCCTCAACAACGTCATCGACCATCTCGGCATCGCCGGGCGGCGGATCGAGCTGCACGACCTTTATCGCGAGATGATTACCCGCTTCAAGCTGGTTTCGGGGAACGAAATCACCGTCCCCGAAGACCTGCCCGAAGGGGTCTATGTCACCTTCGCCGAGGAAGACCCGGTGCGTATCGATTGCGAGGATGGCCGCGTGCGGCTGACGATTCGTCTTGCCGAGCTGAGCCAAGGGACCAAGCACCGGTGGCAAAACTTCACGGTGCGCGGCTACTATGCCCCCACCGCCGACCAACTCGACGCGAATCTGGCCCGCGAAGGGGTGATCGAGTTGATTGGCGACAAGCTCCGGTTTGGGGACCAGATCGCCCTGCGGGGCATTTTCAGCCGCGTTTTGTCGCGGAATCGCAAACTGAACCTGGTGAACAACCAGATCAGCAAGTCTCCCGAATTGCAGGACCAGCAGGTCACACAGTTCGTGATTCACGACGGCTGGATCGGGGTCGCCCTGGGACCAAAAGCCCCCGGCCGCGAGGCGCTCGTCCATCCCCGCGGCGATCAGGAAACCCGAATCGAATAGCCGGCGGCTGTATATAATGAACCGCATCGCCGAATCGCTATCGCCACGCAGGAGGTGGGGGCGACGAGACTAGCGCCGAAAGTAATAATTGAATTCAGGTTTTCCATCGCGCTTCCCGACTCTCACTTTCCTCATTTTCCCATGCCCGACCAGCGCGAAGTCGTGATCACCGGCGTGGGGGTTGTCTGCCCCATCGGCGTCGGTCGCGAGCCGTTCTGGCGGGCGCTCGAAGCCGGGCAAAGCGGCGTTGGCTGGATTAAGGAATACGAACATACCGACCTCCCCTTCCGCATCGCGGGTCTGATTAAGGGATTCGATGCCAAGGAGTTCGTCCAGCCGCGCAAAACCATCAAGGTGATGTGCAGCGAGATTCAAGCGGCCTACGCCTCGGCCATGCTTGCCACGCAAGATGCCGGGTTGCCCAAGGGTTCAGTCCCCGCCGAGCGGATGGGAGTCGTACTGGGGAGCGAAATTCTGTACGGCGATGTCGAAGAGACGGGGGAGGTGTTTCGCCACTGCATGGAGAGCGGCCAGTTCGATTTTTCCCGCTGGGGCGATTTCGCGTTCAAAGACCTATTCCCCCTATGGATGCTGAAGTATCTGCCCAACATGGCGGCCTGCCACATCAGCATCGCCTGCGACGCGCACGGGCCCAATAACTCGATCGTCGAAGGGGGGGCATCCAGCTTGCTCGCCCTGAACGAAGCGACGATGGTGATCCAGCGCGGCCATGCCGACGTGATGCTCGCCGGCGGCAGCGGCTCGACGGCTTCCATCGGCTGTTTGCCGTTCCGAGGGTGGGAGCACCTTTCCCAGTGGCCCGGCGACCCGACCGGCGCTTCGCGCCCGTTCGATGCCCGCCGCTCGGGTATTGTCCCCGGCGAAGGGAGCGCGGTGTTCGTGCTCGAAGACCGCGAACATGCCGAGCGCCGCGGGGCGAAAATTCTCGCCCGCCTCCTGGGCTTCGCCAGCCGGTATGAGGCCTGCACGCACGGGCAACCTTTCCAGGGGACGGCGATTCGCCAGTCGATTGTCGCGGCCCTGGCGTCGGCTGGCGTTTCGCCCGACGAAATCGGCCATGTGAATGCCCACGGCGACGGCGGCATCGAGCACGACCGGGTCGAGGCGCTGGCAATTCGCGAGACGCTGGGAGATGTCCCCGTCACCGCCCCCAAAAGCTATTTCGGCGATCTCTCGGCCGGCAGCGGGGCGGTCGAAATGGCGGCCAGCGTGCTGGGTCTCGCGCACGGGCAAATTCCGCCGACTTTGAACTACGAAACCTTCGATCCCGCCTGCCCGGT
>JANRLS010000127.1:0-9648 GCA_033762315.1 Pirellulaceae bacterium
CTTCGATATCGAACTCAAACCGCATCGGGCCATCGTCCGGCATTTGGATCGATTCGAAATCGAAATCGGGCTCGCTGATGGCCGAAAACTGCTGGTCGTCCCCCATTTGGGTCAGACTGTCCATCAGCAGCTTTCCCTTGACCTGATCGACGACGTGTTCCTTGAACCGCTGCTCGACCAGCTTCCGCGGGGCGCGGCCGGGGCGAAAACCGGGAACCTCGGCCTTGGGAACGAGCTCATCGTAGGCGTTTTTGAGATACCGCTCGACATCTTCCCGGGCGATCGACACCGTCACATGCCGCTCGCAAGCCGAGGGCTTGTCGATCTTCACTTCCATCTGGAGCGGGGTTTTTTCTTCCTGCGGCTCGGCGGCTGCGGGGGCGGTTTCTTCGGCTTGGCTGGTCATGGCAAAGGTCCGGCTGAGGGGAGGCACTTTCGCGTGGCACTAGGCTGGCAAGCAACAAACCCGAAGAACCAGCCAGACAGGCCGGAACTTCGGGCCGCGAAAGTCGAATTGCGGGCGGCAACCGGCCGCCTGCGGGCAACATTTTTGAGAGCGGGTGATGGGACTCGAACCCACGACAGCCACCTTGGCAAGGTGGCGCTCTACCAACTGAGCTACACCCGCAAACCTGAAGCGACCATTGTGCCCATTCTGGCCGACTTGTAAAGACGGCGCATAGAAACGACCGCTGGGCGAACTATAGCTTGGGGAGGGGGGACGGGCAAATGGGACCGCGGTGAAAGGTCCAGACGCCACTACCCCTCACACTCGAACCGCCCGCGAACTCCGCGATTCTATCGCCCCCAGTGCTTGTCCCGGCTAAAGTCGAAATGAGGAAGCGAACTAAGCCACTTTTGCGGGGATGCGACATGGCGGTTAGCGAACTGGCAGTGCGAGTTGCCACCCTGGAGCAAGAACTGGCGAATCTCAAGGTGACCGTAGGTCAGCGATCGCCGGACGGGTGGGAAAGCACGATTGGGGCCTTTGCCAACGACCCTTTTTTTGACACGAGGCCGTGCGACTGGGGCGCGAATGGCGGAACGCCGAAAACGAGGACCAGGGCTCGTGATGATTCTCGATACCGAGCACGTCGTCATTCTGCTTGAGGAGACGGCCACCGGCCCCGGTCAATTGAGCCATCGCCTGCGAGTTTCGGGCGAGCAGATCGCCACCACGGTCATTACTCTGGAAGAGATTCTACGCGGCTGGCTGGCCGAAATTCGCCGCCTGGCGGACACCCGCTTGCAAATCAACCCCTACAGCCGATTACAGCAAGCGACGGCAACGTTTGCCGCCTGGAATGTCGTCCCCTGGGATCTGCCACCGGCTCAGCAATTCGAGGAATTCCGCCACCAGAAAATTCGGGTCGGTTCGGCGGACCTCAAAACTGACTGCGTCGCGCTGGTCCACTCGGCGACGCTGCTGACCTGGAATCTGCGCGACTTGTGCCAAATTCCCAATCTGCGGATCGAAGATTGGTTTTACCCGCAATCCTGACCTTCGTCCCTCTCCCTGAATGGGGAGAGGGACAACGGACGGCGGACATCACGTCTAATCCTTACGGCAGGTCATCGGGCAGGTTGTTCCCGCCGGCAGGGTTAGCCGAACCGCTGGCGTTGCCACCGGCGGCGTTCCCCTCGCCCTGGGCCTGACCGGCGTTCCTTTCGGCGTCCTTCCGTTCGCGCTCGGCAATGGCTTTGGCGACTTCTTCCTCGGACTCGCCGGTCACGTCTCCCTGAGCGGGGCTGCCATAGACGCCGACCCAGTAGGGGGTGCCGTTCGGGCCAACCGCATAGCCGAAGCCCGCCTCGGTGGTGCCGCTGACGATGGAGGCATAATGTCCGCCACTGTTCTGCCACATGCCGAAGGCTCCGGCGACCGAGCCGGTTCCCATCGCGATGTTCTCCCGAACGCCGCCGCGGAAGCCATACTTGTTCGCCCGATACTGATGCCCGCCGTTGACATAATGGCTAAATTGCCCAGTTTGGGCCATATAGTTGGCGTGATCCTGGGCCGCCTTGGTTAAAGCCGGGTTCATGCGATGGGGCCGCAAGCCGACGCCGCGGCGAATCTCGTTGTTGCGGCGCAACATGCCGAACAGGGTCGGGTGCCGATGCAGCTGCACTTCGGCCTGGGCCGTGGGATCTCCGCCACCCCCTTGGGACTCGGTCGATTCTTGAGCGACCGCCAGCGAGGCGAAGGCCATCGGGGCGAGCAACAGCGCTGCCAATGTCAAACTCGTTCTCATCGTTTCCTCCTTGGGATCCATGCGGAACAGATAATGCGAAACCTGGCAAGTTAGTCAAGGTTTGCGGGGCCGTTATGACGGGCAAGAAAACGGCTTGCAAGCCCCCCCAATGGCCTCCAGGTTGCTGGCCCCGCCCGGATCGGTGGAGAATTGCGAAGATTTCACCGGAATTCGCGCAGTATTAGATTTTCTGATGCTGAAAACGGGCATTTTTTGCCAAATTTTTAGCGCTTCACAAGGCAACTTGCAGCCTTGCGGACGAGCGCGGCTGCATCGGCGCCAACGTCGCTAGCGGCATCTTTTTAGAAATGGATCAAGAATTATTCAAGAATAACAGGTGCAACTCTTTTGTAATCATTCAGCAATGAATGAGAAAACCGCTCGGTACGCCGGGGGGCTAGAGCTTCTCGGCCGGACCAAGGCAGAGCAGTTGGCTGAAATTCCGCAGATAGATGCGACCGCCGCACACGGTCGGCGTGGCATAGCAGCGATCGCCGTTTTCGTTCTCGGCCAGCTGCTCGAAGGTGTCGCCGAAGGCCAGCACATGCGTCTTCCCGCTTTCGGTGGTAACGAGCAATTTCCCGTCCACGAGTACCGGCGAAGCCGACATCTCCCCCAGTCGCTTGAACCACAATTCCTTGCCGCTTGCCGCTTCCACGCAATGCACGATCCCGTCGTCTTGCGGCACAATCAAGCGCCCCTCGGCAACAACCATCGAGGGGACATAGCATTTCCAATTCTTCTTCCAAACGACCTCTCCCGAACCATCGGCTTTCATCGCCCAGGTGGCCCGCTGAGGATAGCCGCCGCTGACGAAGATCAGCTCGTCGTTCCAGGCTAGCTGGTTTGCGCAGACTGTCGCCGGCCCCTCCGCTTCCCAGTGTTTTTTGCCGGTCAATGGATCGTAGCTGACGACCTTCTCCTGCCCCGCCAGCAAGAGCTGCGTCTTGCCAGCCACCTCGGCGATAACCGGCGTGGCGAAGCTCGCTCCATTGCCACGCTGCACGCGCCAGACAATCTTGCCGCTCTCTTTATCCAAAGCCCCCAGCCAGCCTGGTCCATTGCTGTCCCCTTGGACGATGACCAGTTTGCCGAACAGAATCGGCGACGAACCATAGCCATGCATCGAGACAAACGGCCCCGCTTCGGTTTGCCAGGCGATTTGGCCATCGAGCGTCACCGCCGAGACCCAAATCGCGTCTTTGACCATCGCTGTCCAATAGACGTGCTTCCCGTCGCAGGCGGGGGTCGGCGATGCCTGCGTGTTCTTGCCGTGCGTATGCATGAACCCCCCTTCATGGAGGATGCGCGTCCAGCCCTCTTTGCCGGTGGCCCGGTCAAAGCTGATGAGCGACATGGTTTGCTTAGCGTCGTCGGCCGTGGCAATGAAAACCTGATTCCCCCAGACAATCGGCGAGGCGTGCCCCTTGCCCGGCACCGGCACCGACCAAACGACGTTTTCCGTCGCCGACCATTTCGTGGGAACGGCTCCGCTGGCCAGGCCGTTGCCTTTGGTTCCGCGCCACCAGGGGAAGTCGTCATCGCTCGTTGCAATGGGCTCCGCCGCCGCAGTCTCCTCGCCACTTGGCGCAACAGCCGCGACCGGACGGACTTCCGTGACCGGCTTTCCCCGCCCGCAACCGGCTGTCAACACAACACTCGCGACCATGACGGCCGAGAGGTATCGAAAATGATGGCGAACGACCATGGAATCTCCCGCGGGTGGGTCTAGCACGATTGGCTGGCAAGCCAAAAGGGGGGTAGGCGACATTACAATCCGCAAATTTGTGGAAGAATGCTTGGCCCCGATCTCATTTTCCGTCATTCTACGGTGCGGGACGGTAGAGTTCGAGCGGAGAGGTGGCGGTGAATTCGTTGGCGCTAGGGGTGTCGGACGATCGAGGCAACCTCTGCCTGGGGCAACCTGGGCCTTGGGGGCGGCTCGAGCTTGCGCCGCTGGGAATCACTCCTCCGCCAGAGCTGATCGAGCAGTATCAGATCGTCCTTGAACGGACGGTCTGGACCTTTCCGACGCTTGGTCAATCCCAGGTGCAAGAACTGCTGGTGCGGTGCGGAATTTTGCCTGAATTGGCCCACGATTTGGCGGCCCGCGGCCAGGCCGGAACCGAAGGATGGCAGCTTTCGCCCAGTCTCCGCGAACTGCTGGAAATTCCCGCCGAACCGCGTGGCAAGCTCTACCACTGGCTCGGCTGGTCGAATGCCAAGTCTTGGCAAGCCTGCGCTTTTCGGCACTTTGGGGATCATTTCGAAGACTGGCTCGCGGGAGCAGCGCTTGCCCCCGCGACAATCGAGCTCATTCGGCCGCTCGTCTATAACGTCGGCTCGTATTTGATGTTTGCCGACCTGCCTGCCGTGGCGGGGCAAATCGGCGATCCGGCGGAGCTGCGCAGGTTGATTGCCGCCCTCGCCCGCGAGGCGACCCTGCTGATGCAACTGCACGTTCGTCCTGGGGACAACCTCGAGCAGCTGATCGCCTATTGGGGGCGCGGCGGCCGAGTCAAACAGGTTCGTCCGCTCCTCGAATCGCTGGCCAAAATTCCGCGGGGGCGAGCGATCGACGTCGTTCATTTGCTCCCCGATTTCGCCCGGCGGCGCGTGTTTACCTTCCCCGACTGGCTGCACGACGGGCACGATCATCACCGCGATTGTCATTGGTCGAGCCTCAATTTCTTCTCCGCGACGCCCGACGACGCCTATCTCGACCTGAATGCCGTCGCCACGGCCGTGTCGCGCGATTGGCGGCCCAGCGGCGAACCACCGCTTCTCGGCGACCTCGCCATTTTTCACGACGAACAGGGGCACGTCTTTCACTCCGCCGTATATATCGCGGGCGACATTCTCTTCACCAAGAACGGCCCCACCCCCACCCGCCCCTGGGTGCTCATGCCGCTGCCGCAAATGTTGCGGTTCTATCATCGCTCATCCGCCGTTTCCTGCCGCTATTTCCGCCGCCGCGACTTGTGCTAGCTCCCCTGGCGGCAATCCAGTTCCCCTTGCTCCCCCCTGGCCGGGACGGGAATAATAGCGGTATGAGGATTCTTTCACCGGCGAGCCGCGATCACACAAGCCCGCAGCGCCAGCCAGGGTTCCGGAATTCGCCCCTGAAATCGACCTGGGCAATGATCGTCCAAACTGGCTTCGTGGCGATTCTCGCCGGAACCGCGCTGATCTCCCCACTCTTTGCCCAAGACGTTCCCGCGACCCCCGATTCCGGCCCGGTCAACTTTCCCACCGGCACCTTTGGCGGCCAGCAATTCTGGAGCGATGAACTCGTCCACGGCGAGTGGCGCATCCAGCAAAACGTCCTCACCGGTCATTATCGCCTGCTCGACGACCGCGATTTCCGCATGGCCTGGGGGACCTACGACCAGTGCCGGGCCAAATTCGACGAGCTGCGCCGCGAGCGTGAAATTCCCGCCCTCGACGGCAAGATCGTCGTCCTGCTGCATGGCCTGTCGCGCACCCGCGATGCGATGGCGGGCATCGCCGCCCACCTGAAGAATAAGGGGTACACGCCGATCAACGTCGGCTATGCGAGCACCCGGCGGTCGCTCGACGACCATGCCCTCTCGCTGGCCCGCGTCCTGGCTGGCCTCGATGGGGCCGACGAGTTGCATTTTGTCTGCCATAGCCTGGGGAACCTCGTCGTCCGCCGCTACCTGGGCGAAGCCATGCAGCCCCAGCCGCGGTGGCAAACCGACCCTCGCATCGCCCGCATGGTGATGCTCGGTCCGCCGAATAACGGAGCCAAAGTCGCCGAATTCTTCAAAGACAACGAGGTGCTCGCGCTGGTTTTCGGGCCGAGCGCCAAGCAACTCGCGCGCGATTTTCCGCAGTCGGCAAAGCGGCTGGCGACGCCGGCGTTTCCGTTTGCAATTGTCGCGGGGCGAGGTATCGGCGGCGCGGCGAATCCATTTTTGGATGGCGATGACGACTTGCTCGTCTCGGTGGCCGAAACGCAGTTGCCTGGCGCGGCCGATTTTCGCGTCGTTCCCTGCCTGCATGGGCAACTGCTGACCGACCGCGAAGTCCGCGGCTACATCGCCTCGTTCCTGGCTCACGGCTATCTCACGGCCGCCGCCGACCGCCAGCCCCTGTTGGCCGGCCCTCCCGCCACGGCTGCCGAATGACCGCCGAGCTTCCGCGTCAGGGTCGCCTCGCCGGCCTCGACTATGGCACGGTCCGCATCGGCGTGGCGATCACCGATCCGGACCAGCGTTTCGCCAGTCCGCACGAAAACTACACCCGCCGCGATCTGGCGGTCGACGCCGCGTGGCTCAAAAAGCTGGCCGCCGAAGAGCGGCTGGCGGGGCTGGTCGTCGGCCTGCCGGTGCATACCGACGGGCACGAGAGCCAAAAATCGGCCGAGGCCCGCCGCTTTGGCCAATGGGCCGGCGAGCAAACCGGCTTGCCCGTGGCCTTTTTCGACGAACGCTACACCAGCAGCCATGCCGAGGCCTTGCTGCAGGAGGCCGGCCTGACCAGCAAACAGCGCAAGCAGCGCCTCGATAAGCTGGCCGCGCAAATCATGCTCGCCGCGTACCTGGAATCCGCGCGCGATTCTCGCGAGCCTGGAGCGCTATGAACCCGCCGCCTTTTTGAGCATCGCGTCAAAGACCTTACGCTCGTGCGCCATGGCGGCGACGCGGTCGGCTGGCTTGCTGGCGTTCTCCATCAGGCACCACCCTTCCCACTTCGACTTCACCAGCAGATTGATGAATTCCTGGTGCGGATAGTCGGGTGATTCCAGTTCGTGAATGTGGCACGTCGAGCCGAAGCGTTTGAGGACGAGCTCGAAATTCTTGGCGAGGCCGGCCCCTTCGAGGTCCCCCTTGTTGCAGTTCCAGCACAGGGCGACGTTTTCATCGGTGGCGATTTCCATCAGCGCCTTGATGTTGTTCAAATCCGCCCCCACCTGCCCATGAATCTCCAGCCGAATTTGCTGCCCGAAGCCGGTGGCGTATTCACCCAGTTCGTTCAGAGCCTTGCCAATCTGCTCCAGCGTCTTCTCCTTGGGCACGTTGGGCCAGAAGCGGTCGGGCTTGACCTTCACGCCGCTCGCGCCGATGTCGTGGCTGAGGCGGATGAATTCCTTGGAGCGTTCGATCGCCTTGTTCACCACCGCGGGGTCGGGGTCGTCGTAGCGCTCGTTGCTGCCGATGCCGACGCAGGTGACCCCCGAATCGGCAAACCGCTTGGCCACCTCTTGCCGCTGGTCGTCTGAAAGTTCCGGCTCGACCTTGTGGGCGTGGGTCGTTCGCAGTTCGATCCCCTGCACGCCGCTTTCCTTGCAGTTTTTCAGCAGCGTCGGCAGATCCCAATCGGCCCCCCACATGTAGGTGACGAGGCCGAATGCGATCGAAACGTCTTCCTCCGCGGCGCGGGCGGCCTGCGGCATCGCGGAATGAATGCCCGCCAGCGCCCCGGCAGCGGCGGTCGAAGCGAGAAACTGGCGACGGGAGAGAGGCATGGCAGTGGCTCCGGAAGAGACGTGGATTGGCAGCTACTAGATCATAACCGCGGGCCGGCTGCCAGCGTCAGGGCGCGGGGGCCTGCCGCTCCGCCTCCAGCATTTGCCGCAGGGCTTCCTCGCGGGCGACATGAGCCTCTTGTTCGGCGGCTCTCAGGGCTTCGAGCTGCGCTTGGCGCTCGTGTTCAAACCGTAGATAACCGACGACCCCAATCGTTACCGGCCCGCCCACACAGCAACACAGCAAGAGCCCAACAATGAGCAAGATGACGACAGTGTTGCGGGATTCGGAAGACATCGGTCGCCGTCGATCTTTGGCGATTTTCCGGACACCGTCGCCTGCGGCTTGCCGTTAAACGACGAGAGCCTACGTCAGTCCCGTCAGTGGCCCGTCACTGCAATAGGTCGGGTTGCCGAACTTCTCGATCTCGTGCCCGAAGCCGTGAGCCAGCGAGAGGAGCAGGCGGTTGTGCGGCACGCGCCCCATCTTTAGCGAGCGGCCCATTTGGAAATCGAGCCCGCCGCCGACAAGAACAAAGGGAATGTTGTCGAGCGTGTGCGAATTGCCCTTGCCCAGTTCGTTCGTCCAGATGATGAGGGTGTTGTCGAGCAGGCTCCCTTCGCCGCCGGGTTCCGGAGTTTCGGCCAGCCGCTGGGCCAGATAGGCCAGCTGCTCGCAGTACCACTTATTGATCTTGGTCAGTTTCTCTTGCGAGGCTTCGTTGCTGTCTTCGTGGTGCGACAGCTCGTGGTGCCCTTCATCGACGCCGAGCCACTTCATTTTGGCCCCGCCGACGGAGTTCGTGTATTGCAGCGTGGCGACGCGGGCAAAGTCGGCGGCGAAGCTGTTCACCATCAGCTCGATTTGCATCTTGCTGATGCGGGGCATGTTGTCGGTCTCTTCCTTCACGCCCGGCACCAGGTCGGGAACGGCATGGCCCAGGTCGGCCTGGCCGGTGGGGCGCAGCTCCTGCTCCAGCTCGCGAACGAGGGCCGCGTGTTCTTCGAGCAGGCGACGATCCTCGGCGCTGACGAGCGAGCTGACCCTTTTCAGGTCGTCCTGCACGTCGTCGAGAATGCTCCGCAGGCTTTCCTGATCCTTCTGCCGGCCGTAGAGCTTGCCGAACATCTGATACGGATCGTCGATCGGGGCGATCGGCTTGTTGGCCCCGGCATAGACCATGCGGGTCCAGGTATCGGCCCGTTCGGGCACCAGTACGCCGAATTCGAGCGAGCCGAAGCGGGTGCGGGTTGCTTCCTGCGACTGCAAAAAGTTCTTGATCTCCTGATCGATGGAAATCCCCGTGGACCAGCCGGCGGGCGTATCGCTCCCTCCTTGGATGTTGCCGGGAAACAGCTCCGTCCCGGTCAGCAAGCAGCCAATCCCCCGCATGTGGCTATCGCCATCGCCGCGAATGCGGTCGCACACGCCATGCAAAATGAGCGAGCGATCCTTCAGCGGCTCCAGGGGCGTCAGGCTTTCCTTCAGCGTGAATTCGCTCCCCTCTTCATCGGGCCAAAAGGTCGTCGGCACAATGCCATTCGGGCTGAACATGACGACGAGCCGCTTTTTTCGCGACAGTTCGGCCCCGCGGACCAGACTGGGAAGATTGAGCACAAACGGCAGCGCAGCGGCACCGATGCCCAAATCGCGCAGGAAATCGCGGCGGGAAAACATAGGCAGGATTCCTTGAGAGGCGGGAGCCTGCATTCTACTGACTATCGGGCCCGGTTGGAAGCAACGAGTGCTAGCGGGGGGCGGGAGCCGAGGGCCGGGAGCCTTGAGCCTGGCGCCATGGGGCGAGTGATCTTCGTCGGGACGATTCATGGAGAGCGAAGTACGTGAGACGGTCTGAGATGCCTCGTTTCATCGTCGTGGCCATCTTGGGCCTGGTGCTCACCTTC
>JANRLS010000128.1:0-5546 GCA_033762315.1 Pirellulaceae bacterium
AAGATCAGCCTCAACCGGGCGAAGGTGCGGGTCGCGGCGGACCTTTCCAGCGAGGGGATCGTCGATATCGAGCGCGAGCAGGCGGCCGAGAAAGTGCTGGCCGATCAGGCCCTCAAGCAGTTCGAGGTCGAACTCGGCCTCGTCACTCCCGAAACGGCCGGCGTCGCCGACGAGGCCAAACAGCTCGGCGCGGCCAAGCAAACCGAAGCCCTGTAATGCCTTATCGGGAGTTTCGATCCGGTGAAGCTCGACACCGCCCCTAAACCGGCTCCGACGTTGCCCGATTGGTATCCGGCCTGGACCAAGGAATTGGCCGAGCTGTATTACTCGGGCACGATCAACACGTTTGTACTGCATGGGAACGTACACGACCTGGTGCGCGGCCAGCGCAATGGCGGCCCCGGGTATGTCAGCCTGGGAGATTTCCTGGCGACGCAAGTGTTTGGCGCGTGGGATGTCGCGCTGGGCTACGACTTGGGCCGCGGCCTGCGGGCCTTGGCCGGAGACGATCGCGCCCGGTTGCAAGCGATCATGCAGTACTTATCGGGGATAATCGGCGGGCCGGCGGGCTGGTCGCGCGATCCCGATAAGGCGCTCGACCTGGTCGAGGGGATCCTCAATCGCAATTTGCTCGAAGACAACCTCGCCGAGCGCAAGCGAATCGCCCTGATCTTTGAGCATGCCCAGTTTTTGCTGCCGGCGGGAGATTTGCAGGCCCAGGCCCGCTCGCAGGCGGCTCGGCTGGTGCGATTTTTGGGTTGGGCAGCCAATCCGTACATCAAGCGGCTCAATATGGCGTTTTGCCTGATCACCGAGAAACTCTCGGAGCTCAGCGAGCGGCTGGTGAATAGCCCGAATGTCGCCGCCATCGAAATCCCCTTGCCGACCGCTGCGGAGCGGCGCGACTTCATCTCCGCGGCCGTGGGAGATGGCGCGGCGACGAAGCTCGCGGGCATGACGGTCGAAGGGGTCGCCCAAAACGCGGCCGGCCTGAGCCTGGTGAATCTCAACGTGCTGCTGGCCCAAGGAGGCAATCAGGGGCTCGCGCTCGGGCCGTTTCGCAAGCTGAAAAAGACGATGATCGAGCGGCAATGCCAGGGGCTGGTCGAATTCGTCGAGCCGCCGCACACGCTCGATTTGCTGGTCGGCCAGCCAGCCGCCAAGGCCCGCCTGGAGGAAGACGCCAACTGGATCAGCCAAGGAAAGCTGGAAATGGCCCCGATGGGCTATTTGCTGTGCGGAGCAGTCGGCACGGGGAAGACGTTTTTCGCCGAGTGCTATGCCGGCTCGATCGGCATCCCGTGCCTCAAGCTGCGGAACTTTCGCTCCAAATATGTCGGCGAGACCGAAGGGAATCTGGAGCAAGTGCTGACCGTGCTCCGCTCGCTCGGCCCCGTGGTGGTGATCGTCGATGAGGCGGATGCTTCGCTGGGTGATCGCCGGGCCGATGGGGATTCGGGCACCTCGGGGCGCGTTTTCTCGATGATCGCCCAGCAAATGGGAGACACGCGCTATCGCGGGCGCATCATCTGGATGCTGCTCACCTGCCGGCCCGATCTGCTCCCCATCGACCTCAAGCGACAAGGGAGGTGCGAGGTGCATATTCCGCTGTTTGCCCCGGCCGAGGCGGGAGAAATCACCGTAATGCTGCAGGCGATGGCCAAAAAAAACAAAGTGAAGCTGGCCGAGGGAGCCTTGCCCGAAGTTTCGCCCGAGCGGGGCCTGAGCGGAGCGGACCTCGAAAGCGTGCTGCTCGGCGCGCGGCGCAAGGCGCTGGCCGCCGGGCGCGAGCTGGTCGAGCGAGCCGATCTCGATGCGGCGCTCGACGAGTTCATCCCCTCGGCCCAGGGACTGGAAAAAGAGCTGCAAGAATTGGCGGCCGTGCTGGAATGCACCGAGCGGAGCTTTTTGCCCACGGCCTGGCGCGAGCGCGTCGCCCAGCCCGGCGCGCGGGCCCAATTGCAAGAGCGGATGGTCGCCATCCGCCAGTTGATCGAATCCTCGTAACTACCAAGAATCGGCCGCGCAGGTCGAATACCCGGAGAAATACCATGGCGAAGCAAAGCTGGCTCGACGACGCCCAAACGCCGCAAATCGACGGCTATGTCCAAAAGCTGACCTCGTTTACCAATGCCCTGGCCGATGGCCGCATCGACACCGCTGAGCTAATCGCCCAAGAACAACGGCTGACGGCGGCCATGAAAGAGGTGGAACCGACGCTGAGCGAAGCGCAGCACGCGCAAGTGACCAGGTTGCTCTGCGAGCTGACCGCCTACAACATCATGCAAACGCTGAACTCGCTGCAAAGCGGGCGTCCCCAAGCAGTTTTTCAAGGATAGGCCGAACGCCATACCAATCCGCTGCGTCAGCTAGGGCCAGATTTACCCGCGGCGTCAACTGGGGAATCATCCCCGCCATCCTTTCCCTCGCTAACGCTTCGGGTTAGTGTCAGCAGGAACCACGACCTCAGGAACCAACCATCATGGCCGGACAACCCAAAGCACCGTTCTACGTCGCCGTCTTCCTCGTCATCGCGGGGCTCGTCGCCTTCGCGGCCTATCGCGCGATCAACTCCGGCCCCAAGCCGCCGAAGCCGCCGGGACCGGATGTGGTGTTACCCGGCCCGCAGCCGGGACCTGGTCCTGGCCCCGCACAACCCGGCCCGGGGAACGAAGGCGGGGCGGAAGCTCCCGACACGGTCGGCATCACGACGGTGAAAGAATACAGCTTCAAGCCCTCCGAGCGGCTCCCCGCCGTGAAGGGGACCGCCGCCTACAAGCCGATGCAAGACAACACCGTCCGCTTTGCCCTCAACGTGTGGGCCGGCTGGGCACCGATCATCTTCGCCAACAATGGCTTTCAGGCAGGGAAGGTGTGGAAAACGCCGGACGGTCAGGATTTCAAGGTGGAACTGGTGCTGATCGATAACCCCATCGAAATGCGCGACAGCTATGCCGCCGGCGATGTCCACATTGGCTGGGCGACGCTCGACATGCTCCCGCTGTTTGTCGATGGCTTTGTCGATCGCTCGGGCCAGCCCAAGGACAGCCGCGTGATGCCGCGCGTTTATCAGCAAGTGGACTGGTCGAACGGTGGCGATGGCATCGTTGTTCGCGAGTCGATCAAGACGGTGTCCGATTTGCGCGGCAAAACCATCGCCCTCGCCGAGAATTCCCCCTCGCACTATTTCCTGCTGAACATGCTGGTTTCCGGCGGCGTGCAGCCCGCCGAAGTGAAGCTCGCCAGCACCGGCACGGCGTTCGAAGCGGCGGCGGCTTTCAATGCCGATAAGAACATCGCGGCTTGCGTCTCTTGGGCACCCGATATTTACAACCTGTCGAAGGTCAAGGGAAACCGGATGCTGGTTTCGACGGCGACCGCCAACAAGCTGATTGCCGATGTGTGGTTCGCCCGGGCCGACTTCGCTCAGGACCATCCCGGCATTGTCGAGGGGCTGGTGCGGGGCATATTCGACGGCATGGCCGACCTGAAAACCGACGCCAACAAGCAAAAAGTGGCCGAACTGATGGCCACCGGCTATGGCCTGCCGCCGGCCGACGCCCTGGGGATGCTGGGCGACGCCCACAGCACCAACTGGGGCGAAAACTACCAGTTTTTCGTCAACCAGAACAATCCCACGAACTTCGCCCGCGTCTGGGCCCAGTCGTATTACCTCTACCGGTCGGTCCGGGCCATTACCAACACCCCCGTGCCGTTCGATCAGGTGATGGACTATTCGATCATTGCCAAGCTCGGCGGCGAGGAGAAGTATCGCTCGCAAAAAGACGAATACGGCATTCAATTCGCTCCCAAGCCGACGGCGGCGGTCCGCGGCGAAGAGGAGATTTTGACTAACACGGTCATCATTCACTTCTATCCGAATAGCTGGGAGATCTTTAAGAAGATCACGAAGGATCAGGACGGCAAGACGCTCGAAGTCGATTACGACCCGAAGGCGAAATACGTCATCGACGAAATCGGCAAGCTGGCGGGGCAATTCGGCAATGCCCGGATCATCATCGAGGGGCACACCGACAGCTCCATGAAGGGGAAAATTCCCGATGCGATGGTCAAGGAACTGTCGCTCAACCGGGCCAACTCGGTGAAGGAAGAGGTCATCAAGAAGTTCAATTTCGATCCCAACAAGTTCAACGTCGAGGGGTTTGGGTGGGACGTGCCGGCCGATCCGACCGACCCCGAAAACCAGGCGCAGAACCGGCGCGTCGAGGTAAAGGTGTTCACCGCCGAGGCGGGGTAGGCGAGCCTGATGAGCGAATCCAAGCCGGCGAAGACAATCGAACCCGCACCGGCAGCGCGGGCGGTAGCACCTCCGTCCGCGGGTTGGCTGGCGGATTGGTTCGCCCTGCGCAAGCCGGTGCCGACATGGCAAGGCTTTTTGCTGGGCATCGCCTGCTTGCTTGTATGCCTGGGGATTTGGTGGTTTCTCACCCGCGGCGCGACGAGCGAGCAGCGACTCGTGGGGCCGCTGACCCTTCCCAGCCCGCGCGAGACGTTCGAGCGGCTGCCGGACCTGTTCACGCAGTTTCAAATCGTCGCCAACACGCTGGTGACGCTCCGCCGCGTGGCGCTCGGTTTTTTGCTGGCGATCGCGGTCGGCGTGCCGCTCGGCGTGCTGGCGGGTTGCTATCCGCGGCTGAATGCGTTTTTGGCCCCGGTGGTCATGTTCGGCCGCAATATCCCGCTGGCGGCGGTGCTGCCGCTGCTTTTGTTCTTGTCGCACAGCGGCGAGCAGCGGAAGATTCTATTCATCTTTATCGCCTGCGTGGCGTTCATCATTTCCGATACGGCCCGCGCGATCATGGATGTGGCCGAGCGCTACGTCGATACCGCCTACACGCTCGGCGCGAGCCGCTGGCAAACGATCATCAAGGTGCTGGTCCCCCTCGCCATGCCGACGATTTTCGGCTCGTTCCGCGTGCTGTTTGGCCTCGCCTTCGGCTACATCATGCTGGCCGAGTCGATTCGCGATCCGAACGATCTGGGGGGCCTGGGCTTTGCCATCAACACCTTCCAGCGGCGGCAGCTGCGCGAAAACATCTACCTCATCATCCTCATCATTCCGCTTGTCGCCCTAGCGGTTGATCTGGTGCTCTATTGGATGCAGCGGCAACTATTTCCGCACGTGTATGGGGGCCCCGGCTGGCTGGCGAAAGCAACGCGGGTCTGCTTGCATCTGTGGGACGATCTCAAGCGGTTTTTCTTCCATTACGAGCCGCCGAAGATCGAGTCGGCCGTGCCGCCGCCGGCGGCCGGCATCACCCCGGCGGAGCCCAAGCCATGAGCGATGCTGGCGCTTCCACGCCGCCTGAATCTGCTGCCGCCCGCCCCGTCGGCATGGGGGAGGTGCTCGATCACGTTCGCGCGCCGGAGCAAGTCTCGCGGCCCACGGTCGTTTCGTTCAAGGATGTGACGAAGACGTACAACTCCGGCCGGGCCAACGCCTTCACGGCGATCAGGGACACCACGTTCGTCGTCGAGGATTTGCCCGATAAAGGGGAGTTCGTCGCCATCCTCGGCCCCAGCGG
>JANRLS010000129.1:0-2258 GCA_033762315.1 Pirellulaceae bacterium
ATCGACATCGCAGCCGCGCAGGATGGCGATGTGATAGGCCAAAAGCTGCAGGGGGATGATGTTCACCAGCGGCGAGAGGCACTCCTCCACGGCGGGGACATAGATCACGTCGTCCGCGAGGCGAGCCACGTCTTTGTCCCCTTCGCCGGCGATGGCGATCACCGGGCCGCCGCGGGCTTTGATCTCCTCCAGGTTCGACATCACTTTGTCATACACAAACCCCTGCGGCATGATGAAGACACTGGGGGTGTTTTCATCGACGAGCGCGATCGGCCCGTGCTTCATCTCGGCCGCGGGATACCCCTCGGCATGGATATAGCTGATTTCTTTGAGCTTGAGCGCCCCTTCCAGGGCCGTGGGAAAATTGAACTGCCGGCCGAGATAGAGAACGTTCGAGGCGTGGGCATATTTGGCGGCGAGGCGGCGGACTTCGCCGTTGACTTCGAGCGTCTGGCGAATCACGTCGGGGAGCCTGCGCAGCTGCGTGATGATCCGCTTGCCCGCCTCGAAGCTCAGGTGCCGGAGCCGGCCGAAATAAAGGGCGAGCATGGCGAGCGTGGCGACCTGCGAGGTGTAGGCCTTGGTCGAAGCGACGCCGATTTCGGGCCCGGCATGCAAATAGATGCCGCCGTCGGCCTCTTGGGCGATGGTGCTGCCGACGACATTGCAAATGGCGAGGGTCGGGTGTCCCTTGCGTTTCATTTCGCGCAGGGCGGCCAGGGTGTCGGCTGTTTCGCCGCTTTGAGTGATGGCGAAAAGCAAGGTTCCTTGATCGACCGGCGGATTGCGATAGCGCAGCTCGCTGGCATATTCGACTTCGACCGGAATGCGAGCCAGTTCCTCGATCAGATATTCGCCCACGAGGGCCGCATGCCAGCTGGTGCCGCAAGCGGTAAGGATGATGCGGTTGATTTTGCGCAGATCTTGCGGCGAGAGATTGAGCCCGCCGAAGCGGGCAGTGGCGTCGGTATCGCACAAGCGGCCGCGCATGGCGTTTTCGAGCGATTCGGCCTGCTCGTAGATTTCCTTGAGCATGTAGTGCGGGAAGCCACCCAGCTCGACATCGTTGGCTTCGATCCGCAGGTCGTGGACCGCATGTTCGACGTGCCCCGTTTCCAAATGGGCGACTTGCAGCTTCTCGGCGGTGACGACTGCGATTTGATGATCGGCCAGATAGACGATCTTGTCGGCATAGCCGGCGAGAGGAGAGGCGTCGCTGGCGATGAAGTGCTCGCCGTGACCGACGCCGACGACGAGCGGGCTGCCGAGGCGGGCGGCGAAAATCGCGTCGGGCCAATCGCGAAACAAGATCGCCAGGCCATAGGTGCCGCGCAGTTTGGGCAGCGCCTCTTGCAGCGCGGCGATTGGCACCGCGTAGGGATTGCTGGCATCGAGCTCGTGCGCGTGCTCTCGAGCCGCTTGGAGGCAGCTCGCGACCAGGTGCGCCACCGCTTCGGTATCGGTCGAACTGGTGAACTTGTAGCCTTCGCCAATCAGCCGCTCTTTGAGGGCCAGGTAGTTTTCGATGACGCCGTTGTGGGCAAGCACAAGTGCTTGGTCTCCGCCGACATGCGGATGGGCGTTGGCTTCGGAGGGGATGCCGTGCGTGGCCCAGCGAGTATGGCCGATGCCGAGGCCGCCCGGAGTAGGCTGCTCGGTCAGGCGGGCGGCGAGGGTTTCGATTCGGCCGACCGCCTTGGTGAGGTGAAACTGGCCGCGCGTCAGGGTCGCGAGCCCCGCGCTGTCGTAGCCCCGATATTCGAGGCGGCGGAGCCCTTCGAGCAGATATTCTTCGGCCGCGCGGCGGCCAACGTAGCCCACGATCCCGCACATGACAAGACTCCGGTCGGATAATGTTCCGTGCCACCGCAAGTGTAGGTCGTGGCTCAAGTTGCGGCGGCAAACCGCACCCCGATCGTAGCAGGAATCTGGATCGGGGCGGAGATGAGTTTCTAAGACCAGATTTTTCGCCATAAAGCATTTGCAAACAACAACTTACGATCTAGGGCGCCACTCCCGTCATCACGCTTTCTTCATATTTCCCTCATCAAAAGTTTATCAGCCAATCACGGGCACTTTATTTCGCTCGCGAGACTGAAATCCAAGTTTCGTGCCGTAAGTTTCGCTTCGGATCGGTCTAACGATGAACAGCCACGCCAAACATCCAGGATTCGCGACCATCGCGCGATCTTGGCGACCCGGGTTCACGTTGGTCGAAATGCTCGTGGTCATCGCGATCATCGGCATTCTCGTCGCGC
>JANRLS010000130.1:0-1980 GCA_033762315.1 Pirellulaceae bacterium
GTGGAGCGCTCGATAAGCTGGCTCCAGAACTTTCGGCGTCTTGTCACGCGTTACGAGTACCATGCCCATCTCTTTCACGGATTCGTCCAGCTTGCGTGCCTCATCGTCGTCCTAGGACGGTTTTGAAATACGCTCTAGTACCTCGGCTCGGACGGAGCCTCGCCTTCCCTGCCCCCTGCCCCCTGACTCCTGCTTCCTGCTCCCTCCCATGCCCAACGCCCTGTTGTCCGCGAAGAACCGCATCCTCCCGGCCCTGGTCACGCCCTTGTTGCCCAGTGGCAAGCTGGATGGGAGGAGTGCCGAAAGGCTGATTCACCATTTGTATGACCAGGGAGTCGGCGGGCTGTATGTCACGGGGAGCACGGGGGAGGGAATCTATCTCGACGTGGCGATCCGGCGGGAAATCGTTGAAATGGCAACCAGTCTGTCGAAAGGTCGCGGCACGGTGATCGTGCATGTGGGGGCGATTCAGGGTTCGCTCGTCGGCGAACTCGCCGAGCACGCCGCGCAGGCCGGGGCCGACGCGGTGAGCAGCATCCCGCCGTTTGCCGGCGGTTATTCGTGGGACGAAGTCCACGCCTTCTATGCCGATCTCGCCTGCCGCAGCACCTTGCCGGTGGTGGCGTATCACATTCCGGCCTTGACCGGCCAGCAGCATCCGGTGACGACCCTGGCCCGCTTGCTGGAACTGCCCAACATCGCCGGCTTCAAGTTCACCGACCTGAACCTCTTCGCCATGCAGCGGCTGCGAACGCGGTTGGGGCCGGAGCACATTCTGTATAACGGCCCGGACGAATTGCTCGCTCTGGGGCTGCAATTCGCCGCCCACGGCGGCATCGGCACGACGTATAACTTCATGCCGGAGTTGATATTGCGGATTTACGACCATTGCCAGGCTGGCCGCTTCGCCGAAGCGACCGCCGTGCAGCGGCAGGTAAACGACATCATCGAGCCGCTGCTGCTGTCGCAGGGGCTGGCCGCGTCGAAGCAGATTCTCGTTTGGCAAGGGCTGATCGATCATCCCACTTGCGCCGCTCCGCGCGCCGGCTTGTCGGAATCCCAGCAAAAGCAACTACGCGAACGGCTTTCCAAAACGGCGATTGCGGAGTCCCTCATTCGGTAGGCCACCAGCATTTGCAGAGCAATCGGAGCAGAACAATGAATACCTTGCCGATGGTCCCGCGCGTGTCCGTTGGTCCCCATTATTCTGTTCCCATGATTCTGCTCATCCTGCTTCTCGCCCAGCCTGCATCCGCCGTCGATCCGGCCGTCACCCTCGAACCGGCCGTGCGCGAAAAGTGCCTGGCCGTGCTCAAGGCGGGCCTTCGTTCGGACGAGTTCTGGCCGGCGATGCATGCGGCCGAAGCCTTGACCTATGCCGGCGAAAAGGCCCTGGTGATCCAGGAACTGAATGCCAAGGCGGCGACCGACGACCAGCAGCGGTGTGGCCTGGCCCGCGAATCGATTCGCGCCGGAGTGCGCGATTTGGCCGGAATTTTGCTCGCAATTTTGGACGATCCCAAGTCGATCGGTCGCGTGCATGCGGCCGAAAGCCTGTTCAAGGTCGCTGAAATTGGGGACGGCCAGGCGCTGCGTGCCGCCGCCGCTCAGGAAGCCGATCTCAAGCTGAAGTTGATGGCCGCTGCTGCCTTGGCCCGTTTGGGCGATAAGGATTCGCTCGCCCTGATTCGTAAGTGCGTTCTGCACCGCGACCGCGAAACCCGGAAGGTGGCGGTTTGGATTCTCGGCCAGATTGGCGAACCTAGCGATGTGCCGGCCATTCGCGAGGCGCTGAAGAATGAAGACGACGAACTGGCCCGAGCCTACTGCGCCAACGCGCTCGCCTGCTTGGGAGACCAAGCGGGGCTCGAACTGCTGCAAAAAAACCTCAGCTCCGGCAATCCGGTCGTGCGGACCTATGCCGCCGACTTTGCCGGACACGCCAAGGCCATTCAAACCCACGGCCGGCTCATAGAGCTC
>JANRLS010000131.1:0-7827 GCA_033762315.1 Pirellulaceae bacterium
CATTGGGGATTTCACCGGTTCCGCTGGCAAGCCGACGCCGATGGAGCCGCGCGATGTCGAGCGGATTCTCCGTTCCAGCAAGGTGCTGGTCGATGAAGAGGGTCCGGGGGTCAAAACGGCAATTCCGTTCAAATCAGGAGACCGCGTCCGGGTCAAGGAAGGCTATTTTCAGAACTTCGAGGGGGATGTCGATGCCCTCGACCAGGCCAACGGCCGCGTGACCGTGATGATCAACATCTTTGGTCGCAGCACCCCGGTCGAACTGGAGCACTGGCAAATCGAGGCGATTTAGCGTCCCCAATCGAGCCAATCCATTCCTGGTGGGCACTGCCCGCCTTATCAAAATACTCCCCGCACTAGCCCTCCTTTAGCAGATAGCGAACATGGCCAAGGCAAAAACACTCACCGGTCAAGCGAAATTCCAGGTTCCCGGCGGTCAAGCGACTCCCGCCCCTCCCGTCGGCACCTCGCTCGGTAAATTCGGCATCAACCTGGGGCAGTTCGTCTCGCAATTCAACGAGCGAACCCGCCAGTTCAACGGCATTCCGATTCCGGTCATCGTTTCGGTCTATAGTGACCGCAGCTTTGAGTTCAAGACCAAAAGCCCCCCCGCTTCGGCCCTGCTCAAGATCAAGGCCGGGGTCGCCAAAGGGGCCGGCGTGCCGAACAAGGACAAGGTTGGCAAAGTGACCAAGGCCCACATCGACGAGATCGTCAAAGAGAAGTGGGAAGACCTGAACGCCCGCGATCCGGCCCACGCCCGGAGCATGATCGAAGGGACCGCCCGCAGCATGGGGATTATTGTCGAGGGGTAGGCGAGCCTCGGTTTTTGCCTGTTTTTGCTCGGGTTTTCCCGGCTGGCGACATTTTTTCGCTCCCGCCCATTGGTGAACCGGCGGTCGTCCCTTATATTCACGGGTTGCAACTGACGCGGCTATTGGCCCCGATTCTAGCCATGACCAAGCATTCCAAACGATACCGTGCCCTCGCCTCCAAGGCGACTTCCGACGTTCCGGTCCCTCTGGCGGCCGCCGTCGAGCGTCTGAAGCAATTCGGCACGACGAAGTTCGATCAAACGGTCGAGATCCACATGCGGCTAGGGGTTGACCCCAAGCAAGCCGATCAGATCGTCCGTGGCAGCGTGGTGCTCCCCAACGGCATCGGCAAGTCGCAGCGCGTGGCTGTCTTCGCCAAGGGTGACCTCGCCGAAGCCGCCAAGGCTGCCGGGGCCGATGTCGTCGGTCAGGAAGACCTGGCCCAGAAAATCAAAGATGGCTGGACGGAATTCGACGTTTGCATCGCCGCCCCCGACATGATGGGGCTCGTCGGCCCGCTCGGCAAGGTGCTCGGCCCTCGCGGGCTGATGCCCTCCCCCCGTGCCGGCACCGTGACGGCCGATGTCAGCCGTGCCGTCAAGGAATACAAGGCGGGCAAGGTCGAATTCCGCAACGACGATACGGGCATCGTCCATGCCGTCGTCGGCAAGCTGAGCTTCGAGGGTCCGAAGCTCAAGGAAAACATCGAAACGTTCATCAATTACGTGCTGGGGCTCAAGCCCAACTCCGTCAAGGGCGTGTATGTGAAGAGTGTCGCCCTGTGCGGCACGATGAGCCCCTCGGTGCGGGTGGTTGTCTAGTCGGGCTCCAGGGGTGGCGGCGTTTGGTCGGCGAGTTCCTGCGTCAGATAAGCGGGTGATGGGCATGAGCAAGGTCCTCAAAAACATGATCTCCGCGGAGATTTCCAAGCGGCTCACCGGCGTGAACGACGCCCTGTTGGTGAACGTGATTGGCCTCGATTCGGCCAACACCTTCGCCCTTCGCCGCGAGTTGCGCACGAAGAACATCAGCCTGTTGGTGGTCAAGAATAGCCTTGCCCGCCGCGCCACCGAAGGGACCGCTCTGGCGAATGCCTTCGCCGACGGCGGCGAAGGGAGTCTGGCCGTGGTGTGGGGGGGCGAAGATTTCGTCTCCCTTGCCAAGGAGTTGGTCGAGATTCAGAAGAAGCCCGAGTTTGAAAAGTGCCAGGCTCGCGGCGGCGTCATGGATGGCGAAAAGCTGACCGCCGAAAAGGTCAAGGACATCAGCAAGTGGCCGAACCGCGTCGGCCAGATCAGCATTCTGCTAGGTCAGATCCTCGCCCCCGGATCCGAGCTGCTTTCGCAGCTCACCTCGGTCGGCGGTGCCCTGGCCAGTCAAATCGAAAAGAAATCGAAGGAAGAAGGCGCTCCCGTCGCCTAACTTCGTCCCCGTCCAATCCATTGAACCGGCAACTGCTCGCGGTTGCCCCCTGAAACCGCCCTCCGCATCCCACAGAAAGGACCGAGAACGCTATGGCCGAAGTCGATATCCAGTCGCTGGGCGACCAGATCGCCAACCTCACCCTCAAGCAGGCCAAGGAACTGAGCGACTACATCAAGGAAAAGTACAAGATCGAGCCCGCCGCCGGCGGCGCGGTAATGGTGGCAGGTCCGGCTGCTGGCGGCGGCGCTGCTGCCGCTCCGGCCGAGCCGACCGAGTTCGACGTGGTCCTCACCGCGTTTGGCGACAAGAAGCTGGACGTGGTCAAGGTCGTGAAGAACATTACCGGCGCGTCGCTCATGGACGCCAAGAAGCTGGTCGAAGGCGTACCCGCCAAGATCAAGGAAAAGGTCTCGAAGGAAGACGCCGCCAAGGTCAAGGCCGAGTTGGATGCCGTCGGCGCGACGGTCGAAATCAAGGGCGCTTAAGCCCGGTTTCGGCCTCGCTCGCATCGCTTCCAATTCCCTTATTCCCACAGCGCCCCCGCCGCAATTCGTGGCGGTGGCGCGGGCAGGTTGCAAGATTGTCCACCCCGCTGCTTTCCAGCAGAAATTGTCCACTGGATTGCCACGGGGTTTTCGTGCGCGCTGATCACCCGGCACGCTAATCGCCCGGCTCGCTGATTGTGTTTCGCCAGGCCTGTCATGGATGACGCCGGCCTCGTTTTGGTGCCAGCACTCCTTCCGGAGCATCTCGCTCATGGCCACTCCCGTTCAGCGGCGTTTGACCTACAAAGAAGTCCGGCGGTTCGGCAGCGGGCGCGACGCCCACGTCATGCCCGACCTGACCCAGATTCAGACCGAAAGCTACAAAGCTTTCCTGCAGGAAGATCTCGCGCCCGAAAAGCGCAAGGATCACGGCCTCGAAAGCGTGCTCCGAGAGATTTTCCCCATCGAGAGCTACGACAAGACCATCAAGCTCGAATACGAGTCGTATGAGCTGGGCAAGCCCCGCTATACCCCCGAGGAATGCCGGCAGCTGCGCCTCACCTATGGCAAGCCGTTCCGGGTCTGGCTGACGCTCAACAAGCAAGAGCCGATCAAGGAAGAGGTGTATCTCGGCGACATTCCGATCATGCTCGGCGGCGGCGAGTTCATCATCAACGGGGCGGAGCGCGTCGTCGTCAGCCAATTGCACCGCAGCCCGGGCGTCGATTTCGTGATGGACCAAGAGGGGACGAGCGACCGCAAGCTGCCAAGCTGCCGCATCATTCCGGAGCGCGGTAGCTGGATCGAGATCAACGTCACCAAGAAGGAAACGCTGAACGTCCGGATCGACCAGAGCGGCAAGTTCTCGGCGATTACGCTCCTCCGGGCGATGAGCCCCGACTACAGCAGCGATACCGACATCATTCGCGCGTTTTACGAGACGACGACCGAAAAGATCGTCGATGGCCGCTCGGTCGCCAAGATCGAAGGCAAAATCGCGGTCGATGACATCTGCTACCCCACCAGCAGTGACCGGGCGGGGGAGATCATCGTCGAGGCCGGCAACAAGATCACCAAGAACCAGGCCGAAACGATCTCGACCAGCGGCGTCAGCAAGGTGGAAGTGATGCCCCCGCCGAAGGCCACCATTGTCTTCACCAGCCTGGCCGACGACACCACCAGCAGCCACGAAGAGGCGCTGCTCCGCATCTATCAGCGGCTGCGGCCGGGCAACCCGCCGCAACTGGAGAAGGCCCGCACGCTGTTCAACGAGAAATTCTTCGATGTGAACCGCTATCGCCTCGGCCGCGTCGGTCGCTTCCGCGTCAACCGCAAGCTGCGGATCGATGAGGCCGAGAAGGTGATGACGCTGCGTCCCGAGGATTTGATTGCCGCGATCAAGTATCTGCTCAACTTGATGGAGGGTGGCGACGCCCAGATCGACGACATCGATCACCTCGGCAATCGCCGCCTGCGGACGATCGACGAGTTGGCGAGCGACGAGCTGCGCAAGGGCTTTCTCAAGCTCCGCCGCACGGTCCAAGAGCGGATGAGTCTGAAAGACCTGGAGGACATGACTCCGCGGAGCCTCGTCAATCCCAAGAGCATCTCGGCGGCTATCGAATACTTCTTCGGTCGCGGCGAGCTCTCGCAGGTGGTCGATCAGACGAATCCCCTCTCGCAACTCACGCACGAGCGGCGGCTCTCGGCACTGGGCCCCGGCGGTCTCAATCGCAAGCGGGCGGGGTTCGAGGTCCGCGACGTGCATATTTCGCACTACGGCCGCATCTGCCCGATCGAGACGCCGGAAGGTACGAACATCGGCCTCATTTCGAGCCTCGCCATCTATGCCGGCGTCGATGAATACGGCTTTTTGATCGCCCCTTACCGTAAGGTCAACAAGGGGAAGCTGACCGACGAGGTGGTCTGGCTGCGTGCCGACGAGGAGGCCGATGCGTTTGTCGCCCCGGCCGATACACCGGTCGATGGGGGGAAAATCGTCGCGGGTCCGGCTCTCATCGCCCGCCACCGCTCGGACTTTGAGATCGTCACGCCGGAGCAGATTCAGTACATCGACGTCGCGCCGAGCCAAATGGTCGGCGTCTCGGCCGGTCTGATTCCGTTTTTGGAGCACGACGACGCCAACCGCGCGTTGATGGGTTCCAACATGCAGCGCCAGGCGGTGCCTTTGCTCGTCACCGAACCGCCGGTCGTCGGCACGGGGATGGAGCGCGACGTGGCCCGCAACAGCAGCATGGTCGTGCGGGCCAAACGGGCGGGCAAAGTGACCTTTGTCGATGCCACGCGGATCGAAATCGGCTCCGATTTGTATCCGCTGCAAAAGTATCAGGGGCTCAACGAGCGGACCTGCCTTAATCAGAAACCCGTCGTCAAGCCGGGGGATAAGGTCGAAAAGGGGCAGGTCATCGCCGATGGTGCCGCCACGCAAAATGGCGAGTTGGCCCTAGGACGCAACGTGCTGGTCGGGTTCATGTCGTTCGACGGCTACAACTACGAGGATGCGATCATCCTCAGCGAAGAGCTGGTGAAAAACGACACCTACACCTCGCTGCATGTGGAAGAATTCGATGTCGAAATTCGCGAAACGAAGCTCGGCCGCGAGGAGTTCACCCGCGACATTCCGAACGTCAGCGAAAAGGCGCTCCGCAACCTCGACGAAACCGGCATCGTTCGGGTAGGTACCTACGTCCGCCCCGGCGACATCCTCGTCGGCAAGGTCTCGCCCAAGAGCAAGACGGAACTGACCCCCGAAGAGAAGCTGCTGCACGCCATCTTCGGCCGGGCGGGGGAAGACGTGAAAAACGATTCGCTCGAAGTCCCCTCGGGCATCGAGGGGATCGTCATCGACACCCAAAAATTCAGCCGCCGAATGAGCTTGTCGGAAGACGAGCGCAAGAAGTTCGAGAAAGAGCTGAAAGAGGCCGAAACCGCCGGCAACAACCGGATTGCCGAGGTCTTTGGGGCGATGGTGGCCGAACTCGAAAAAGTGATCGGCAAAACGCTGACCGATGAAGACGGCACCCCCATCGCCAAAGATCAGGATCCGAAGTTTGTGGCTGAAAAGGCGGCCAACTTCAAGCTCGGTCCGCACACCTCGAAGATGCGGAGCGAAGACAAAATCGCCGAGGCCGAGCACCTGTTCAAGCAGCACTGGCCGGCCGTGGAAGAGGCAATCGACTCGCGCGATCGCGTGCTCAACAGCATGAAACGCGGCGACGAGCTCCGCAGCGGCGTGCTGCAGATGGTGAAGGTTTATATCTGCACCAAGCGGGTGATCAGCGTCGGCGATAAAATGGCCGGCCGCCACGGCAATAAGGGGGTTATCGCCAAGATTCTGCCGGTCGAGGACATGCCCTTCCTGCCGGATGGCACATCCATCCAGATCATGCTCAATCCGCTGGGGGTGCCCAGCCGCATGAACGTGGGCCAGATTCTGGAAACCCACCTCGGCTGGGCCGCGGCGGCCCTTGGCTTTCAGGCGATCACGCCCGTGTTTGACGGCGCGACCGAAAAGGGCATCAACGACTTGCTCGCCAAAGCCGGCCTGCCGGCGCACGGCAAGCAGCGGCTATTCGATGGCCGCACGGGCGAGCCGCTGCAGCAAGAGACCACCGTGGGCTACATCTACATGCTCAAGCTGCATCACCTGGTCGATGACACGGTGCATGCCCGCAGCACCGGTCCGTACTCCCTCATCACCCAGCAGCCGCTCGGTGGCAAGGCCCGGTTTGGCGGCCAGCGGTTTGGCGAAATGGAAGTGTGGGCGCTCGAAGCCTACGGCGCGGCCTATATCCTGCAGGAGCTGCTCACCGTCAAGAGCGACGACGTGGAAGGCCGCACCAAGATTTACGAATCGATGGTGAAAGGCGAGAACACGCTCGAAGCCGGCACCCCCGCGAGCTTCGAAGTGCTCACGAACGAAATCCGTGGTCTCGGCCTCAACATGCAGCTCGAGAAGCGGCGCGTGTAGCCAAAAGCACGAAATCCGAATTCCAAAATTCGAAACAAGCCCGAAAACCGAAATCGACAAAAAGGAAGTCCGCGACGCTAGCTCGAAATGCGTTCCCTCATTGGAGGATTGGAATTTGTTTCGTGCTGCGAGCTTCGGATTTCAAGTTTAGAACCACTCCTGCCCCTGTCCCCAGCAGAGGAAAAGGCCCATGACCATCGGCGAAACGACCTACGACCGCATCAACGACTACGCCTCGGTCAAAATCAGCCTCGCCCGGCCGCACGACATCCGTTCGTGGTCGTTCGGCGAGGTGAAAAAGCCCGAAACGATCAATTATCGCACCTATCGCCCGGAAAAAGACGGCCTCTTCTGCGAGCGCATCTTCGGCCCCGAAAAGGACTGGGAGTGCGCCTGCGGCAAGTATCGCGGAATGAAGTACAAGGGGATGATCTGCGATCGCTGCGGCGTCAAAGTCACCCACAGCCGCGTCCGCCGCAAGCGGATGGGGCACATCGAGCTCGCCGCGCCGGTGGTCCACATCTGGTTCTTCAAGGCGATGCCCAGCCGCTTGGGGAACTTGCTCGACATGAAGACCACCAGCCTGGAAAAGGTGATCTACTTCCAGGACTACGTCGTCGTCGATCCCAAGAGCACTGACCTCGAAAAGCAGCAACTGCTGACCGAGGAAGAGTTTCGCGCCGCCAAAGAGCAATATGGCGAAGGCTCGTTCGATGCCGAAATGGGGGCCGAAGCGGTCCGCAAACTGCTGACGGGGCTCGACCTTGTGAAGCTCTCGGAGCAGCTGCGCCAGGAACTGGTCGAAACCAACTCCAAGCAGAAGAAAAAAGACCTCATCAATCGGCTGAAGATTGTCGAAAGCATCCGGGATAGCGACAACCGCCCCGAGTGGATGGTGCTCGATGTCATCCCGGTCATTCCGCCGGACCTGCGCCCCCTCGTGCTGCTCGATAGCGGCAACTTCGCGACGAGCGACCTGAACGACCTCTATCGACGCATTATCAACCGCAATAACCGCCTGCGGAAGCTGGTCGATCTCAACGCGCCGGAGGTCATCATCCGCAAGCTCAAGGAACTGGGCCATGCCGATACGATCAAGTCGGCCAAGAAG